>JAATGL010000007.1 GCA_015654705.1 Alphaproteobacteria bacterium | reverse complement strand
TGCAGCTCGCGGCCGAACTTGCGCTGCAGCGCCGCCTCGGACAGGTAGGTGATGTGGGCGGCCATGCGGGCGACGGCGAGGCCCTTTTCCGGCCGCACGCCCTGGCGCGCATAGTCGCCGCCGCGCCAGTCCGGATCGGCCATGATCGCCTGGCGGCCGACTTCGTGGAAGGCGATGTTCTGGGCGGAATGGCGCGCCGCGGTCGCAATCGGCATGGAGCTGACGACGCGCTGCGGATAGCTGGCCGCCCATAGCAGCACCTGCATGCCGCCCATCGAGCCGCCGGCGACGCAGAGAAGCTCGTCGATGCCGAGCGCGTCGAGCAGCATCGCCTGGGCGCGCACCATGTCGCGCACGGTGACCAGCGGAAAGGTCAGCCCGTAGGGCTTTCCCGTCGCGGGATCGGGATCGGCGGGACCGCTGGTCCCCATGCAGCCGCCGATCACATTGGCGCAGATCACGAAGAAGCGGTCGGTGTCGATCGGCCGGCCCGGCCCCACCATCAGCGGCCACCAGCCGGGCTTGCCGGTCACCGGATGGCTGCCGGCGACGAACTGGTCGCCGGTCAGCGCATGGCAGACCAGCACCGCGTTGGAGCGCGCCGCGTTCAGCGTGCCGTAGGTCATGTAGGCCAGCGTCCACGGCGCCAGCGCGCGGCCGGCATCCAGCGCCAGCGGACGGTCGGCGCCGAAGGTGATCGCCCGTCCGACATCGGCGCCCGGCGCGGTGATCGGGCGCAGGAATTTGGGGCTTGCCGTATCGGCGATCAACGCTCTTGGTCCTTTCCCGTGGGCGCGTAGCTAAGACCGGTGCCCGACCGTGTCAACGAAATGCGCCGCGCCGCTTTGATTTCGCGGGCCCGCGCCCTTATCAATACCGGCCCCGCGGGAACGGCCCGGCGGACAGCGAAGAAAGCCGCCATGAGCCTCGCGCCGAAGCCCGGAATCCTGGACATCTCGCCCTATGTCGGCGGGCGGGCGCAGGTCGCCGGCGCGGTCCGTCCCATCAAGCTGTCGTCGAACGAATCCGCGCTGGGGCCGAGCCCCAAGGCGGTCGCCGCGTTCCGCGACGCGTCGGACACACTCGATGCCTATCCCGAAGGCAGCGCCCGCATCCTGCGCGAGGCGATCGCCGAGACTTACGGCCTCGATGCCGCGCGCATCGTCTGCGGCAACGGCTCGGACGAGTTGCTGACGCTGCTGGCCAACGCCTATCTTAGGCCCGGCGACGAGGTGCTGTTCAGCGCGCACGGCTTTCTGGTCTACCGCATCGCCACGCTGGCCAACAGCGCGGTGCCGGTCGAGGTGCCGGAGACCAATCTGCGCGCCGATGTCGATGCGATGCTGGCGGCGGTGACGGCGAAGACGCGGCTGGTCTATCTCGCCAATCCCAACAATCCGACCGGCTCCTACCTGCCGCATGACGCGGTACGCCGGCTGCATGCCGGGCTGCGTCCCGACACGCTGCTGGTGATCGACGCGGCCTATGCCGAATATGTGCGGCGCAACGATTACGAGGCCGGCATCGAGCTGGTGGCCAATTCCTCCAATGTCGTGATGACGCGCACCTTCTCCAAGGTCCACGGGCTGGCGGGATTGCGCGTCGGCTGGGCCTATTGTCCGGCCGCCGTCGTCGACGTGCTGGGTCGCATCCGCGGACCGTTCAACGTCTCGACGCCGGGCCAGCGCGCGGCGGTCGCGGCGCTGAAGGACCGCGCCCATGTCGAGGCCGCCGTCGCCCACAATGAAAAATGGCGGGACTGGCTGACCAGGGCCATCCGCGCGCTGGGCCTGCGCGTCGACGACAGCGTCGGCAATTTCGTGCTGATCCATTTTCCCGCGGAGAAGGGCAAAACCTCCGCCGAGGCGGATGCGTTTCTCTCCGGCCGTGGCCTGATCCTGCGCGGCGTCGCAGCCTATGGATTGCCGCATTGCCTGCGCCTGACCGTGGGCACGGAAGAAGCCAATCGCAAGGTGGTGGAGGCCTTGCGCGCGTTTGTGATGGGCCAATGAACACCGATACAAAGCCGCTGTTCGGCAGGGTGGCGCTGCTCGGACTGGGGCTGATCGGCTCGTCGATCGCCCATGCGATGCGCCGCGGCGCTCTGGCCGCCCATGTCGCCGGCTACGAACCGATGCCGGAGGTGCTGGCGCGGGCGCGCGCCGTCGGCTTTGCCGAGTCCTGGCACAGCGACATCGAAGGCGCGGTGCGCGACGCCGACCTGGTGATCATGGCGGCACCGGTCGGCGCCTATGCCGGGCTGGCCGAAGCGATGGCGCCGCATCTCAAAACCGGCGCGATCCTCAGCGATGTCGGCTCGGTGAAAGGCGCGGTGATGCGCGACGTGGCGCCCCATGTTCCGCCCGGCGTCCATTTCATTCCCGCCCATCCCATCGCCGGCACCGAGCAGTCGGGCCCCGAGGCCGGCTTCGCGGAGCTGTTCGACGGACGCTGGTGCATCCTGACGCCGCCGCCGCAGAGCGATGCCGCGGCGCTCGCGGTGCTGACGGAATTCTGGCGCCGGCTGGGCAGCCAGGTCGAGGTGATGGATGCCAGGCACCACGATCTGGTGCTGGCGATCACCAGCCATGTGCCGCATCTGATCGCCTACAACATCGTGGGTACCGCCGACGATCTGAGCACGGTCACCGAAAGCGAGGTGATCAAATATTCCGCCGGCGGCTTTCGCGACTTCACCCGCATCGCCGCGTCCGATCCCACGATGTGGCGCGACGTCTTCCTCAACAACCGCGAGGCGGTGCTGGAGGTGCTGGGCCGCTTCAGCGAGGACCTGAGCGCCCTGCAGCGTGCCATCCGCTGGGGCGACGGCGACGCGCTGTTCAACCTCTTCACCCGCACCCGCGCCATCCGCCGCGGCATCATCGACGCCGGCCAGGACTCGGCGGCGCCGAATTTCGGGCGCAACGCGAAGCCGAAAGCCTGAGCGGGCTGCGCTCGGCCGGGATGACAATCTATAAATGTGCAAGGTCGAGCGCGCCCTAATAAAGCGGCGCGACCGTGCCGATGGGTTCATCGCCGAGATAGAGGATGCCGTCCCGGGCACCGAGGACCGCGCCCATGCGGCCGGACTCGTCGCTGCCGGCTTTCGCGGCGCGGTCGCGCAGCGCGGCCGCGACGCCGCCCGGACGCGCGGGCGGATTGCGCGCCAGCCAGGCGGACATCCCCGTGACCTTGAAATCCAGCAGCCCCTGCGGCCTGCGGGCGCCGTCGAGGGCAAGCGTGCCGAGGCCCGCCATGTCGGGCCCGCCCCAGTCGATCTCGAACGGTTCGGCGCGCAGCGTGCCCGATGCCTTGCGCCAGGCTTCAAGCGCGCTTTGCCAATCGGCCCTGCCGGCGCGCAGCACATCGAACGCGGCAGCCGGCGCGGCGTCGCCCTGCAGCGCGACATGCTTGATCGTATCGCCGAAGGCGCCGCGCAGCACGGGCGAAAGATGAATCGCGTCGGCGCTCGCGGCCAGGTCGAGGCGCGCGCCGTCCGGATCGCGGCGGATGTGGAACTGGATACGCGCCGCCGTCAGCGCCGGCGAGCCGAACCCCACCAGGTCGAGATCGAAGCGCGCGAGCCCGCCCGCATTCCCGATGGCGCTGGCATGCAGGCTGCCGGCCGCGAAGGGCAGCGTGTGCGGGCGGCGCCGTTCGTCCGTCCAGGCGATCGTCTGCCTGCCCGCCGCCTCGAAGATGGTTTCGGCGCGGCCATAGGTCAGCGCGTGCAGCGCGAAATGCTCGGCGCGCCATTCGAGCGGTCCGTGCGCGCTCGCCACCGCGACGCGGAAATCCGCAAACACCACGTCGAGCCGGAAGGGAAAGCCGCCGATCGTCTTCGACGCGAAGCGGAGCGTGACGCCCGGCACCGCCGCGCGTCCGTTCAGCGCGTCCAGCCGCTTGTCCATCGCATCCGCCGCCGCCCACCACACCGCGCCGACCGCCGAAGCGATGGCCAGCAGCAGCGCGAACGGCGCATAGAGGAAGAAGCGGCTGGAATAGTTCATGCGGCGGATCGCTTCGCACCATCTCGATGTTCGTCATGGCCGCCTTTGAGGCGACCATCCAGATTTTCACGCGAGGGGCCACGCGTCTCCGCCTGCCTTGTTCTTCCTGCTGGATGGCCGGGTCGAGCCCGGCCATGACGAACAAGCGAGGTCGCTACCCGCATTTCGAATAGCCGCACGAGATGCAGGAGTCGCAGCCTTCGAGGCGCACGAAGCTGGGGCTGCCGCAGCGCGGGCAGAAGCGGGCCGGGGCGCCTTCGGCCGCGATGGCGACGGCGCGGCGCTCCTCGCCGGCCAGCGGCGTCTCGCGCGGGGCCATGAACCCGGTCGAGACCAGATGCTGCTCGATCACCTCGCCGATGGCGGCCAGCAGCGAGGGCACATAGCGCCCGCCCATCCATTGGCCGCCGCGCGGATCGAACACCGCCTTCATCTCGTCGACCACGAAGGAGACGTCGCCGCCGCGGCGGAACACGGCGCTGATCATCCGCGTCAGCGCCAGCGTCCAGGCATAGGCCTCCATGTTCTTGGAATTGATGAAGACCTCGAAGGGGCGGCGGCGGCCATCCTTCTCGATGTCGTTGATGGTGATGTAGAAGGCATGATCGGAATCCAGCCATTTGATCTTGTAGGTCTGGCCGAGCAGCACGTCGGGCCGGTCGAG
>JAATGL010000202.1 GCA_015654705.1 Alphaproteobacteria bacterium | reverse complement strand
GGTCGAAGAGACGCCCGATCTTGCCATCGTGCTGATGGACATCATGATGCCGGAAATGGACGGCTATCAGACCACCGCGCGGATCCGCGAGAATCCAAAATTCCGCCGTCTGCCGATTCTGGCGCTGACGGCGAAGGCGATGAAGGGCGACCGCGAGAAATGCCTGGAGGCCGGCGCGTCGGACTATCTCGCCAAGCCCGTCAATACCGAACAGCTCCTGTCGGCGCTGCGGATGTGGTTGCACCGCTAGAGAGGCCGTCATGGACGCCAACGACAAGGTCAACGTTCTGCTGGTGGACGATCAGCCCGGCAAATTGCTGAGCTACGAGGTGATGCTCGGTGATCTCGGCGAGAATCTCATCAAGGCGGCTTCGGCCAAGGAAGCGCTGGAACATCTGCTGAAGACGGACGTCGCCGTCATCCTCGTCGATGTCTGCATGCCCGAACTGGACGGCTTTGAACTGGCCAAGATGATCCGCGAGCATCCCCGGTTCCAGCGCATCGCCATCATTTTCATTTCCGCCATCCATGTGTCGGAGACCGATTACCTGCGCGGCTACAATGCTGGCGCGGTCGATTACGTGCCCGTCCCGGTCGTTCCCGAGGTCCTGCGCGCGAAGGTCAAGGTGTTCGCCGAGCTCTATCGCAAGACCCGCCAGCTCGAACGGCTCAACCGCGAGCTGGAAAGCCGGGTGTCTGAACGCACCGCGGCCCTGGAAGCCTCGACCGCCAGATTGCTGCAAAGCGAGCAGGGGCGCAGCCTGGCGCTGGCGGCCGGCGACATGGGCTCGTGGGATTACGATTGCGAAGCCGGAGCGTGGACCTGGGACGAAGGCCAGCGGCGCATCTTCGGCGTCGATCCGTCTTTTGCGCCGACATTCGATTCGATCCGAAACGCTATCCATCCCGACGACGCGGAGAAATTGATCGCCGACTTTGCCGGCGTGTCGGAAAGCAACAGCAGCCTTCGCGCGGAGCTGCGCGTCATCCGGCCGAACGGAGAGGTGCGTTGGTGCGCCGGCGCGGCGGTGGCGACCTTCGATGCCGCGGGGAAGATGCGCCGGGTCAGCGGCGTCATCACCGACATCACCGATCGCAAGTACGCCGAATCGCGCCAGGCGCTCCTGGCCCGCGAAGTCGATCACCGCGCCCGCAACGCGCTGGCGATCGTGCAGGCGATCATCCGGCTCGCCCGCGCCGACACGATGGAAGGTTACGTCAAGGCCGTCGAGGGGCGCATCCGCGCGCTGGCCCAGACCCACGAATTGCTGTCGCAGTCGCGCTGGCAGGGCGCGGATGTGCTGCGTCTGGTGGCGGAAGAGGTGGAGCCCTATCGCGCCAGCGGCGCGGCGAAGATCAAGATCGAAGGCCCGTCGGTCCTGGTCTCGCCCGAGACCGCCCAGACCGTCGCGCTCACGCTGCACGAACTGGCGACCAATGCCGCCAAATACGGAGCGCTGTCGTCGAAAGCCGGCGAGCTGGATATCCGATGGACCTGCGAGGAAGGATGGCTGACGCTCGACTGGCGCGAGCGCGGCGGACCGCGCATCGAACATCCCACCGCGACGGGATTCGGCATGAAGATCATCCATGCCAATTTCAGTTCCGCCAGCAAGGGCCGGGTGGAATTCGACTGGCGGCCCGATGGGCTCTCCTGCACGATGGTGGTGTCCTGCGGCGCGGTCGCTGCGGCGCATCGGACGGACGCCGGACGCCAGCCCGAGATCGCGGCGCAACCGGCCTTGGCGTTCGGCAAGCGCCTGCTGCTGGTCGAGGACGAAGCCTTGATCGGCATCTTGCTCCGCGATCTGCTGGTCGATTGGGGCTTCGAGCCGACCGAACCGTTTTTTCGCCTGGAGGACGCGGTCGCGGCCGCGAAATGCGGTCACTACGACGGGGCGATCCTGGATATGAATCTCAATGGGCAGCCGGTCTATCCGCTCGCCGAACTCCTGGCCTCCCAGTCGGTGCCGTTCATTTTCCTGACCGGCTATTCGCAGCACGCGGTAGACGATCGCTTCGCGGCCTATCCCATCCTGCAGAAGCCGGTCGCACCGGAATCCCTCGAAGCAATTCTGCGCGGCGTTTCGCAACGCTCGAAGGCGGTGGCGTAAAATAGATCCTTGTACGGAGTGTTTTCCACATCCGTTGCGTCGGTTTCGTACCGATGCAGGCTTCAATCATCTTCGGCCGAAATGGTTCCCGCGACTGCGCCGCCGCCCCTGCGCAACCGAGTTCCCTTGGTTTCGTTTTCTATGGGAAGGGCGATTTTGAAAAAAGGAGAATTGTCATGGTGCAACGGTCGGCCGAAGCGGAATGGAGGGGTGGACTGAGCGACGGATCGGGGACGATCCGGCCGGAAAGCGATGCCTTTGAAGCCTCCTATTCCTATGGAAGCCGCTTCGAAGGCGACAGGGGGACAAACCCGGAGGAATTGATCGGCGCCGCCCACGCGGCCTGCTTCTCGATGGCGCTGGCCGCCAATCTTTCGCAGAAGAAATTTCCGCCGGCCCGCATCCGCACCACGGCGCATGTGCAGCTTCAAAAAGACGGCGACGGTTTCGCCATCACGGAAAGCCATCTCGATACCGACGCGCAGATCGACGACATCGACGAGGCGACTTTCCAGTCGGTGGCGGAGGAGACCAAGCGGACCTGTCCCGTGTCGCGGGCCCTGGCGGGCACGAAGATCACTTTGGGCGCTCGCCTTGTCCCGCAGGGCTGACCGGTTCGAAAAAAGGACAGGCGGTCGGCAGACCGGGGCCGGTTCATGGATGACAGACGGTTGATTTCCTGAAACGATTGGTGTCTTGAGCCGTTCTCATCACGGAAAAGGCCCGTGTTGGGGGCGGCTTTGTTCAAACGAGCCTTCGAAATGTCATCACTCGCAGCATCGGGCGCCGCCGCAGAATCGTCGAGCCTGGCAAACCGTTTCGCCGTCATACGGGCGATGAGCGAACGCTTGGCCGCGCCGCTATCCCACGAAGACCAGTGCATCCAGTCGATGCCCGATGCGAGCCCGGCCAAATGGCATCTGGCGCACACCACCTGGTTCTTCGAACGGTTTGTGCTCGCGCCGCGCGCGGGCTATCGCATTTTCGATCCGCGCTTCGAAAGCATTTTCAATTCCTACTATCTGGGTCTTGGCACGCCGTTCACGCGCGCCGAGCGAGGCTTGCTGACGCGCCCCGGCGTCGAGGACGTGATGGCCTACCGCCGTCATGTCGACGATGCGATGCGGGACCTTCTGGACGATCCCAAGCTTTTCAAGCTCGTCGAGCTCGGCCTCCACCATGAACAGCAGCACCAGGAATTGCTGCTCACCGACATCAAGCACGCATTCTCGCGCAACCCGCTCCTGCCGGCCTACGATCCGGCCGGGCCGCTGGCGATGGATGTCTCCTCCAGGCTGGAATGGTTCGAGCATTGTGGCGGGATCGCGGCGATCGGTCATGAAGGGCCGGGCTTTTCCTTCGACAATGAACGTTCGCGGCACGACGTGATGCTGCGTCCGTTCCGTCTTGCCGCGCGGCCGGTGACCTGCGGCGACTATCTCGAATTCATCGCGGATGGCGGCTATGCGCGCCCGGAATTCTGGCTCTCCGACGGCTGGGCCCTGGCGCAGCGCGAAGACTGGCAGGCGCCGCTCTACTGGCTGCCCGGCGGGCGCACCATCTTCACGCTGCACGGCGCACGTCCGCTCAATCCCGGTGAGCCGGTGGTGCATGTGAGCTTCTACGAGGCGGCCGCCTATGCCGCCTGGGCCGGCAAGCGGCTGCCAACGGAATTCGAATGGGAAGCGGTGGCGAGCGAACATCCGGTGAAGGGAAATTTCCTCGATCCCGCCCAGCTTCATCCGCGCGCCGCCCGCGCGGAAGACGGCAGCCGCCTGTTCGGCGACGCCTGGGTGTGGACGCGGTCGTCCTACGATCCCTATCCCGGCTTCCGCCCATTCAGCGGCGTCGCATCCGAATACAACGGCAAATTCATGGTGGGACAGATGGTGCTGCGCGGTGGTTCCTGCGCCACACCGCAAGATCATATTCGGCCGAGTTACCGCAATTTCTTTCCGCCGTCGGCGCGGTGGCAATTCAGCGGTATCCGGCTTGCGGAGGATGCATGAGCGACACCGGCCTTCTGTCCGTTCCCGGTCACGCGCCCGCCGTGGCGCGGGCGAAAAGCGAGTTCGCCCGCGATCTGCTGGCTGGTCTCGAAGCACGGCCGAAGCGCGCGCCCTGCAAATATTTCTACGATCGCGAAGGCTCGGAGCTGTTCGAGCGGATCTGCGAGCTGCCCGAATATTATCCCACCCGCACCGAGATGGGCATCCTGCATGCGCATGCCGGCGAGATCGCCGATTTCATGGGCGCGGGCGCAACGCTGATCGAATTCGGCGCCGGCGCGTTGCAGAAAGTGGCGCTGCTCCTCGATGCGCTGAAGCGGCCGGGCGCCTACCTGCCGATCGATATTTCGGGGGATTATCTGCAGGGCGTGGCGGCTCAATTCCGCCAGATGCGGCCGGGGCTTGCGGTGCGCCCGGTGGTCGCCGATTTCACCAGGCCGTTCGCCCTGCCGCCGCTCGGCCATGACGCGCGCCGCATCGGGTTCTTTCCCGGCTCGACAATCGGGAATCTGGACCGCGGCGAAGCGGTCGCCTTTCTGCGCCGCACCGCGATGATGCTGAAGGGCGGCGGATTGCTGATCGGCGTCGACCTCGTCAAGGATCCGGCGATCCTGCATGCCGCCTACAACGACGCGGCCGGCGTGACGGAGGCGTTCAACAAGAACATTTTGGCGCGCGCCAATCGTGAGCTGGAGGCTGATTTCGATCTCGACGAATTCGCCCATTACGCGTTCTTCAACCCGGCGATGCAGCGCATCGAGATGCACCTGATGAGCCTCTCGCGGCAGAACGTTTCGCTGTGCGGGCGGGACATCGCCTTCGCGGAAGGCGAAACCATCCACACCGAGAACTCGCACAAATTCACGGTGGACGGTTTTCGCGCCCTGGCGAGCGATGCGGGTTTCGTGCCGCGCGCGGTCTGGTGCGATCCCGCATCGCTGTTCAGCGTGCACTGGCTGGAAGCCGGGGCAGGCCGTTTCTAGGCGCTACTCCGCCGCCAGTCGTCGCGCGTGGCGGCCTTCGCGCACCTCCTCGATGATCTTGGCCGTGAAGACCTGCAGATCGTCGGGATTGCGGCTGGTGATGATGCCGTTGTCGACGACCACCGGTTCGTCCACCCATTCCGCGCCGGCATTCTCGACATCCTTGCGGATGGATTTGAAGGAGGTCGCCTTGCGCCCGCGTAGCGCATCGGCCTGCACCAGCAGCCACGGCCCATGGCAGACGGCCGCCACGACCTTTCCGCTTCCCAGGAAGGATCGCACGACCGCCATGGCATCGTCGTCGACGCGCAGCTTGTCCGGATTAATGACGCCGCCGGGGATCACCAGCGCGTCATAGTCCTCCACATCGGCGTCCGCGATCTTCAGATCGGCGGGGGCGGTGTTTCCCCAGTCCTTGACGTTCCAGCCCCGGATGGCTTTGCCGTCGGGCGTGGCCACGTCCACTTGGGCGCCGGCGGCACGCAGCGTGTCGCGCGGAACCTCCAGTTCGGCCTGCTCGAAGCCGTGTGTCGCGATGATCAGGATCTTTGCTTGCTTGATGTCGGGCATTTGCGTTTCTCCAAGGGTCCCGGAAAGAACGTAATTTCTGGACAGCGGTTCCGGGAACTTGATGGCGCCCGGAAGCCGCGGAACGAAACCCGATCTGCGGCGTAACCGGTGTGCGCCTCAGGACAATCGCCATGCATGCGTTCAGCCGCGAAATCACCACCGGCATTGATGCCTGTCTGGAATGTCAGAAGACTTGCCTCGGGATGGCGATGACGCATTGCCTGGAGGCGGGCGGCGAGCATGTCAGGCCGCAGCACTTCCGCCTGATGATTGATTGCGCCGCGATCTGCGCCACGACCGCCGATTTCATGCTTCACAAGAGCCAATTTCACCGCGAGTTGTGCCGCCTCTGCGCCACCATCTGCACGGCCTGCGCGGAGGAGTGCGCACGGCTGGGGGATATGGAGGAGTGCATTTCGGCGTGCCGCGCCTGTGCGGCAGCCTGCGGCGCAGTGGCCGCCTGATCAGTCGATCCACAACCCGCGCTTGCGGTGCCATTCCTCGATCGACAGTTTGGGATAGTCGCGGAATTTCGCGTCGCCCCTCCCGAAATCCGGCTTCACCCATTTCGGCTTGAAGCGCAGCATCAGATGGACCTTGGAAGGCGGCACCGGCAATTCGGTGTCGATCGCCGAGGCGAAGGGATGCATCAGGTCCGGCCATTCGGGATCGAACATCCATAGCGCGCTGGCGCATTGGGCGCAGAAATGCCGCTGGCCGCGGCTCGTGCGGCAATGGCCGCTGTCGTCCGCGATCCGGGCGTGGAAGATGCGGATAGCGCGCTTGCCGCGCACCTTCAACGTCTTCGCATCGCCCATCAGATTGATGGCGAAGCCGCCGCCGCCGGCGGTCTTGCGGCAGATCGAGCAATAGCAAAGCTGATAGGGATAGGGTGTGTGGCTCTGCACAGTGAAATGCACCGCGCCGCAGCGGCACGAGCCTTCGAGCGTCTTGGGCATAGGGTTCTCCGGATCACAGGCGGAACGCCGCGCTCCGCGTTCCGACATGGGAACTCGCGGCGGCGGATTTGGTTGTCGTTGTTGGAGAATTGGCTGTGCGGCATCTATGAACGATCCGGCCTCCCTCAAGCAACTTGCCGGCGAATTGCAGGCCTGCCGGCGCTGTCCACTTTATCGCCACGCCACCCAGGTCGTGCCGGGCGAAGGCCCCGCGCGTGCCAAGCTCATGCTGGTCGGGGAACAGCCGGGGAACGACGAAGACTTGGCCGGCCGGCCGTTCGTGGGATCTGCGGGCCATATCCTCGACGAGGCGCTGGAAGATGCGGGGATCGCCCGCGACAAGGTCTATCTGACCAATGCCGTGAAGCATTTCAAATTCGTGCCGCGCGGCAAGCGCCGCCTCCACCACCGGCCCAATGCCGAAGAGGTCCGCGCCTGCCATCTGTGGTACGAAGCGGAGCGCCGGCTGGTCAGGCCACTGCTGACCGTGGCGCTGGGCGCGACGGCGGCCCGCAGCGTTCTCGGTCGGGCCGAGACGATTTCGGCGGTTCGCGGAAAAATACTCGATCTGCCGGATGGCGGCCATGCCACGGTCACCATTCACCCCTCTTTCCTGCTGCGCATCCGGGACGCGCAGGACCGGACACAGCAGAAGCGAAATTTCGTCGCCGATCTGCGCCGCGCGGCGCAGTTCATCGCATCGTAAATCAACCCGTCGCTATTTCGCCGCAAGGCCCGGAATATCGTCCGGATCGTCCATCCCGTGCTTCCTTCGCGATGTTTTGTCGGTATTTTGCTCGACGGATCGAACGGCGGCGCATATGGACGGACAGGACGAGATATACCGGGCGCTGCGGCGCGTGGGCCTGATCGGTGAAGACGATCGGCCGCCGGTCGCCGCGCTATCCGGCGGCGTCTCGGGCGACGTGTTCCGCGTCGATCTTCCGGGCGGGCCGATCTGCGTGAAGCGGCCGCTGGAGCGCCTGCGCGTCGCCGCCGAGTGGCACGCCCCGATGGAGCGGGCGCACAGCGAAGTCGCCTGGCTGCGTTTCGCCGCCGGGATCGCGCCGAACTCGGTGCCCTCCATCCTGGCGGAGGATCGCGCCGCGCATCTGTTCGCCATGGCCTATCTGCCGCCCGAACGCTTTCCCTGCTGGAAGACGTTGCTGATGGAAGGGACCAGCGACGCGAATTTCGCGGCGGCAGTGGGTGCCGCTCTGGTGCGTATTCATGCGGCGAGCGCCGGCCGCGCCGACGTCGCGGCACGCTTCGCCAACCAGGATCTGTTCTTTGCGCTGCGGATCGAACCCTATCTGCTGCACACCGCCAAGGCCCATCCGCGCTACGCATCGCAGATCGAGCGCCTGTGCGAGGCGTTGGCCCGCGCCCGCATCGCGCTGATGCATGGCGATGTCAGCCCGAAAAACATCCTCTGCGGGCCCGACGGGCCGGTCTTCCTCGATGCCGAGACGGCGTGCTACGGCGATCCGGCATTCGATCTGGCGTTCTGCCTCAACCATCTTCTGCTCAAAGCGGTCTACCGCCCGAGCGGTGCGACCAGCTATGGCGCCGCCTTCGAAGCGTTGCGCGCCGCCTATTTCGCCGGCGTGGATTGGGAGGAAACGGCGGAGCTCGACGGCCGCGTTGCGCGGATGCTGGCGGCCCTGCTGCTGGCGCGGATCGACGGAAAATCGCCGGTCGAATACATCACCGCGGATCGCGACAAGGCCTTCGTGCGCCAGGTCGCATTGGACTTTCTGGACCGCCCTGCGCTTTCTTTGCGGACGCTGTCGCAGGCTTGGCAGGAGAAATTTCTTTGATGAGCCTGTGCCCGAAAGGTCCGCGACCGTGAACGTGCTGCTGCATTACCGGGCCAGCCCCGGCTTTCGCGCCGCGTTGGAACAGGCGCTGCCCGAAGGTTTCCAGCTGACCATTGTCGCGGAATCCGATGACGCGGCCTTCCTGCGCGCCTTGCCGGATACCGAGGCGATTCTGCATGCGCTGCGGCCGCTCGGCGCCCGCGACATGGCGCAGGCGCCCCGGCTGAAGCTGATCCAGAAGATCGGCGTCGGCGTCAACACCATCGATCTCGATGCGGCGCGGCAGCACGGCGTCGCCGTCTGCAACATGCCGGGCACCAACAGCCAGGCGGTGGCGGAATTCGCCCTGATGCTGATGCTGGCCGCGTTGCGCCGGGCCTCCTATTTTGACCCGCTGACGCGGCGCGGCGAAGGCTGGCGGCCGGATCTGACCGCGCTGGACGATCTCGGCGAACTGGCCGGGCGCACCGTCGGGCTGGTCGGCTTCGGCGCCATCCCGCAGCGGCTGGCGCCTGCCCTGCGGGCGCTGGGCGCACATGTGCTGTACACGGCGCGCACACCACGCACCGATTCCGAATCGGTGTCGTTCGAACAATTGCTGGAGCGTGCCGACGTGATATCGCTGCACTGTCCGGCGACGCCCGAGACCATCGGCATGATCTCGCGCGATGCCATCGCGCGGATGAAGCGCGGCGCCGTGCTGGTCAACACCGCCCGCGGTGAACTGGTGGACGAGGCGGCGCTGGTCGCGGCGCTGCGCTCGGGACAATTGCGCGCGGCAGGTCTCGACGTCTTCAGGCACGAACCCGCGGCGGCCGACAATCCGCTCTTCGCGCTGCCCAACGTCGTGGTGGCGCCGCATGTCAGCTGGCTGACGCCGGAGACGCTGGCGCGCAGCATCGCGGTCGCCTTCGAGAATTGCCGCCGGGTTGTGGCCGGCGAAGCGCTTTTGCACCGGGTCGCCTGACGGCGCCCAGCCGCGCGAACCGTTTTGGGACAACACGGTTCGCTGCAGGTCATTCGGGCCTGGTTTTGCGGAATTGGCAATCCAAACGGGAGCGATTGGCGCGAATGTTCGTTATCGGACAATGGGGTGCTCAGTCGCCACGGACGTCAACGAACTGCTGAAACAGGCAGGTAAGTTGCGAAGGGCTGCTACTGCAACCTCAATGACTGTCTACCGCGAAAAAATGCTCAAAGTGGCAAGAGACCTGGAAGCCCACGCCGCCATGATCGAGGAGAGCCTGGCGCGCGAGACGAAGACCGGGTCCGACTGATCTGCCGCCTGCCCGATACCCTCCAAGCACGGCGGGGCGAGTGAAGATTCCCGGTCTTGTGATGCTGCACGGCGCGCGTTATGTCGCGCTGCGGCGATCCCGCCGAATGCGTCTTAAGCGAGCCCATGGGATGACGAGAGCGACGGCCGGGGAGGCGAAGGGCAAACGGCGCCGGTCGCTGGGCGAGCGGCTGTTCGGGTCCAAGGCGCCGCCCGCGATTCCGGCCGGCCGGCGCGCCTATATCGTCGGCGATATCCATGGCTGCCTCGCGCCCCTGGACCGCCTGCTCGATGCGATCGCGCGGGACGCGGCTGGCGGCCCGGCAAAGCCGTTTCTGGCGTTCGTCGGCGACTACGTCGATCGCGGGCCGGATTACAAGGGTGTGATCGACCGCCTGCTCGCCCTGCCGGACGAATTCGAAACCCATTTTCTCAAAGGCAATCACGAGCAGTCGGTGCTGGATTTCCTGCGCGACCCGCAGACCTACCGGCTCTGGAAGGGCTTCGGCGCGCAGGAAACCTTGCTCAGCTATGGCGTGCGCCCGCCCAAATTCGACGACCTCCAGGCGATCGGCGAGGCGCAGGCGCGGTTTCAGCAGGTCTTTCCCGAGGCCCATCGCCGGTTCCTGGAGACGCTGGAACTTTCCTGGAGCGTGGGGGACTATCTGGTCGTCCACGCCGGCGTGCGGCCGGGGATCGCGCTGGACAACCAAAGCGCCGAAGACCTGATGTGGATCCGCGACGACTTTCTGTTTTCGAGCAACAATTTCGGGAAAGTCATCGTCCACGGCCATACGCCCGTCGAAAATCCGGTGCGCCGTCCGAACAGGATCGGCATCGACACCGGCGCCTATGCCACCGGCCGGCTGACGGCACTTGTCCTCGAAGGCGCCGAGTGCCGCTTTCTGCACACCTGAACGGAGAACAAATCCAAGAGGACTAAAGCGCCAAGCGTCTTGACCCGCCCCCATCGTGCGGCCCTCATGTGAGAACATGCCGGACGACAACGCCGATCGGATCGCCCCTATCGAACAGCCCGTCGCCGTCGTGACCGGTGCGACCAGCGGCATAGGCCGCTGGATCGCACTGGGATTGGCGCGTGCCGGTTATCATGTGGTCCTGGTCGGGCGCGACCGGGTTCGCGCCGAGGCGGCGCAGGCCTGGATCGCGGCGCAGGTGCCCGAGGCCGGCAGCGAGGTGGTGATTGCCGATCTCTCCCTGCTCGCCGCCACGCGGGCCATCGGCGCGCAGATCGCCGCGCGTCATCCCCATATCGCCTTGCTGATCAACAATGCCGGCGCGTTCGAGGCGCAGCCCGTCACCACGGCGGAGGGACATGATCGTGTGCTCGCGATCAATCTGCTGGCGCCGTTCGTCCTGACCCGTGCCCTGCTGCCGGCCTTACGGGCAGGCGCGCCGTCGCGGATCGTCAATGTCGGCTCCTCCACATCGGACCATGCGCATCTCGATCCGGACCATCTGGTGCTCGGCAAACGCTGGACGATGGTGCGCGCTTATGGCCAGTCCAAGCTCGCCCTGATGATGACGACCTTCGCGCTGGCAAGGCGGCTGCAAGGCAGCGGCGTGGTCGCCAATGTGGTGCATCCGGGCCTGGTGGCGACGGGATTGGTGCGGACGGGGGGCATCATCGGCCTTGCCTGGCGCTGCATGGCGCCGTTCGCCCTGACGGAAGAGCAGGGCGCCGACACGCCGCTCCATGCCGCGCTGGCGCCGGAGTTCGCCGCGGTCAGCGGCGCCTATCTCAAGAATCGACGGGCGGTATCGCCCAACCGCCAAGCGCGCGATCCGGCTCTGGTGGAACGCATATGGGCAGCGACGGAACGTCTGGCGGAGGCCGGCGGCGCCAGGTGCGCCTGACCAGCGCCTTCAGCGCCGTCCGCTGCCGGTCCAGCCACAGATGCATGCTGCAATCGCGCGCGCCGTTGCCGAACGGGCCGCGCACGCTGAACACGTGTCGCGACGGCACGAACAGGGTCGGCTCCTGCAGGCGGCAGGCATCCTGGTCGCGGGTGAGCTGCCGCTCGATGCCGACCTGTCCCATGCACCAGGCGATCAGGCCCGGCGTCGGGCGGGTGGCCAGCAGGAACGCCGTCGCGGTGCCGCTGATCGTCATCTCCGCCCGTCCGCTGGCGACCGCCTGCCAGATGCCCCGTGCCACCAGTTCAGGCTGGTAGACCGGCCATGCCGGGCGGGCCGGCCAGACCATGTGGCTGGTGGCATGGCTGAAATAGGGCGTGTTGGCGGCCGGCGGAAACACGGTGCTGATGCGGATGCGGCTCTTTTCGAGCTTGAG
>JAATGL010000217.1 GCA_015654705.1 Alphaproteobacteria bacterium | reverse complement strand
TCCACTCATCGCGGCGCGTTTCGCGGCGAGCGCCTTGCGGGCGCGCGCCATCAGCTCGATGCGGCGGATGAGGTTGCGGGTCGCGCGCAGCAGGGCCTTGGTCGCGGCGCGGCGCGCGCGCCGGGCGCGCGTGTAGCCGCCGTGGCGCAACCGGTTGCGGTTGCCGAACGGCGCTCCTCTCTTGCCTCCCGTGCGCTTGCCCAATTGAACCTCGCATTTCGGGGGGGCCCCCCTGCCTCTTCCTTCTGTACAGAACCACCGAGAATTTTTGCGTCCGTCCGGACGCACTGCTCCCGTCGCGATTTGCAGCAACCGCGCAGCCGGCCGGACATCCCCTGGACATGGGGATGCCGCGGACAATTTCAAGTGGGGGTTGTGTAAAATTTTATTGCTATTTTTCGGCGCGGCGGAAGAAGCAGCTCGGCGCGCCGGTGTGGCAGGCGGGGCCGATCTGGTCGACCTTGATCAGCAAGGCGTCGCCGTCGCAATCGATCCATGCCTCGACCAGGTGCTGCACGTGCCCGGAGGTTTCGCCCTTGCGCCAGACCGCTTGGCGCGAGCGCGACCAATAGGTGACCTCGCCGGTGGAAAGCGTGCGTTCCAGCGTATCGCGATTCATCCAGGCCATCATCAGAACGGCGCCGGTCGCCGCACTTTGGGCGATGACCGGCACCAGGCCGTCGGCGTCGAACGCGACCGCATTGACGAATGCCTCGCGGGTCAGCAGGTCGGTCACGACGCCGCCTTCATGCGCGCGAAGCCGGCGTCGAGATCGGCGATCAGGTCGTCGGCGTCTTCGAGCCCGGCGTGCAGGCGGATCAAGGGGCCCGTGGCCTCGAATTTCCGCGCGGTGCGCTTGAATTCGGCGGGAATGATCAGGCTCTCATAACCGCCCCAGGAATAGCCCAGCCCGAAATGACGAAAGCCGTTGAAGAAAGCGGTGAGCGCCTTGTCGCCGACCGGCCTGAGCTCAACGCCGAACAGCCCGGAAGACCCCAGAAAATCGCGCTTCCACAGCGCATGGCCCGGATCGCTCTCAAGCGCGGGATAAAGCACGCGCACGACTTCCGCATGGCTTTGAAGCCAGTGCGTCAGTTTCAACGCGCTTTCCTGATGACGCTTCAGGCGAATGGGCAAGGTGCGGACACCGCGTAACGCCAGGAAACAATCGTCGCCGCCGAGGAAAATTCCGGTGTCGCCGTAAAACGCGCTGAGGCGCGCGGCATGACTCTCATTGGCGGTGATGGTGCCGACCATCACGTCGGCATGGCCGCCCAGATATTTCGTCCCCGACAGGATCGAGAGATCGACGCCATAGTCCAACGGGCGAAAGAACACCGGCGTCGCCCAGGTGTTGTCGAGCAGAACCGAGGCGCCATGCGCATGTGCGACGGCAGCAATGGCCGGCACATCCTGCATCTCGAAGGTCAGCGAGCCCGGACTCTCGCAATAGACGGCACGTGTGTTCGGCCGGAAAAGCGCGTCTATGCCGCCGGCGATCAGCGGATCGTAATAGGTCGTCTCCACGCTGAAGCGCTTCAGCGTCTTGTCGCAGAAATGGCGCGTCGGGCCGTAGCAGCTGTCGGTCATCAGGATGTGATCGCCGGCGCTGCAAACAGCGAATATCGCGGTCGTGATCGCGCTGAGGCCGGAGGGCACGGCCACGGTGCGCGCGCCGCCTTCGAGCTGCTCGATGGCGCTCTCGAAGCTGCGGCTCGACGGCGTCCCACGGCGACCGTATTTGTAGGGCAGTCCTTCACTCTTCAGCGATTCCAGGTTCGGATGAAGAATGGTCGAGGTGCGGTAGACCGGCGTGTTGACCGCGCCGAAATGCTCGGCGCTCATCCGCCCGGCCGAGACCGCGATCGTTTCGGGTTTTTCTTTCCCGTCCATGGCGATTACTGCGGCTCGATCGCCGGCAGCGGCTTTTCCGGCTTGACCTCCAGCGTGGAGCGGAGTGGCCGGTCGAAAGCCCAGGTCACCAGCGCCGCCGCGGCGGCAAGGCCGGCGCAGAGGAGGAAGAAGCTCACCTTGTCCATGCGGCTGAAATAGCTGCCGATATAGCCCTGCAGCTGATTGCCGGTGAAACTGGTGATGAACCAGAGACCCATCATGGCCGACAGGATCTGCGGCGGCGCGACGCGCGCGACCAGCGCCAATCCGATCGGCGAGAGATAAAGCTCGCCCAAGGTGATCACCGCGAAGAAGGCAAGCAGCCACAACCAGCTTGCCTGGCCGGTCGGGCCGGTCACATAGGCCGCCGCCGCCATCACGACATAGGAGAGGGCGAGAAACAGATCGCCAAGCGCCATCTTGGTGACGGTGGAAGGCTCACCGCCGCGTTTTGCCTGCCAGGACCAGAACATGACGACCAGCGGCGTGAAGGCGAAGATCATGAACGGATTGAACGCCTGGAACCAGGTGACGGGAATTTCCCAGTTGATGACTCCGGGGATCAGATGCCGGTTGGTGAAGCTTTCCGCCCACAGGCTGATGGTGTTGCCCTGCTGCTCATAGACCGCCCAGAACAGGCTCGTGGGGATGCAGAGCAGGACGAGCGCGATCACCGCCCTCCAATCCGCGCCGGTCAGCGGCTTCTTCTCCTCGGTCTTGCTTTGCAGGCGTGCGATGCGGTCGGAAGGCAGCGTGCGCAGGGCGACAAGGTAGATCACCAGGCCGATCGCCATGCCCACGCCGGCTGCGAAGAAACCCCAGCGATAGCCGAAAGCCGGGTCTTCCGCGAGGCTGCCGCAGATCAGCGGCGAGAAAAACGCGCCGACATTGATGCCGACATAGAAGATCGAATAGGCGCGGTCGATGCGCGCGTCGCCGGGCTTGTAGAGGTTGCCGACCTGGGTGGAGATGTTGGGCTTGAAGAACCCGTTGCCCACGATCAGCAGCAGAAGGCCGACGAACAGGAATTGCGGCAGCATCAGCGTGAACTCGCCCAGCGCCATGATCACGCCGCCGACGATCACGCTGTAGCGCTGGCCGAGCCAGCGGTCGGCGATCATGCCGCCGAAGAACGGCGTCAAATAGACGAACGCCGTATAGTTGCCGTAGATGATCGAGGACATCGGCTGCACGCCGAGCGGCCGGCCGCCGTTGAAGACGGTTTCGAAAAAATCCTTCATGGCGTGGTAGCCGATCACGCCGTCGACCGTCGGGTGCAGCAGCAGCACGTTGGTCAGGTAGAGCACCAGGATCGCGCGCATTCCGTAATAGGAAAAGCGTTCTGCCATTTCGGTCGTGAACAGGAAGGTCAACCCGCGGGGGTGGCCGAACAAATGCGGCTCCGGACGGTCTGCGGCACCTGTTTGACCCGTAAGCATCCCCCTGGACTCCCTTGCTTGAAGCGTGACCGGGCGAACCTTGCCTTGAATGGGGCGCGAAAGGAAAGGGCCTCAGGGCAATTCGATGTAGCGGTCCTCGCGGGAGTAGGGGACAAATCCGATGCGCTGATAGAGGGGCAGGGCGCGGGGGTGATCCAATGTGCAGGTGTTGATCAGCAGGTTGGAGATCGGCTTGATCCAGGCGTTCGAAACGGCCTGATAGAGGAAGAAATAGCCCAGCCTGCGGCCGACGAACTCCGGCATCAGCCCGAAATAGGCGAGATGGCCCGTCGCGGCGTCGCGGAATTCGAGTTCGGCCATGCCGGCGGGACAGCCGTCCGCGTACAGAACATAAAGTTCGACGAGAGGATTGCGGATGAGTTCCGCCAGAGCCGCGTCGCTCAGCTTGCGGCGGTCGACCCAGTAATAAGGATCGCCGATGGTATTGTAGAGGTAGCGATAGAAATGCACCGGCGGGTTCTCGGCCCGCAGGATCGCGATCTTGCCCTTGGGCTGGGGCGGCGGCAGGGCCGAAGGCTTCGAGCGCATCTCCAGAAACGTGACCGTCATCGGGATGCGACGCTTGCCGTCGCTCGGCGATATCATCGTCATGTTCAACCCGCTTCGACCGGCGCCTCGGGATGCGCGCCCCATTCCGCCCAGGAGCCGTCATAGAGCGCGACATCGCTTGCGCCGGCGACCTGCAGAGCCAGCATTTCGATGGCCGCGGTGATGCCCGAGCCGCATGTCGTCACGATCGGCCTGTCGAGATCGATGTGCTGCGCCGCATAGATGGCTTTCAAGTTTTCCGCAGATTTCATCGTCCCATCTGTCCTGGTCAGCGCGGTATAAGGCACGTTGAGGCTATGGGGCATATGCCCGCGGCGCACGCCGGGACGCGGCTCCTCCTCGCGCCCTGCAAAGCGCGGCGCGCCCCGCGCATCGACGATCTGGGCCGCGCGGCTTTTTTGCAGGGTCAGCATCTGCGCGAAATCCCTCACCAGCGCGTTGTTCTGCCGCGGCGTGAAATGGCGGTGGTAGGAGGGCGGGGGCATGTCCTCGACCGGCAGGCCCTCGCGCCGCCATTTTGGCAGGCCGCCATCCAGCACGACCACATCCTCATGCCCCATCGCGCGCAGCATCCACCAGGCGCGCGGACTGGAATAGATGCCGGCGCCGTCATAGACGACGATCAGATTGCCGTCGCCCAGGCCCAGCCTGCGCATATGGCTGGCGAATTTCGTGTCGGGTGCCAGCATATGCGGCAGGGGATTGGCGTCGTCCGACAATGCGTCGATATCGAAAAACACCGCATGCGGGATATGCGCGGCCCGGTATTCGGCTTTCGCGTCACGTCCCGCCTGCGGCAGATACCAGGAGGCGTCGGCAATGCGGATATCCGGCGCCTCGAGCCGCTCGGCCAGCCACTGCGTGGAGACGAGGGGCGGGTACGCGCTCGTCATTGATAGGGCACTTCGACGGGTTGCCGAGGATGCGCCAGCCATTTGGGCGTCGGCAATCCTTTCGACGCCAGGAATTCGGGATTGAACAGCTTGCTCTGATAGCGCGTGCCGTAATCGGCCAGGATGGTGACGATGGTGTGGCCGGGGCCCAGATCGCGCGCCAGGCGGATTGCGCCCGCGACATTGATGCCGGTCGATCCGCCTATGCACAGGCCTTCATGCTCCAGCAGATCGAAGACGATGGGCAGCATCTCCTCGTCCGAAATCTGATAAGCATCGTCGATGGGCGCATCTTCGAGGTTCGCGGTCACACGTCCCTGGCCGATGCCCTCGGTGATGGACGAGCCCTCCGCCTTGAGTTCTCCCGTCTTGATCCAGGAAAAGATCGCCGCCCCCATCGGATCGGCGGCGGCAATCCGGATATCGGGGTTGTGGGCTTTCAGGGCGATGGCCACGCCGGCGAGCGTCCCGCCCGTGCCGACGGCGCAGACGAAGCCGTCGACCTTGCCGCCGGTCTGGCGCCAGATTTCCGGTCCGGTGCCCTCGATATGGGCCTGGCGATTCGCGACATTGTCGAACTGATTCGCCCAGACCGCGCCCTGTGGCTCGCTTTTGGCCAGCTGCTCTGCAAGGCGCCCGGAGACCTTCACATAATTGTTGGGATTCTTGTACGGAACCGCCGGCACCTGGATCAATTCGGCACCCAGCAGCCTCAGCGCCTCTTTTTTCTCTTTGCTCTGGGTGTCCGGGATGACGATCACCGTGCGGAAGCCCAGGGCATTGCCGAACACGGCAAGCCCGATGCCCGTATTGCCGGCCGTGCCTTCAACGATCACGCCGCCCGGTTTCAGAAGCCCACGTCCCATCGCATCCTTGACGATGAACAGGCCGGCCCGGTCCTTGACCGACTGCCCGGGGTTCATG
>JAATGL010000023.1 GCA_015654705.1 Alphaproteobacteria bacterium | reverse complement strand
GATGGCGCTTTACCTGTTCGCGCAGGTCGGCATCATCCTGCTGAGCTACAACGACAATCAGGACGCCATCATGGTGATCGATTTCGCGCTGGTGGCGGATCGCCAGGAGGGGCTCAGCTCGCACGACGCGATCTACAAGGCCTGCCTGCTGCGCTTCCGTCCGATCATGATGACGACCTTTGCCGCGATCCTGGGGGCCTTGCCGCTGGCCGTGGGTTTCGGCACAGGGGCCGAACTGCGCCAGCCGCTCGGCATCGCCATCGTCGGCGGACTGTTCGTCAGCCAGATCCTGACGCTCTACACCACGCCGGTCGTCTATCTCTATCTGGATCGCTTCCGCAACTGGGCCAAGCGCGGTTGGGACCGCTGGTATGCCGGCCTGATGGGCGACACGGCGCCGCAGGCGGGAGAATAGGGCGCCTACAGATCCGGCAGGTCGCTGGTGTCCGGCGCGCCGTTGCGGATTTCGGAATTGCGGTACTGGCGGTAGAGGCTGCGCTGGGTCGCGTAATAGTCGACCGAGCTGCGCTCGATCTGCTCGATCGTGTCGATGTTGCGGGCGCGCAGGTCGAGAACGCCGACGCCGGCGCGCACATAGCCCAGCGTGCGGAAGCCGTCAAAGCGCGCATAGGTGAAGGGATCGAAGAAGATGTCCACGACCTTGCCGCCCAGGTCGCGCGGCGGCGCGGGGCCCAGCAGCGGCAGCACGAGATAGGGCCCTTCGCCGACGCCATGGACGCCCAGCGTCTGGCCGAAATCCTCGGTGTGGTCGGGAATGCCCATGCGCGAGGCCATGTCGAACAGCCCGCCGACGCCCAGCGTGGAGTTGATGGTCACGCGGCCGACGGTCTGGGCGGCGCGCACGGCCTCGCCCTGCAGCACGTCATTGGCGAAAGTGACCGGCAGGTCCATGTTGTAGAGCGCGTTGTGGATGCCGTCGCGCAGCGGCTCCGGCACCGCGTGGTTGTAGAATCTGGCGACCGGCACCGCGACGTTCTCGTCGAGCGATTGGTTGAGCTTGAAGATCGCCCGGTTGGTCGGCTCATAGGGATCGTTCTGGGCGAGCGAATCCGGGTTGTTGGTGGTCGCGCAGGCCGACAGGGCGGCGCCGATCACGATGATGCCTATCAGGAAAAACGGACGCACATGCCCTCGCTCGACGCCTAATGAGTCTGTGAAACGCTTATCTTGAAGAATCGATGCCCATTATAATATCGGGTCTGGTTTACGAATCGACAAGGCCCCCGCGTCAAATTCCAGCGTACCAATTATACCCCAAATCTTCCCAGTAGCCGCCCTTGCCGCCGTTGATTTGGTTGAAGTTTTCGACCAGCGCGATGCGTTGCACATATTTTGCCATTTTGTAACCAAGCTGGCGCTCGGCCCGCAGCCGCACCGGCGCGCCGTTCTCGACCGGCAGGGCGGCGCCGTTGAGCGCATAGGCCAGGATGGTCTGGGGATGGGTGGCTTCGAGCAGGTCGAGGCTCTCATAGTAAAAGGGCGCGCCCGCCGAGGGGTCGCCCATCGGGTCGGCGCAGAAGAACATCACATAGCGCGCCTGCGGCTTCGGCCTGGCCGCCGCCAGGACGAGGGCGAGCGGCGTGCCGGTCCATTCGCCGATGCAGCTCCAGCCCTCGACGCAATCGTGGCGGGTGATTTGGGTGCGCGCCGGCATCGCGTGCAGATCGGCCATGGACAGCGACAGCGGACGTTCGACCAGCCCGCCGACCGCGATGCGCCAATCGGCGAAGCCGTTCGCGGCGTGGGCGGCATAATCGGCGGTGGCGGGATTGAGCGTGCCGTTGGCGCGGAAGTTGGGCGCGATGTCGGCCTTGGCGAATTCGGGCGCCAGCGCATGCGAGCCGGCGAACAGGCGCTGGGCGCGGCGCGTCAGGTTTTCGACCTCGTCCAGGATGTTCACGACCCAGGATTGCTGCGAGAGGCTGGTGCAGCCGCTCAGCATCAGCGCGCCGCTGCCGGCGGCGGCGCGCAACAGGAAGCCGCGGCGGCTGTCAGCCATGCCGCTCCCCTTCGATCACGTAGCGGCCGCTGATCATCGAGCGCAGATTGTTCCAGGTGCCGGAGAGCACCACCATCACGATATGAACGATGAAGAATCCGAGGAACGAAAAGGCGCAGAGGAAATGGATGGTGCGCGCGCTCTGCCGCCCGCCGAAAATCCACAGCAGTTGCGGGAAGGCCGCGTCCAGCGTCGGCGACATGGTGAGCCCGGTCAGCACGATCAGCGGCCCCAGTCCGAAGATGACGAGGAAGTAGGTCATCTTCTGGATGCCGTTGTAACGCCGCGCGGCCTCGCCCCTGGGAAAGCGCAGCCGCGCGTGATCGGCGATCTCCTGCAGCAGATGGACGATGTCGTCCCTGGTCGGCGCCAGGTCGTTGCGCGCATGTCCGCTCCACAGCGCCCAGGCGATGAAAAGCGACCCGTTGGCGACGAACAGCCAGGCGAAGAGGAAATGCCACAGCCGTCCCATCGCCAGCCAGCGCGGGCCGGGGATCGTCGCCCATTGGGGGAAGCCGCGCGCCACGACCTGGCCGTTTTCGTCCGACGCGCCCAGCACGCCGGTGGTGTCGAAGCGCCACGGCCCGATCTGGGTGATGCCGGTCAGATGCGTGTCGTCGCCCTGCGCCGTCAGCGACAGGAGCGGATGCGCGAAATCGGACGATATGCCCCAATAGAGCGCGGGATGGGCGTTGAAGATCTGCAGGCCGCTGAGCAGCATCACGAACAGCACGACGGCATTCAGCCAATGCGCGATGCGAACCGGCAGCCTGTGGCGATAGAAGAAATAATGCGGCCCCCGCGGCGCCAGGCCCAGCGCCCTGCGCAGCCAGGACGGAACGCGCGCGGGCGGCGCGTGTCCGGCGGCATCGGCGGCAGGCGTGGACATCCTCGGGCTCCGGCCAAGCTGGCTGCGATCATAGCAGTCTTGCCTGATACTTCGCAGGGGCCGGGCGGTTGGTTACAGGGGCGCTCTACAGCCTCTCCACGATCGTCACATTGGCGAGGCCGCCGCCTTCGCACATGGTCTGCAATCCGTAGCGCTTCTTTTGCTGGTGCAGCGCGTTGACCAGCGTGGTCATCAGCTTGGTGCCGGAGGCGCCGAGCGGATGGCCGAGCGCGATGGCGCCGCCATGCACGTTGAGCCTGGCCGGATCGGCGCCGGTGTATTGCAGCCATGCCGTCGGCACCGAGGCGAAGGCCTCGTTGACCTCGTAGAGATCGATGTCGTCGATCGTCATGCCGGATTTCTCCAGCGCGCGCCTGGTGGCGGGCAGCGGCGCCTCCAGCATGATCACCGGATCGCCGCCGATCACCGTCATGTGATGGATGCGCGCCAAAGGCGTCAGACCGAGCGCCTTCAGGCCCTTGTCGTTGACGATCATCACGCCCGAGGCGCCGTCGCAGATCTGGCTCGCCGTCGCCGCGGTGATGGCGCCGCCGTCCTGCAGCAGCTTGACGGATTTGATGCCTTCGAGGCTGGCGTCGAAGCGGATGCCTTCGTCGATATGGTGTTTGGTGGTGCTGCCGTCGTCGAGCGTGACGGTCAGCGGCACGATCTCATCTTCGAACTTGCCGCTTTCCGTCGCCGCGATGGCCTTGCGGTGGCTCGCATAGCCGTACTCGTCGAGCCGGTCCTTGGTGAGGCCGTATTTCTTGGCCATCATCTCGGCGCCGAGGAACTGGCTGAACTGGATGCCGGGATAGCGCTCCTCCTGCCTGGGGCTCTTGGGATGGCCCATGCCGGCCTTGACCGCCAGGATCACCGGCAGGCCCATCGGCACCCGCGTCATGCTCTCGATGCCCATCGCGATGACACAGTCCATCGCGCCCGACATCACCGCCTGGGCGCCGAAATGCAGCGCCTGCTGCGACGAGCCGCATTGGCGGTCCACGCTGGCCGCCGGCACGCTCTCCGGCAGGCGCGACGACAGCGAGGCACCGCGCGCGATGTTGAAGCCCTGCTCGCCGGCCTGGTCGACACAGCCGCAGATCACGTCCTCGATCGCGGCCGGATCGATGCCGGTGCGGTCGAGCAGCGCATCGATCACCGCGCCGCCGAGATCGGCGGGATGCCAGCCCTTCAGCCGTCCGCCTTTCTTGCCGCCCGCCGTGCGCGCGGCGGCCACGATATAGGCCTCGCCCATTCTGCTCTCCGTCCTGACCTGTCGGTGCCGTTCGCCATTATCACCTTGCGCGCGGGCGCAACAAGTGATGCGTTTGAAGCTGCCGTGGGGTAAGTCGTGCGCTGGGCCGGAGAAAAGAATGAGCGATGAAAAGCGCCTGGATCCTGCAACCGTCGCGGCGCAGGGGCTGGGCTGGATCGACGAGGCGACGCGCGCGATCATCCCGCCCATCCATGTCTCCTCGACCTATCTGCGCGATCCCGACAACGCCTACAGTTCGGGCCACATGTATATCCGCGCCGACAATCCGGCGTTCGAGCAGCCGGAGGCGGTGCTGAACGCGCTGGAGGGCGGCGCGGGCGCGATGCTGTTCTCGTCGGGCATGGCGGCGGCGACCACCGTGTTCCTGTCGCTGAAACCCGGCGATCATGTGGTGGCGCCGAAGATCATGTATTGGGCGTTGCGCCACTGGCTGCTCAACTTCGCGACCGGATGGGGATTGGAGGTCGAACTGCTCGACATGACCGATCTCGTCGCCCTCGCGCGCGCGGTGCGGCCGGGAAAGACGAAACTGGTCTGGGTGGAGACGCCGGCCAATCCGACCTGGGACATCACCGATCTCGCCGGCGCGGCCAGGATCGCGCATGCGGCGGGCGCCCGCTTCGCCGTCGATTCCACCGCCGCCTCGCCCGTGCTGACGCGGCCGCTGGAGCATGGCGCCGATTTGGTGATGCATTCGGCGACCAAATATCTGAACGGCCATTCCGACTTGATCGCGGGCGCGCTGGTGACGCGCGCGGACGACGACCATTGGGCGCGGATCCGATTGATGCGCGTACAATCGGGCAATGTGCTGGGCTCGTTCGAAGCCTGGCTGCTGATGCGGGGGATGCGCACATTGTTTCCGCGCGTGCGGAGCGCGGCGGCCAATGCGCGGGCGCTGGCCGAACGGCTGTCCGCCCATCCCGGCGTTGCGCAGGTGCTCTATCCGGGACTGAAAAGCTTCGCCGGCCACGCCGTCGCGGCGAGGCAGATGACGGGCGGCTTCGGCGGCATGTTCTCGATCCGCGTGAAGGGCGGCGAGGCCGCCGCCATCGCCACCGCCGCCCATGCGAAAATCTGGAAACGGGCGACGTCGCTCGGCGGCGTCGAAAGCCTGATCGAGCATCGCGCCTCGATCGAGGGGCCCACGACGCCCTGTCCGCCCGACCTGCTGCGCCTCTCCGCCGGCATCGAGGACGCGGACGATCTGGCCCGCGACCTCGAAGCCGCGCTGGAGGCAGCGCAGCGCTGAGTTACGCCGCGCGCCGGCTGTTGTTGCCGCGGCGGTTGTTGCCGCGGCGGAAATTGCCCTTGGGCCGCGCATAGTCGCGCACCGGCTCCGGCGCCTTGCCGTTCGACGCCGGCTCTTCGCCGACCACGGTCAGCTTGCGCTTCACCAGCTTCTCGATGTCGCGCAGGAAGCCGCGCTCGCTGGGATCGCAGAACGAAATCGCGATGCCCTCGGCGCCGGCGCGCGTGGTGCGGCCGATGCGGTGGACATAGCTTTCCGATTCGTTGGGCAGTTCGAAATTCACCACATGGCTGATGCCGTCGACGTCGATGCCGCGCGCCGCGATGTCGGTGGCGACCAGGATGCGCGCCTCGCCGGAACGGAACTTCTCCATCGCGCGCTGGCGGGCGTTCTGCGACTTGTTGCCGTGGATCGCCTCGGCCGGGAAGCCGTTCTTCTCCAGGTGCTCGGTCACCTTGTTGGCGCCGTGCTTGGTGCGGGTGAAGACGATGATGCGGCTCAT
>JAATGL010000102.1 GCA_015654705.1 Alphaproteobacteria bacterium | reverse complement strand
GAAATCCGCAAGGTTCCGGTGACGGTGCTGTCGCGCTGCCAGCGCTTCGACCTGCGCCGCATCGAGACCGCCGAACTGGTGAAGCTGCTGGAATCCATCGCGGTCAGGGAACGCGTATCCATCGCCAATGCGGCGCTGGCGCTGATCGCGCGGGCGGCGGAAGGTTCGGCGCGCGACGCGCTCTCGCTGCTCGACCAGGCGATCGCCCATGGCGAGGCGGGCGAGATCGGCGCCGAAACCGTGCGCGCCATGCTGGGTCTGGCCGATCGCGGGCGCGTGCTCGACCTGTTCGAGACGCTGATGGGCGGGAAAATCGCCGCCGCGCTTTCGGACCTGCACGAATTGTACGACCGCGGCGCCGATCCGCTGGCGGTGATGCAGGATCTGCTGGAGACCGTGCATTTCCTCACCCGGGTGAAGGTGGCGCCCAGCGCCGAGGGCTTCTTCGACGGTTCGAGTTCGGAGGGCCGCCGCGCCACCGAAATGGCGGGCAAGCTCTCGATGCCGGCGCTGACGCGCGCCTGGTCCATGCTGCTGAAGGGTCTGATCGAGGTGCGCGACGCAACGCGGCCGATCGCGGCCTGCGAGATGGCGCTGATCCGGCTCTCCTATGCCGCCGATCTTCCGCCGACGGACAAGCTGGTGCGCGATCTGCTGGACGGAAGCGAGGCGCCGAAAGCCGTGCCGCCGAAACCGGCCACGGCGTCCTTCCCGGCAGGAGGGAGTGCGCGAGCGCAGAACGTTCGCGCGGGTGAGGGAATCGCACAAATAGCACCGGCGCCGACTCTGTCGACCGAGGCCGCGCCCACGATCCGCACGCTCGAGGACCTCGCCGCGCTGGCGGCGGCGAACGGCGCCCCCGTGCTGAAGGTGAACATCGAGAACGACATGCATCTGGTGCGGCTGGAGCCGGGGCAGATCGAGTTCCGGCCGAGCGCGCGCGCGCCCAGGACATTGGCCGGCGATCTGGCGCAGAAGCTGAAGGACTGGACCGGAATGCGCTGGGTGGTGACGCTGGCGCGCGAAGGCGGGGCGCCCACGCTGGCCGAGCAGAAGAAATCCGCCAAGGCAGCGCGGCTCGAAAGCGTGATGCAGGAGCCGCTGGTGCGCGCCGTGCTCGACCGTTTCCCTGGCGCCGAGATCATCGCCGTGCGCGACGCCGCTATGGAAGAAGCGGTCGCCGAGCCGGCGCCGGAAAGCGGCGACGAATAACGGTCAGAGGAAGTTGTTGGGCCAGATCATGGTGCGCCACATATGGGCGACCGGCGAATTGTCGAAGCCCAGGCCTTCTTCGGGTTGCCGGAAATGGCGGCCGATCACGTCTTCGAATTCCTCGAAGGCGATGTCGACATCGTCCTCGAAGGCATAAAGGTCGTAGAGCGTGATGGTGCGCGCGCTCATGTACCAGCGATGCCGGCGCGCGGCGTCATAGGCCTTTTGAAGATAGTCTGGCACCACATAATCGGGCCCGAAGAATTTCACATAGGCCGCCGGATAATCGTAATTCACCGCCGGATCGGGAAAAAAGCGCAGCGCCTGGTGGTGCTGCACCGCCCAGGATATCTCCTCGTCGACATAGGGCGCGATGAGCTGCGCGCCCCAATAGCCGTGATCGGCGCGGATCAGGACGCCATTGGCGATGTCGTGCAGCAGGCAGGCCAGCACCAGCTTTTCGTTCTGTCCCGCCTTGCGCGCCAGGGTGGCGCTCTGCAGCAGATGGTTGCAGGTGATCTTGCCGAAGCGGTGGCGGAAGAAATCGAGCAAGGTGGGCCTGTTCGGCATCTTGGCCAGCGCCGGATTGTCGCCGATCATCATCACCGCGTCCGGGCCGAGCTGGCGCAGCACCGCGCGCTCGCCCAGGCATTCGCGATCGTCCGGCGTCGCGATCGGCTGGGCCAGGATCAGCCTTTTGGGCGGGGTCGTCTGCGCGGCCATGGTCGTTTCCCGATTTTTATGGACCACCATGGCAAGGATTTCGCGCGCCTGCTAGATCGTCGTCCATGGCGACACATTCGGCGGGTCCGGAAATCGAGCGTTTGATCCAGCTTCTGGCGAAGCTGCCGGGATTGGGGCCGCGTTCGGCGCGGCGCGCGGCGCTGACCTTGCTGAAGAAGCGCGAGGCGCTGCTGGAACCCCTGGGCGCGGCGATGCGCGAGGCGGCGGCCGCGATCCGCGTCTGCGAAATCTGCGGCAATCTCGATACGACCAGCCCCTGCGCGCTCTGCCGCGATCCGCGCCGCGACGCCCACCTGCTCTGCGTGGTGGAGGATGTCGCCGATCTGTGGGCGCTGGAGCGCGCCGGCGTCTTCCGCGGCAAATATCACGTGCTGGGCGGGGCGCTCAGCGCGCTGGACGGCATCACGCCGGAAAGGCTCAACGTCGCCTCGCTCCTGAAGCGGGTGGGCGAGGGTGTCGACGAGGTGATCCTCGCGGTCAACGCCACGGTGGAAGGCCAGACCACGGCGCATTATCTGATGGACATGCTGGCCGCTTCCGGCGTGAAGGTGACGCGGCTGGCGCATGGCGTGCCGGTCGGCGGCGAACTCGATTATCTCGACGAGGGCACGCTGAACGCGGCCTTCAAGGCGCGGCGGGCGCTATAGGAGTCCGTATGGATCTGCTTCTGACCGGCGTGATTGCCCTTGGTGCGTTCGGGATCGGCGGATTGTTCGTCTGGATCTGGCGCACGCGCGATATCCACATCGTGGCGCGCCGCGCGGCCGCACTCGAAGCGGAACTGGTCGGCATGCGGGCCAGGGCAGCGGACGGCGATGCCGCGCGCATCACGATCATCGATCTCGAACGGCGGCTGAGTGCGGCGACCGCCCGCGTGGAGGGATTGACCGCTCTCGAAGCTTCGCTCGGCACCGCCCGAAACCAGGTGGCGGAGCTTTCGACGCGGAACGCGACCTTGACCGCAAGGCTCGATGCCGCGGCCGCGGCCCATGCCGAGCAGGTCGAGCAGCTGACGCGGCTGCGCGAGGAGGTCCAGGACCGGTTCAGGCTTCTCGCGGGCGAGGCGCTGAAGGCGAGCAGCGATGATTTCGTCAAGCGCGCGGACGAAATCTTCCAGGCGCAGAAGGCGCTTACGGCGCTCGAGAGCGAGAAGCGATCGAAGGACATTTCCGATTTGATCAGACCCCTGGGCGAATCGCTCAAAGCCTATGACGTCGCGATCAAGGACATCGAAAAGGCCCGTATCCAGGGCTTCAGCACCATCGATGCGATGCTGCAATCGGTCAATGCGCAGCATACCGAGGTGAAGACCGTTACCGCCAGCCTGGTCAACGCCTTGCGGGCGTCGCCCAAGACGCGCGGCCGCTGGGGCGAGGAGACCCTGCGCCGGGTGATGGAGCTTTCCGGCATGGTGGAGAATTGCGACTTCGAAACCGAAAAGCATTTCCGTGGCGCGGATGAATCGCTGCGTCCCGACGTGCTGATCAATGTCTCGGGCGGGCGCGTCATCGTGGTGGATGCGAAGGCGCCGGTCAGCGCCTATCTCGACGCCATCGCCGCGACCAGCGAGGAGGAGCGCGAACTGCTCCTGAAACGTCACGCCGCGCAGCTGCGCGAAAGGCTGACCAATCTGTCGAGCAAATCCTATTGGGAAAAGATCGCCGGCAGCACCGATTGCGTCGTGATGTTCGTCCCCGGCGACAATTTCGTCTCCGCGGCCTTCGAACGCGATCCCGACCTGTTCGAGGACGGCATCAAGAGCCGGGTCCTGATCTGCACGCCCACCACCTTCATCGCGCTCGCCAAGGCGATCTCCTATGGCTGGCGGCAGGAAAAGCTGGCGGCCAATGCGCTCGATGTCGCGCGGCTGGGCAAGGACCTCTATGGCAAGCTGGCGACGCTGGGCGACCATATTTGCGATCTCGGCCGGCATATCAACAACGCCGCCAAGAAATACAACGCCATGGTCGGAAGCCTCGAAAGCACGGTCATGCCCCAGGCTCGCCGCTTCAACGAACTGGGCGTGGAGGGCACGTCCAAGCCGATCGAGCCGCTGCCCGATGTCGACACGGTAGTGCGGTTTCCGCAAGCCGGTCGGGACCTTATGATCACGAAAAGCGCAGAATAGGGCCTTTCCCTTGACCCTTTTGGCCCGAACGCCTATCTCCAGCCCATGGCCATCCGCTCCATCCTTACCGCGCCCGATCCGCGCCTCAAAGCCGTCTCCACGCCCGTCGATGCGGTCGATGACGGGCTGCGGCGGCTGATCGACGACATGGCGGAAAGCATGTACGAGGCCGACGGCATCGGCCTCGCCGCCGTCCAGATCGGCGAGCCGAAGCGCGTCATCGTGATGGATCTCGACCAGAAATCGGGCCAGAAGAATCCGCGTGCCTTCATCAATCCGAAAATCCTCTGGGCGTCCGAGGAGTTGGCGACCTTCGAGGAAGGTTGCCTCTCGGTGCCGGAGATCTGGGACGAGGTGGCGCGGCCGGCGCGCATCAAGGCCGAATATCTGGACCGCGAGGGCATCACGCAATTGCTGGAAGCCGATGGCCTGCTCGCGACCTGTCTGCAGCATGAGATGGACCACCTCCAGGGCGTGCTGTTCATCGACCATCTCTCCAAGCTCAAGCGCTCCATCGCGCTGCGCAAGCTGCAGAAGGCCAAGCGGCTGAGAGAGACGGGGTAAAGAGGCGTGGCGCTCCGCCTCGCGTTCCTGGGCACGCCGGATTTCGCGGTGCCGACGCTTGCCGAATTGCTTGCGCAAGGCCATGACATCGCCTGCGTCTATGCCCAGCCGCCGCGGCCCAAGGGGCGGGGCCTCGCGGCGGAGCCGTCGCCGGTCCACAAATTTGCGCTTGCGTCGAATCTCGCCGTGCGCACGCCGCTGACCTTGAAGGACGAGGCGCAGCAGGAACTCTTCGCCGCCCTCGATCTCGACGCGGCGATTGTCGTCGCTTACGGCCTGATCCTGCCGAAGGCGATCCTGGCCGCGCCGCGGCTTGGCTGCTTTAACCTGCACGGTTCGCTGCTGCCGCGCTGGCGCGGCGCGGCGCCGATCCAGCGCGCGATCATGGAAGGCGATGCCGAGACCGGCGTGATGGTGATGCGGATGGAAGAGGGACTCGACACCGGCCCCGTGCTGATGGCCGAACGCATCGCTGTCGCACGCAAGACCTATGGCGAGCTGCATGACGAACTGGCGCGTCTTGGGGCCGACCTGATGGTGCGCGCGCTGGCGGCGCTGGAACGCGGCGCGACGGCCGAAACGCCGCAATCCCCGGACGGCGTGACCTATGCCAAAAAGATATCGAAGGACGAAGCGCGCATCGACTGGAGCAAGAGCGCGCGTGCGATCGATTGCCTCGTTCGCGGGTTGTCGCCGGTACCCGGCGCCTGGACCATGGCGAATGGCGAGCGGCTGAAGGTGCTTTTCGCCGAACCGGCTGAAGGCGCCGGTCCGCCCGGGAAAATCCTCGATGACCGCCTTACCGTCGCGTGCGGCGAGGGCGCGTTGCGTCTCCTGCGCCTGCAGCGGGCCGGAAAATCGGCGATGGATGCGGATGAATTGCGGCGCGGCTTTTCTTTGCCGCCCGGCACTACGCTCGGCTGATGCGCTATCGCCTCACGATCGAATATGACGGCGGGCCGTTCGTCGGCTGGCAGCGTCAGGACAACGGGCCTTCGATCCAGGGCGTCCTGGAGGAGGCGATCTTCAGGCTCTGCGGCGAGACGATCACTGTCACCGGTGCCGGGCGCACCGATGCCGGCGTGCATGCGCTGGGGCAGGTGGCGCATTTCGAACTGGCGAAGGAGTTTGCCGCCGACAAAATCCGCGATGCCTTGAACCATTTTCTGCGGCCCGCGCCGGTGGCGGTTCTCGACGCGGCGATTGTGCCGGCCGATTTCCACGCGCGTTTCTCGGCCACGGCGCGGCATTATCTCTATCGCATCCTTTGCCGCCGCGCCCCGCCGGCGCTCGAAAGCGGCCATGTCTGGCACGTCGTGCGCGAGCTCGACGCGGACGCGATGCATACGGCCGCGCAAACGCTGGTCGGCGCGCATGATTTCACGACCTTCCGCGCCGCGGAATGCCAGGCGAAATCGCCGCTCAAGACCCTGGACCGGCTCGACGTCTCGCGTGTCGGCGACGAGATCCACGTCAATGCGTCCGCGCGCTCCTTCCTGCATCACCAGGTGCGTTCGATGGTGGGAAGCCTGAAACTGGTCGGCGAAGGGAAATGGCGGCCGCGCGATGTCGCCGATGCGCTGAAGGACCGCGACCGCAGCGCCTGCGGCCCGGTCGCGCCGCCCGACGGGCTCTATCTGGTCAGGGTCGATTACTGAAGGTCGACCAGTTCGACCGTGGCCGGATCGATGGGGCGGCCCAGAAAGATTTGCCCAACACGCGCGAAACGGTCCGGCGCATCGGTCACCAGAAAGCGATGCGAAGGCGCTGTGGCTTGGGTGCCAAGTTCGTCATCGCGCAATCTCTGCTCCACCGCCATCGCTGCGGTCGCCGCACTGTCGACCAATGTCACGCCATCGCCGGCGATTCTTCCGATGACGGTTTTCAGCGCCGGATAATGCGTGCAGCCGAGCACCAGGCAGGTGGGTTTCGCGGCCAGCAGCCCGTCGAGATAGCGATGGGCGACAAGCTCGACGATCTCGCCGTCGACCAGGCCCTCTTCCGCCAGCGGCACGAACAGGGGACAGGCCTGCTGCGAGACTGCGATCCCCGGCGCCAGCGCATGGATCGCGCGCGGATAGGCGCCGGCCGTGACGGTGCCCTCTGTGGCGATGACGGCGATGGGGCCGGACGGCGATGCCGCCAGCGCAGCCTGCGCGCCCGGTACGATCACGTCGATCACGGCAAGCGGCGCGAAGGCCTCGTGAAGCGCCGGCAGGGCGACGCCGGATGCGGTGTTGCAGGCCACGACCAGGAGCTTGATGCGCCGTCTGACCAGCGCCGCAGCCGCCTGCACCGCATAGCGTGTCACCGTGTCGGCGCTCTTGGTGCCGTAGGGTAGCCGCGCCGTGTCGCCCAAATAGAGGAACCGCTCATTCGGCAGGCGCGCCATCAGCGCTCGCATCACGGTCAGTCCGCCCATGCCGGAATCGAAGATGCCGATGGCCGCGTCGTTCATGGCGCGGCGAAATAGCGATCGAGCAGCGCCTTGTAGATGTCGCTGAGGCGATGAATTTCGGAAACGGGCACACATTCGTCGACCTTGTGCATCGTGCCGCCGGGCAGGCCCAGTTCGGCGACCGGGCAATAAGCCTTGATGAAGCGCGCGTCCGACGTGCCGCCGGTCGTGGAAAGTTCGGGCGCGATGCCGGTCGCGTCCTCGACCGCGTGTCCGACCAGATCGGTGAAGGGCCCGGGCGTCGTCAGAAAGGCGTTGCCGCCGAGGCTGAACCGCACCGCGATCTCGGCGCCGAACTGCCCGGCGACGGCGTCGGTTTCCGTTTCGATCCAGCGCTGCAGCGTGGCCGGCGTATGGGTATCGTTGAAGCGGATGTTGAAGGTGGCGCGCGCCTCGGCCGGGATCACGTTCGTTGCCGGATTGCCGACATCGACAGTGGTGAAGGAAAGCGTCGAGGCCTCGAAATGCTCCGTGCCGTGATCGAGCACATGCGACGACAGCCGGCTGACCAGCGCGGCGACGACCGGAATGGGATTGAGCGCCGTGCGCGGATAGCCGACATGGCCCTGCACGCCGCGCACGGTGACGTAGGCGGTGAGGGAGCCGCGGCGGCCGATCTTCAGCGTGTCGCCGGCCTGCGCTGTGGAGGTCGGCTCGCCCACGATGCAATGGTCGATGGTCTCGCCGCGCGCCTTCAGCCAGTCCAGCATCTTCGGCGTGCCGTTGACCGCAGGGCCTTCCTCGTCGCCGGTGATCAGCAGGCTGATCGAACCCCTCGGTTCATGCCGGCCGAGATAATGCGAAACAGCGCTCGCGAAAGCGGCGATGGCGGATTTCATGTCGGCGGCGCCGCGTCCATAAAGCATGCCGTCCGCGATCACCGCGCCGAACGGATCGTGATGCCAGCCCTCGCCCGGAGGCACGACGTCGGTGTGCCCGGCGAAACAGAAATTGGGGCGCGCCGTTCCGATCCGGGCGTAGAGATTGTCGACCGGTTCGGTTCCGTCCTGTTCGAAACGCAGCCGGTGGCAGGCGAAGCCGAGCGGGGCCAGCGCCGCTTCCAGCACGCCCAGTGCGCCGGCGTCCTTTGGCGTGACCGAAGGACAGCGGATCAGCGCCTGGGCAAGAGTGACCGGATCGATAAACGCCATGGGCGATCTATGCATCCCGTTGCAGTTTCCAACGTACGAAAATAATAGCCGCGAAAGAAGCGTGCATCGCGAAAGACCGGGTGCCCATGGCTCAGTCCCGCAGCAGCTCGTTGATCGATGTCTTGGCGCGCGTGCGCTCGTCGACGCGCTTGACGATCACCGCGCAGGAAAGCGCTGGCTTGTCCGCTCCCTGCGGCAGCGCGCCGGGCACCACAACGGAATAGGGCGGCACGCGGCCCTGAAAGATTTCGCCGCTGGCACGGTCGACGATCCGGGTGGATGCCGTCAGGAAGACGCCCATCGAGAGCACCGAGCCTTCGCCGACGATCACGCCTTCGGCCACTTCGGAGCGCGCGCCGATGAAGCAATTGTCCTCGATGATGGTGGGCTGGGCCTGCAGCGGCTCCAGCACGCCGCCGATGCCGACGCCGCCGGAGAGATGGCAATTGGCGCCGATCTGCGCGCAGGAGCCGACCGTCGACCAGGTGTCCACCATCGTGTTCTCGCCGACATAGGCCCCGACATTGACGAAGGACGGCATCAGGACCGCGCCTCTGGCGATGAAGGCCGAGCGCCGCACGATGGCGCCCGGAACGGCGCGGAAGCCGGCGGCGCAGAACTCGGCCTCGCGCCAGCCGGAGAATTTCAGGTCGACCTTGTCCCACCAATTGCCCGAGGGGGCTTCGATCAGCGCCATGTCGTTGAGGCGGAAGGAGAGGAGCACCGCTTTCTTCAGCCATTGATGGACATGCCATTCGCCGCCGACTTTCTCGGCGACGCGGCGGCGCCCCGCATCGAGGTCCGCGAGCGCCTGCTCGACCGCCCGGCGTACCGGGCCTTCGGTTTCCGTGCTCAAATGTTCGCGCGTTTCCCATGCTTCATCGATAAGGTGGGCCAATTCGCTCGGCATATTTCAAATCCTGATCGTCTGGAGAAAATCCGCGAGATCGTCCGTCTCGTGGTCGATGTGATGGGATTGCGCAACCGGAAATTCCGGCCCCTGTTTCGACCACGCCGATCCGTTGTTGAGCCACACCGTCGTCATGCCGAGTGCGTGCGCCGGCACCAGGTTGCACGCCAGATCCTCGAACATCGCGGCCTGCTTGGGCGCGATGCACGCCCTGGCGATCACGGTCTCATACGCGGCCGGTTCCGGCTTGGGCGCGAAGCCGATCGTGCGGATATCCCACACATCGTCGATGACCGCGCCAAGGCCGATCCGGTCGAGAACCCGCGCCGCATGATGGCGGCAGCCATTGGTGAAGACGAAGCGCCGGCCCGGCAGGCGCGCGATGGCGTCGTTCAAATCCTGATCCGGCGCGAGTACCGACAGGTCGATGTCGTGCACTTCGGCGAGAAAGGTTTCGGGATCGATCCCGTGCAGCTTGACCAAGCCGGTCAGCGTGGTGCCGTGGTCGCGGTAGTAGTCTTTCTGGATGCGCCGCGCCGCGTCGAGCGGCAGGTCCAGAAGCCTCGCAACATAGGCCGACATGCGCACGTCGATCTGGGCGAACAGGTCGCTGTCGGCGCGATAGAGCGTGTTGTCGAGGTCGAAGATCCAGGCTTCGACATGACGGAAATCGGGGCCGGTTTCGGCCGCTTGGGCAACGGAAGTGCGCATCAGCAGAACATGGGCGAAGCGGCCGGCGCGTGCAAGCGAAGGCGACCGCCCTGGATGTTAAGCACAAGTTAAAACCCGGGACCGCACAATCGCGGCGAAGGGGATGTGGCGATGACGGCCGGCGAAGCACAATTCTCACCCGAAGGAGCGCACAGGCGCCGCAGCGTCCTGCGCCTGCTGGAGGAACGCACGCTTGCGGCCCAGAGCGAACTCGCCGGGCGCACCGACGCCGGCGCCGACGTGCTGGACTACCTCGCGCGCGAAGGGGCGCCTGCTACCCGCCGCGCCGTGGCGGCCAACGCCGGCGCACCCGCCCAGGCCAACCGCCACCTCGCCGACGACGAGGACGACGATGTCCGCGCCGAGCTGGCGCGCAAGATCGCCCGGCTGATGCCCGGCCTGTCCGCGCGCGAGGCAGAGCATATGCGGGCGCTGACGATCGAAACGCTTGAGCGCCTCGCTGCCGATCAGGTGCCGCGGGTGCGCGCCATCCTGGCGGAGGAAATCAAGCGCTTCGATTGCGTGCCGGTCCATGTCGTCCAGGCCCTGGCGCGCGACGCCGAAGCGGCGGTCTGCGTGCCGATCCTGCAATATTCCCCGCTTCTCTCCGACGCCGATCTGGTCGAGATCATCGCCGAGGGCAAGGTCCATGGCGTGCTGTCGGCTATTGCCCGGCGCAGGCCGCTGAGCGCCGCCGTTTCGGACGCCGTCGTCTCCTCGCTCGATATTCCCGCCGTCGCGGCCCTGCTCGCCAATCCGGACGCGGCGATCCGCGAGCGCACGCTCGATGCGATCATCGATCAGGCCGAGCGGATCAGCGTCTGGCAGGACGCGCTGGCGATGCGCAGCGATCTTTCGCGCCGCGCCATCAAGCGGCTGGCGTCCTTCGTCAGTATGGAGCTGATCGAACAATTGTCCACGCGCCACCGTCTGGACGAGGAGACGCAGCTCCATCTCAATCGCCAGGTGCGCATGCGGCTGGACGAAGCCGACGATGCGCCCGTCATCGCCAGCGCGGCCCTCGACGAGGTCGAAGCCGCGGCGAAGGCGGGCAGGCTCGACGACGCCTTTGTCGAAGCCGCGGCCGAGAACGGGCGGCGCGAAACGGTCATCCTGGCGCTCGGCAAGCTGGCCCGCCTGTCCGACAGCGTGGTGCGCCGGATGCTGCTGACCCGCTCCGCGAAGCCCATCACGGCGCTGGTCTGGCGCGCCGGGCTCGGGATGCGCGCGGCGTTCAAGATCCAGCGCTTCGTGATGAAGCTGCCCACGGACGAGCTTCTGCCGGCGCGCGACGGCGTGCGCTTTCCGCTGAGCGATGACGAGATGCGCTGGCATCTGGGCTATTTCGGCGTGCCGACATAAGACCTCGGCGCGGCGACAAGCCCGCGCTCGCCGACATGCGCCGCGAAGCCCGCCAGGCCCTTGGTGCTGGTCTCGGCAAAGCCCGCTTCGGTCAGGCCGCGGCCGGCGCAATTGCCGCGGCCCTCGATTTCGAATTCGATGCCGGTGACGCAGAACTTGGCCGGCCCGGACACGATCGGCGCGCCGCCCGGCTTCTGCGCCAGCAGATAGATCTTGTCGGCCGAAAGCGCTTCGGCGATCGCCCGGGCGCAGCCGCCGGCGGCGATCTTCCACCAGCCGCGCGAGACCCATTTGTTTGCCGATTTCTGCCCCATCGCGATCCAGATCGGATTTGCCGTATCGTTGCAGACCGAATAGCCCGCCGGCGCTGTGGTCTTCAGGGCTTCGGTCTCGAGCGCGTAGAAGAGATCGGCGTCGCTGGCGGTGGCGGACATTCTGAGGCGCTTGCGAAAGGCGATCAGGGCTATGTCGGAAGCCTTGTCGGGCTTCGCGTTGAGCGCGCCGATCCGGGCGCCCTGGTCGCGCAGCAATCGCTTGAGGCCCGCGGCCGCCGCGTCGCTCATCGATGCAAAGGCGGGCGTCTCGTCGAAAGTCATCGTCCAGGATGGTTTGCGATGGGTGTTCACCGCGGCGAAGGGCAGGTCGAACGTGTCGTCGGCCGGACAGCGCGACGCCGCCAGCGGTGCACGCAACGCAAATCCCGCATCCTTCACGCAGAAGGGCTGCGGCCCGTTCCATGCCCGCGAGGCGCCGGAATGGGCCAGCGAGGTGCGCGCATAGACATAATAGGCGGAGGCCCGCAGCGGTTCGCGCAGCGCGATCTGGCAGGTGCCCGGCACGATCCGCGTCCAGCCCTGCGTGACCACATCCGTGCCGGCGGCGACCGCGGTCGCGGCATAGAGCACATAACTGGTGCGGTTGCAGAGTTTGAGCGCGGCGCTGGCTGCAGATGCGTGCATGCAGAGCAGCAGGCTCGCAAGAAACCCGATCGCCCGGTGCACGCGGCTCATTCGGCGGTGATCAGCGTTCCGGCGCCGTGCTCGGTGAAGAGTTCCAGCAGCAGGACATGCGGGATGCGCCCGTCGAGGATGACGGCCGCCTTGACGCCGGCTTCGACCGCCTCGATCGCGGTCTCGATCTTGGGGATCATGCCGCCGCGGATGGTGCCGCCCTGGATCAGGGCGCGCGCCTCGGCGACGGAGAGCTTGGGGATCAGCTTGCGCTCCTGGTCCAGCACGCCCTCGACATCGGTGAGCAGGACCAGGCGTTCCGCCAGCATCGCGCCAGCGACGGCGCCCGCCACCGTATCGGCATTGATGTTGAAGGTCTCGCCCTTCTTGCCGACGCCGATCGGCGCGATCACCGGGATCAGGTCGGATTGCATGATGCGGCGCAGGACTTCCGGGCTGATCTTCTCCGGTTCGCCGACGAAGCCAAAATCGACCGGTTTGCGCTCCAGCGTTGCCGGATCGATCCGGGTGCGTTCGAGCTTGCGGGCCAGGATCAGGTTGCCGTCCTTGCCGGAAATCCCCACCGCGCGGCCGCCGGCCGCGTTGATGCCGCTGACGATCTGCTTGTTGATCGATCCGGTCAGCACCATCTCCACGACGCCGATCGCCGCTTCGTCGGTGACGCGCAGTCCGTCGATGAAGTTGGAGGGGATCGAAAGCCGCTTCAGCATCTCGCCGATCTGCGGGCCGCCGCCGTGCACCACGACAGGCTCGATGCCCGTCTGCTTCATCAGCACAATGTCCTGGGCGAAATCCTCGGTGATGCCTTCCTGCATGGCGTGGCCGCCATATTTCACGACGATGGTCTTGCTGTCGTATTGCAGGATATAGGGCAATGCCTCGACCAGGACGCGCGCCGTCGAGCGCCAGCGCGCCATGACGCGCATGTTGCGATCCTGAGAGACGTCGTCCTGCAGCGCCATGGGGTGCGTTTCCGGCAATGCCGGCCTTATAGCGCAAGGCTCAGTATACGGCCAGCGCGGCGATATGCGCCTTCAGCGTCTCGAGGCCGAGACTCTTGAGCGCGGAGGTCGCGAAGATTTCCGGATAGGCGGCGGTGTGACGGCGGCCTTCCTCGGCGATCTCCGTCTGCGCCTTGACGCGCTCGGAGGGCGAAAGTTGATCGAGCTTGGTCAGCACCAGAATGTAGGACACCGCCGCCGAATCGAGCAGGCCCATGGCGGCCCGATCGGTCTCCATGGCGCCGCGCCGCGCGTCGATCAGCAGCGCCACGCGCCGCAGATTGGGACGTCCCCTCAGATAGGCGAAGATCAGGGTCTGCCATTCCTCGGCTAGGCTCTTGGAAGCGCGCGCATAGCCGTAGCCCGGCAGATCCGCCAGGATCAGTTTCTCGCCCAGGCGGAAGAAATTGATCTGCCGCGTCCGGCCCGGCGTGTGCGAGACGCGCGCCAGCGTGCGCCGGCCGGTCAGGGCGTTGACCAGGCTCGACTTGCCGGCGTTCGAGCGCCCGACGAAGGCGATCTCGGGCAGGCTCTGCGGCGGCAGGTTGTCCGTCGAAGCGGCACCCCAGATGAAATCGCAGGGCCCGGCGAACAGCTTGCGCGCCGCTTCGAGCGCCGCCTTGTCGTCCCGGGTGTCGGAGATCTCCATCACACCGCTTTGTCGGGCCGGTCGGACGCGCCGAACAGGCCGCGCAGCCAGGCCGGCGGCTTCATGTTTTCCAGCAGATGCACCTCGATGCCCTGGCGGCGCATCATCAGATATTGCTGGGCCACCGAAAGCAGGTTGTTCCAGGAATAGTAGATGACCAGACCGGCCGGGAAGGTCGCGAACATGAAGGTGAAGATCAGCGGCATGAAGGCGAACATCTTGGCCTGCACCGGATCGGCCGGCGCCGGGTTCAGCTTGGTCTGTACCCATTGGGTGATGCCCATCAGGATCGGCCAGATGCCGATCGAGAGGAAGGCGAGCGGCCCCAGATTGGGCACATGATAGGGCAGCAGCCCGAACAGGTTGAGGATCGAAGTCGGATCGGGCGCCGAGAGGTCCTTGATCCAGCCGTAGAACGGCGCCTGGCGCATCTCGATGGTGACGTAGAGCACCTTGTAGAGCGAGAAGAACACCGGAATGATCAGCAGCATCGGCAGGCAGCCGGCGATCGGGTTCACCTTCTCGCGCTTGTAGAGTTCCATCAGCGCCTGCTGCTGCTTGGCCGGATCGTCGGCGAAGCGCAGCTTGAGGCGCTCCATCTCCGGCTGCACCCTCTTCATCTTGGCCATGGATTTGTATTGCGCGTTGGCGATGGGAAAGAAGATCAGCTTGACGGTCACGGTGAGCAAAAGGATCGCCAGCCCGAAATTGCCGAGCAGGTGGAAGAACTGGTCGAGCAGCCAGAACAGCGGCTGGGTGATGATGATGAACCAGCCCCAGTCGATCGCCAGGTCGAAGCGCGCGATCCCCATGCCGTGCTCATAGGTGCGGATCGTGTCGAAGACCTTGGCGCCGGCGAAGAGATGGTGCGTCACCGCGACCGTGCCGCCGGGCGCCAGCGTGTGTGCGCCGAGCCGGTAATCGGCCTGGTACGCCTTCGTGTCGGCGACGGACGAGGCGCTGTAGCTCGCGTCGAAGGCTTCGTTCTGCGCCGGAATGACCGCGGCCATCCAGTATTTGTCGGTGATGCCGACCCAGCCGCCGGTGGCGCTGAAGGTCTGCGGCGGCGTGCCCTCGTTCTTGAAATCGCCGTAGCTCGGGTCTTTCAGCGTGTCGTTTCCGACGCCGACGAAGCCTTCATGCAGCGTCCAGTTGCTGGCGGTCTTGGGCGCGCCGACGCGCGCGACCCTGGCGTAGGGATAGAGCACGGTTTTCGCAGTCGCCTTGCTGGCGACACTGTCGTTCACGGCGAACATGAACTTGTCGTCGACGGCGATCTGCCGCGTGAAGACCAAACCCTGGCCGTTGTCCCATGCGAGCGTCACCGGATGGCCGGGCGAGAGCGCGCCACTGCCGACCTGTTTCCACGGCGTCGAGTCGTTCGGAACCGCGGTCTTCCGGCCGGGCTCGCCGACCCAGCCGAACGCCGCGTAATAGGGAAAGGGCGTGCCTTCGGGCGACAGCAGGACGATCTCCGGGCTCCTTGGATCGACGCTCTCGCGATAATGCCTGAGGCGAAGATCGTCGAAGCGTGCGCCTTTCAGCAGCAGCGAACCTTCGACCGACGGCGTCTGGATCGCGACACGGGCGCCGCCGCGCTCCAGCGCTTCGCCGCGCGAAAGGTGGGCGACGGTCGTGATCGCCGCCGGCGCACCGGGCGCGCCCGCCGGCGCCTCGGCCTTCTGGTGCAGCGTGATGTTGGCCTTGCGCGCCTGCTCGGCCCTCATCTGCGGCGCGGCGACGAAATACTGCCAGCCGAACAGCACGGCGGCCGACAGCACGACGGCCAGGATCAGGTTGCGATTGTCGTTCATGGAGACCTATGGGGCGGGACGGGGTCGAAACCCGACGAACCGCCGAGCCAGGTGAAAGGATGGCAGCGCAGCAGCCTTTTGGCCGCCAGCGCCGTGCCCTTGAACGGACCGTGCCGGTGCAGCGCGTCGAGCGCGTATTCCGAGCAGGTCGGCGTGAAGCGGCAGACCGGCGCGAACAGCGGCGAGATCAGCATCCGGTAGAGCTGGATCGGGGCGGCGAGTACGGCCACCGCAGCGCGTCGCATCCACTCTGTCGGGGCAGCACTCACGGACGGTCTTTCACGCTGGCGAGCTTCAGATGGGTTGCCGCGAGGGCTGCGCCAAGGTCCTCGAGCAGGCTCGAAAAATCCCGGGTCAGCGTGCCCGGCCGGGCGACCAGAACATAGTCATTGCCCGCCAGCCCCGAAAGGGGAAGCACCGCCGCAGCCGCTTCCCGTAGCCGCCGCTTGGCCCGGTTGCGCTCGACCGCGCCGCCGATCTTGCGGCTGGCGGTGAAGCCGACGCGCAGGGCCCGGCCGGTCGTCTGCGGCGTCGGGCAGGCTTCCAGCGTCAGCGACGGCGTCACCCTTCGGATGCCGCGCGCGGCCCGCAGGAAATCGGGACGGGTCTTGAGACGTTCCATGCGAAGCCCCGGTTCGGGGGCGGAATTGCCGGCTTTCGGGCTCAGGCCGACAGCTTCTTGCGGCCATGGGCGCGGCGACGCGCCAGCACCTTGCGCCCGCCGGCCGTTGCCATGCGCGAACGGAAGCCGTGGCGGCGCTTGCGCACGATCTTGCTCGGCTGATAGGTGCGCTTCATGACAGGAACTCCGGCTCTCGAAAAGAGCGCGGTTTCTAAGCATTGACCCGGACCCTGTCAATCCAAACGCGCCGGCCGGGGCCGGCCCGCCTTGGAACTCCGCCCCGTTTGATGCTCTATGACGGCCATGTTTGGCCGCATCCGCGCCGGTTTCAGCGAAGGTTGGAGGCTTGCCGCGCATTCCCTTTCGGGGCGGCTGCTCCTGTTGACCATCTTCTATGTGATGATCGGCGAAGTCCTGATCTTCGTGCCCTCGATCGGCCAGTATTACCGCGAGCTTCTGGGCAACCATATCGAATCCGCCGAACTGGCGATCCTGCCCTTCACCATGCCGGGCGGCGACCAGCTGCCGGCCGCCCTGCGCGCCGCGATCCTCAAGCGCGCCGGCGCGGCCGCGGTGCTGCTCAAGCGCGCCGACCAGCGCCAGCTCTTCCTGGTCGACCGCCTGCCGCAGACCGTCGACGTCACCATCGACCTGCGCAGCGCCGGCTTCGGCCGGGAAATGGTGGAAGGGCTCGGCTGCCTGTTCCAGGGCGGCGACCGCATGCTGCATGTGGTGGCGGCGACCCATGTCGAGGGGGCGCAGTCCATCGGCATCATCCTGGGCGAGGCGCCGATCCGCGCGGCGCTTGCGGCCTATGCCTGGCGCGTGGTGGCCACCGGCTTCTTCGTCTCGGCGGTGGCGGCTTGCCTGGTGTTCGCCAGCCTGTTCTTCGTCTTCGTGCGCCCGATGGAGAAGATCACCCGCGCGATGGTGCGCTTCCGCGACAATCCGGAGGATTCGGGACGCATCGTCACGCCTTCGGCGCGGCGCGACGAGATCGGCCTGGCCGAGCGCGAACTGGCCGCCATGCAGAGCGATCTCTACGGATCGCTGCAGCAGAAGACGCGGCTGGCGGCGCTGGGCGCCGCGGTGGCGCGCATCCAGCACGACCTGCGCAACATCCTGGCCAATGCCAAGCTGGCCTCCGACCGCCTCACCGCGATCGACGATCCGGTGGTCAAGCGGCTGACGCCGCGCCTCGTCGCCTCGCTCGACCGCGCCGTGGCGCTGGCGACCCAGACGCTGCGCTACGGCCGCGCCGACGAGCATCCGCCGTCGCGCAAATGCGTCGCATTGAAACCGCTGATCGACGAAGCGGCCGAAGCGGCCTTGGAGACCTCGGCGACGCCGATCGTCCTGACCAACGCGGTCGACGAGGCGGCGCGGATCGATGCCGATCCGGAACAGCTTTTCCGCATGGTGCTCAACCTGCTGCGCAACGCGGTCGAGGCCCTCGCCCAAAACGGCGACGATGCGCGCATCGAGGTCCGTGCCGACCGCGCGGGCCGCCTGATGCGCATCGGCATCGCCGACAACGGGCCGGGCATCGCGCCGGGCCTTGAGGCCAGACTGTTCCAGCCCTTCGCCACGGCGGCTCGGGCCGGCGGCTCGGGACTGGGCCTGGCCATCGCGCGCGACCTGGCGCGGCTGCATGGCGGCGACATCACGCTTACGGCGACCGGGCCCAAGGGCTCGCGTTTTCAGATCGAGATTCCGGACCGGGAGGATTAGATGGCATGGGACCCCAAGATCTATCTGGACTTCGCCGATGAGCGCACGCGGCCGGCGGCCGAGCTTCTGGCGCGCATCGCGGCCGAGGCGCCGAAAAGCGTGATCGACCTGGGCTGCGGCCCGGGCAATTCCACCGCCCTCTTGGCGCGGCGCTGGCCAAGGGCCAGGCTCGAAGGCCTCGATTCCTCCGAAGCCATGCTCGACCAGGCGCGGCGCAGCGGCGTCGACGCGGCGTGGCATTCGGGCGATATCGCGGCCTGGGCGCCGGCGCGGCGCTACGACGTGATCTTCTCCAATGCGACGATCCAGTGGATCGCCGATCAGGACACGCTGCTGCCGCGCCTGATGTCGTTTCTTTCGCCGGGCGGTGTGCTCGCCTTCCAGGTGCCGTGCAACTTCAACGCGCCCTCGCACAGGCTGATCCGCGAGGTGGCGCAGGAGGGTCCCTGGGCGGCGAAGCTGAAGACCGTGCGCAACCTGGTCCTCGGCACGGCGCAGGGCTATTACGCGATCCTCGAACCGCATGGCGCGGCCCTCGACATCTGGGAAACCACCTATCTGCAGGTCCTTTCCGGCGAGGACGCGGTGTTCCGCTGGGTCAGCGGCACCGGGCTGCGCCCGTTCCTCGACGCGCTGGAGGGCGCCGAGCGCGATGATTTCGTGCGCGAATACAAGAGCCGGCTGGCGCGCGCCTATCCCCCGCGCCCCTCGGGCAAGGTGCTGTTCCCGTTCCAGCGCCTCTTCGTCGTGGCGCGGGGGTAAAGCGGTTCTGTACGGTACGAAAAAATTCCCGCGTCCCGCACGGACAAGGCTCCGCCGTTCACCGGGGCCGGAAAAAATCCGGCAAAACCGCGCGCCGAAGCCGCGCCAGGTGAGAGCGTCCTGCATGCCTTCGCAATTGTGGGGATATGGCAGAAATGGCGCTTCGACCGACTCGGTTCAAGGGGGGGGCTATCTTAATTTGAAAGTGTGCGCACCCCAGCGCCCCGCCGTCTCATCCAGACGGCCATATAAACGATGATCGCCATGAACTCCTCTCCTCAATCCCCCAATGCCACGCCGTCGCGTCTGGGGTCGCTGGCGCCGACATAGCCGCGCGGCGTGCGTTCGACGATATTGAGGCCGCTCTTTTCGACCGCGGGGGTCGCGACGCTGTGGCCCATCGCCGTGAGCCGAGGGCCAAGGGCTTCGAGCGCCGTGTCCTTTTCCAGCAGGGTCGGGCTGTTGAGGTTGGCCGCGTGGGGCTGGGACGCGGCCACTCCGGGGGGCAGATTGCCGTCAATCAGCGCGATCAGCGCCTGCGCCACATAGTCGATGATCAGCGGCCCGCCCGGCGAGCCGAGCGCCAGCCGGAAGCGTCCGTCCGGTCCCAGCACGATGGTTGGCGCCATGGCGGAGAGCGGATGCTTTCCCGGTCCGGCCGCGTTGGCGACCGGCTTGCCGTCGCGTACGGGATCGAAGGAGAAATCGGTCAGCTGGTTGTCGAGGACGAAGCCCTTCACCATCATCTGCGCGCCGAACGGCGCCTCCACCGTCGTCGTCATCGAGACGACGAGGCCGCGATCGTCGACGATCGACATGTGGCTGGTGCCGGCATGTTCGGGCGAGCGCTGCGGCGCGTGGTCGGCGCGCGCCAGCGGCGGCGTGCCGGGCATGGCCTGGCCCATGTCCTTGGCGGGATCGATCAGCGCCGAACGCCCGGCCAGATAGGTGCGGTCGAGCAGGCCCTTCACCGGCACGTCCACGAAGGCCGGGTCGCCCAGATATTCGCCGCGGTCGGCGAAGGCGAGGCGGCTGGCCTGGGTGAACAGATGCACGCCGCCCGGCGTGTCCATCGCGAGACTCCGGGACGGGAAACGCTCCAGCATCTCCAGGACCTGCAGCACCGCGATGCCGCCCGAACTGGGCGGCCCCATCGAACAGACGCGCTCCTGCCGATAGGTGTCGCAGACCGGCGCGCGCTCCAGCGCTTTGTAATGCGCGAGGTCGGCCAGCGTCATACCGCCCGGATTGACCGGCGCGTGCCGCACCGCATCGACGATGGCCTCGGCCACCGCGCCGCCATAGAACGCCTGGGGCCCGCGCGCCGCGATCAGGCGCAACGTGGCGGCGAGTTCGGGATTTTTCAGGATATCGCCCTCGCCATAGGGCGTGCCGTCGGCCTTGAAGAAATGCGCCTTGATGTCGGGCATCTGGGCCAGCTGTGGCGATTGCTTCAGTGTGAAGGCCAGCTTCTTCGGCACCGCATAGCCTTTTTCCGCCAGGTCGATGGCGGGCTGGAACAGCCTGGCCCAAGGGAGCCTGCCATAGCGGCGATGCGCCAGGTCGAGCATGGCGACGACGCCGGGCACGCCGACCGACAGCCCGCCGGGGATCGCGTCGCCATGGCCGCGCGGCTTGCCGGCCGAATCCAGGAACATGGCCGGCGTCGCCGATGCCGGCGCGGTCTCGCGGCCGTCGAAGCTGGTCATGCGCTTCTTCGCCGGGTCCCAGAGCAGGAGAAAGGCGCCGCCACCGATGCCCGAGGATTCCGGCTCGACCAGCGTCAGCACCATCTGCGCCGCGATCGCCGCATCCACCGCCGAGCCGCCTGCGCGCAACATCGCCAGTCCCGCCTTGGCCGCATAGGGATTCGCCGCCGCGATCATGTGGTGCTGGGCGACGGTCTGGGTGCGCGCCGGGAGCGCGAAAAGAAAGACGCAGGCGACCAGGCACAGCATCGCGCGGGCCGGTTCGCGCCGGGATGGCTTCCGCATGACCGAACAAAACCTTCTCTTTTCGCCCGCACCGCCAGGCATTAGCCTGCCACATCATGGCACGGCCGGGCGCGCGAAATCTCATCACCGATGTGGCCGGGCTGCGCATCGGCCAGGCCGAGGATGCGCGCATCCGCAGTGGCGTGACGGTGCTGCTGGCCGATGCGCCGGCGGCGGCGGCGGTCGATATCCGTGGCGGCGCGCCGGGGACCTCCGGCACCGACGCGCTCGATCCCGTCAATCTGGTGGGCGCGGTCGATGCCATCGTGCTGTCGGGCGGATCGGCCTTCGGGCTCGATGCGCCATCGGGCGTCATGTCCTGGCTGCGCGCCGAGGGCCGCGGCTTCGCGCTCGCGCCGGGCGCGCCGCGCGTTCCCATCGTGCCGGGCGCGATCCTGTTCGATCTGACCAATGGCGGCGACAAGGATTGGGGCGACGCATCGCCCTATCGCGTGCTGGCCGCCAGGGCGGTCGCGGCCGCATCGCAGGATTTCGCGCTCGGCAATGCGGGCGCCGGCTTCGGCGCGACCGCCGGGATTTATAAGGGCGGGCTCGGCAGCGCCTCGGCGGTGACGGCGGACGGGCTGACCGTCGGCGCGCTCGCGGCGGTGAATTCGCTGGGCTCGCCGCTGATCCCGCACAGCGACGTGTTCTGGGCCTTCCCCTTCGAGCAGGACGGCGAGTTCGGCGGCAGGCGGCTGAAGGCCGATCAGGCGCTCGATCTCGACCTGCCCACCGACATGAAAGGCGCGCGGCCGCAGGAGAACACCACCATCGCCATCGTCGCGACCGATGCGGATGTCACGCGCGTCGAGCTGGCCCGCATCGCCATCATGGCGGCGGACGGCTTCGCCCGCGCCTTGCGCCCGGTGCATACGCCGTTCGACGGCGATGTCGTCTTCGCGCTGTCGACGGCCAGGACTGCGCTTGGCGGCGTGCGGGCCCGCGAGGTGCTGCGGCTGGGCGCGATCGCCGCCGATTGCATCGCGCGGTCCATCGCGCGCGGCGTCTATGCGGCGCAGACGCTGGGCGCAACTAGAAGCTATCGCGATATCTTCGGCTGAACATACGGGAGGAACATATGGACAAGGACATCATCACGGCGCCGCTCACGCGGCGGGTTTTCGCGGCGACAGGGCTGGTCGCGGGCTTCACCCTGGCCACCGGGCCGCTCAACGCGGCGGCGATCGTCACCGACACCGGCGGGCTGGACGCCGGCGAGGTCAGCATCGCCGTCGCCGACGGCCATATTCCCGCCTATCGGGCGCGGCCGGCGGGGAAGAAGGCGGCGCCGACCGTCCTGGTCGTGCAGGAGGTCTTCGGCGTCCATGAGCACATCAAGGACATCTGCCGCCGCCTCGCCAAGCTGGGCTTTTATGCCGTCGCGCCGTCGCTCTATGCGCGCTTCGGCGATCCGGGCAAATACGACATGGCGCATGTGCAGGATCTGATGACCGACATCGTCGCCAAGGTGCCCGACGACGAGGTGATGAGCGACCTGGATTCCACCGTGGCGTTCGCGCACGGCGAGGGCGCCGACACGGCGAAGCTGGGCATCACCGGATTCTGCTGGGGCGGCCGGGTGGTGTGGCTCTACGCGGCGCACAATCCGGCGCTGAAGGCGGGCGTCGCCTGGTACGGACCCCTGGCCGGCAAGCCCAATGCGCTGCGCCCGCACACCGCCATCGATCTGGCGGCGGAGGTAAAGGCGCCGGTGCTGGGCCTCTATGCCGGGCTCGACCAGAACATCACGGCCGCCGATATCGCGGCGATGCGCGCGGCGCTGGCCAAGGCGGGACGCAACGATTGCCGCATCGACGTCTTCCCCGACGCCCAGCACGGCTTCAACGCGGATTACCGCCCGTCCTACAACGAGGCCGACGCCAAGGAAGGCTGGTCGCGGATGCAGGCCTGGTTCAAGGCCAACGGCGTAGCCTAGCAAATTGTCATCCAGGCCGAGCATCGCGAGTGCCGGGATCCATTGAGACGCTGTTATGATGGGTCCCGGATCGCCTCACTGCGTTCGGCGTCCGGGATGACAGGTTTTAGCGCACGAAGACGCGCACTTCGCTGGAGGTGGCGCTGGGGTCGGTGGAAGAGGCGACGCCCAGGCGCGAGGCCGGCACGCCCATGTCGGTGATGGCGCGCATGACGTCCTGGGCATGGCGCTTGGCTGCGGTCTGCGCCAGTTGCACGGCGGCGACGGTGCCGCGCGTCGGCGACACCGCGACCACCGAGAACGACGCCGTCGGCCTGGTCTGCAGCGCCTGGTTCAGCGCGGAATAAAGGATCTGCTGGTAGTCGACATTGGCGCGATCGAAGCGGATGACGACCAGCGGCGCGCCGCCATAGCCCGAGGCCAGCGATCCCGGCGACGCCATCATGGGCGCGGCGAGGTCGGAGCCGTAGAGTTCGCCGTTCTTGATGGCGCCGGCCAGCGTCGTCAGGTTGGCGCGTTCATTGCCGGCATAGGCGGTCTGGCGCTGCACGTCGTCCGACACGGTACGCAGGAGGCGGTCGATCAGCACGATGGTCTGGTTGGTCTCGTCCTCCAGCACCGAAAGTTGGCGGTGATCCTCGTCGACCGCGCCTGAGACGTTGAACGTGGCGGTGATCTGGTCGAGCGCGTAATGCGCGGTCGAGGAATCGGTGGCGATGTCGCTGCCCAGCGTGCTGAGCGCGTTGATGTTGACCGACAATTGGTCGAGCGAGGACTGGGCCGAGTTCCACTCCGCCACCAGCTCGGGATTGCCGCGCGTGGTGCCGACCTGCAGTCGCGCCGTGATGTGCGCCTTGGCTTCGTAATAGGCGGTGGAGGCCTGCACGCCCTGATCGTGCAGCGCGGCCAGGCGCTGGGCGCTCTGGCCCAGATGTTCCTCGAGGCCGGAGACCTGCGCGCGCAGGGTGGCGATCGTCTTGCTGACGGCGGTGCCGGTGTCCGTGCCCGGCTCGATGCTGATCGGCGTGATCATCGCGGCGGTCGTGCCGGCGGACGGCGCGCCGCCCTGGTCCGGCATCGTGCCGGCCATGCCCGCCGACGAAGCCGATTGCGCCGCCGGGGAGGAAGACGGCAGCGTTCCCGGCGCGGCGCTGGCCTGCGGATTGTCGGCCTCGTCACCGCTGCCGAACAGCGTGTTGTCGATGTCCGAGCAGCCGGCCAGGCCAAGCCCCGCCGCAAGCGCCAGAGCGCCGAAAAGACGTCCGGATAGGCCCGCGCGCGCCGCCCGATATGCCTTCATATGCCGCTCTCCGCTGTACTGCCCCAATGTCCCAGTGTCCGCGCGGGGCGCGCGCGGGCAGGCCGGCCCCTTTGGAAGCGCGAGCCTTGGGCTGCCCGCACGTCCCGAGTCCCAGTCTTAACCAGCGCATGGCGCGGCGACAAGGGTACTTCTTGACGCCTTCCGCGGGCGTTCGCGCTGGCGCCGCCGGGACTTGCGCCGCGCTCTTCACCCGGCCGCACGGCGTAGCCGGCGGATGCGGGCCTGCGATTGACAGCTTGCCTTTGGGGCCCTCGCTGCATAGGTTCGGCGCCCCGAGCCGCGCCCGTAGCTCAGCTGGATAGAGCACCAGACTACGAATCTGGGGGTCAGGAGTTCGAATCTCTTCGGGCGCGCCATTCCGTCGTCAGCCGCATGGCTGAACGTTGCCGGAGCAGATCGGACCATGCATCTCTGCCGCCGTTGAACCGACGGCACGCGTGAACACCGAAAAATTCGCCGGCGCTACTTTTTGGGCTGATGGGTGATTGCCTTCGGAGGCGGAGGCAGGCCTGCGGGAGCGAATTCGCCATACAGGGACACGATTGCGCTCGGCTCCAATTCATCGACCATCGACTGGAAGGTCTTCACCAGCGCGATCTTCCTGTTGAGATTGTCGAGGATGATCGTTTCCGTTTGCGCATTCGACCGCTTGATGGCGGCTTTCCGCTTTTCGCGGAGATCCTGCACCTGCTCGAGTATAAGAAGCGTTTCGGCGGTGAGCCTGTCATTCTCGAGTCCGCGCGTTTTGAGACGCTCCTTCAAATGATCCAGGGCGAGGCCCGGGGCCTCTCCTATCTCGTCTCGAACCGTCGCGTTGGTTTTCTGGTTTATGACCGTGTCCAGCAAACCCTCCAGCGCGTCGATGAGCTTGCTGCGGAATTTTCTCAACGCCCTTGCGTTATGGCTCGAATCGGCAAGCAGCCGGGAGAGGGGTTGGAAATCGCGATTTCTGTCGATCCCTGCGAGACCTGCTTCCAGACCTCGATGAATACATCCATGATGAGATCGGTCGCTCTCAGCGCCTGGGGCGAGTTTATGATGGTGGCGAGGCGGGCGACGCCCTTCATCGAAAAAACCCAGGGCGCCGTCCTGCTTCCGCCGCGTCCCGGCTTTGGCATCACGCCCTGTGATGTCAAATGTTCGACTTCCTGCTCGGAAAGCTGGAACGTGTGGTCTTCGGAGAATTTTCTCTCGTTCCGGCTCACAGCCTGATTCACTGCGCGCGTCTCGACCCCAAAGGCGTGCGCGACCGTGCGGTCCAGCATGACATCCTGCCCGCGAATGCGCAGCACGTGCGGAACATCCTCGACGGCGTCGTCATCAGCCAGGTCGGTCATCGGTTCCACATCGATCAGCGCCTGACCGTTGCAGCGGAGCGTTCACCCTTCGCCGCGATGTTTTTGACATCACACGCCGTGATGTCAAATCCGGGCGGCAAGGCGGAGCTTGGGAATTTCACCTCGAATTTTTGAGAATACGTCGCATCGGCAGCATTGTGCCAACGCGACCGTCCTCCGCGACAATTCGATCATCCCGTAGGGCGAGCGGGCCGGAAGGCCTCAGAGGACGAACGGCACCCAGCGCCAGGGCACGGCGATCATGTAGGTCGCGTATTGCGGATCCTGCCGCAGGAAGCCTTCCTCGACGAAGCTCTTGATCACGAACAGCGCGGTGCCGGCCGCGAAGATCGCTGCGTTGAGCGGCGAAAAATTCTGCAGGGCGAGCGCCAGATAGGCGAAATAGATGCCGGTGTAGATCGGATGGCGCATGAACCGGTAGGCGCCCCGGGTCACCAGCTGGCGCTGCGCCGGCACCAGTCCGATGTTGCGGCCGAGGCTGAGCCTGGCCCACACGCTGATGACGAAGCTGGCAAAGCTGAGGACGTCGATCAGCCATGCCGGCGCGGCGGCGTAACCCGGCGTGGCGAACCGCCCGACGATGAAAAGCCAATAGGTGGCGACGAAGGCCAGCCCCCAATAGACCGGGTTGGGCGTCACGCGGGCGGGGCTGCGGCGGACCAGCATGCTCAGCACGAGGAGGATGAAATTGGCGTTGGCCACGATCCAGGCCGGGTTGAGCCCAAAAGTGCGGAACTCATGGCTCAGCGAATAGGCGAAGGGGACGACCGCGACCAGCGCGATCAGGCGGTCCATATAGGGAGACGACAACGCCTTCAGGACCGCCGGCATGGCGAACTTGTCCCGCACGGGTACAGACTGCGTCATTCTCGCTCCTCGGGCCGGGTCTTTCGCCACTGAGCAGGCAAGCGCTGTGCCATGCCGCTCAGATGTGGATGGCGTGGCCAAGCGCGCGCAGGGCGGCTTCGTGGAACGCCTCGCTGAGCGTGGGATGGACATGGATGGTGCCGGCGATGTCTTCCAGCACCGCGCCCATTTCGAGCGCCAGCGAGAACTCCGCCGACAGTTCGGCGACATGCGCGCCCACCGCCTGGATGCCCAGGATGCGATGATCGTCCTTGCGCGCCAGCACGCGCACGAAGCCCTCGCCCGCATCCATGCTGAGCGCGCGGCCATTGGCGGCGAAGGGGAAATGGGCGGTAATGACGGCGTCGCCCTGCGCGGCCGGATCGGTGGGCAGGAGACCGGCGCTGACGATCTCCGGCTCGGTGAAGCAGACGGCGGGAATCGAGGCCGGATCGAAGCGGCGCTTCTGGCCTGCGATGATCTCCGCCACCATGTCGCCCTGTTTGGCGGCCTTGTGCTCCAGCATCGGTTCGCCGACCAGGTCGCCGACCGCCCAGACATTCGCCATCGCGGTGCGGCACTGGTCGTCGACCTTGACGAAGCGGCCGTCCATGTCGAGCGCCATGTTCTCGCGGCCCCAGCCTTCGGTGTTGGGCGTGCGGCCGACCGTCACCAGGATCCTGTCGGCGGCGAGGCTGTGGGATTGTCCGTCGGCGGATTCGATGCGCAGCGCGGTCGGATCGTTCTCCAGTCCCCTGGCCCTGGCGCCCAGATGCAGCGTGACGCCGTTCGCCTTGAGCCAGCGGGCGACCGGCGCGACGAGCTCGGCGTCGTAGAGCGGCAGGATGCGGTCCAGCGCCTCGACGATGGTGACCTCGGCGCCCAGCTTGCGGAACGCGATGCCCAGTTCGAGGCCGATATAGCCGGCGCCCACCACGACGAGTTTTTTCGGCAGCTCGTCCAGGTCGAGCGCCTCCGTCGAGGAGATCACCGGCCCGCCGAACGGCAGGAACGGCAGCGCGACCGGCTTCGAGCCGTTGGCCAGGATCACATGCTCGGCGCTGATGGTCTGCGGCCCGTCCCTGGTCGCGACCGTGCAGGTCTTGGCGTCGGAGAACACCGCCCAGCCCTCCACCACGCGCACCTTCGAACGCTTCAAAAGCGCCGCCACGCCGCCACTGAGTTTTTTGACGATGGTCTCCTTCCAGCGCACGAGTTCCGCCAGGTCGAGCGTGGGCGCCGCGGCCAGCTTCATGCCGTGCAGGCCCGACACCGCCCGGGTCATGGTCTCGAAATGGCCGGCCGCGTTGATGATGGCCTTGGAGGGGATGCAGCCGCGGATCAGGCAGGTGCCGCCGAGCTTGTCGGCTTCGACCAGCACGGTGTCGAGGCCAAGCTGGCCGGCGCGGATCGCCGCCACATAACCGCCCGGCCCGCCGCCGATGACGAGGACCTTGGTGTGGATGTGGTCGGCCATGATCTCAATCCATGAACAGGAGGGCGGGGTGTTCCAGCAGCGCCTTGATGCGCTGGACGAACTGGGCGGCGTCGTAGCCGTCGACCACGCGGAGATCGAAGGAGGAGGACAGGTTCATCATCTTGCGCACCACGATCGCGCCGTCGCGCACCACCGCGCGCGCAATGATCGCGTTGGGCCCGACGATGGCGACTTCGGGATGGTTGATGACCGGCGTGGTCACGAGGCCGCCCAGCGGGCCCAGGCTGGTGATGGTGATCGTGGAGCCCGTGAGTTCATCCCTAGTCGCCTTGTTGTCGCGCGCGGCGGCGGAGACGCGGGCGATTTCGGCGGCGCTCTGCCAGAGGTCGAGCGCCTCGGCGTGATGCACCACCGGCACGATCAGGCCGTTGGCGGTCTGGGTGGCGATGCCGATATGGACCGGCGCATAGCGATGCACCACGCCGGCCTCGTCGTCGAAGCGCGCATTGATCTGCGGATAGTCGGGCAGCACCTTGACCAGCGCCCGCATGAAGAAGGGCAGCACGGTCAGCCTGGGCTGGTCGGCGCGCTTGGTGGCGTTCAGATGGGCGCGCAGGCTTTCCAGCTCCGTCATGTCGACCTCGTCGACATAGGCGTAGTGCGGGATGCGGCGCTTGGCGTCCTGCATCTTCTCGGCGATCTTGCGGCGCAGGCCGATGACCTTCACGTCCTCGATGCCGTCGCGCTGCGCAGGCCCGCCGCGCGGCACGGCGTTGCGGCCGCCCGAGGCGATGAAGGCGTCGAGATCGGCGTGCGAGATGCGCCCCGCCGGCCCCGTGCCCGGCACGAACTGCAATTCGATGCCCAGATCGCGCGCGCGCTGGCGCACCGCCGGCGACGCCAGCGGTTTCTCGCCGGCCGGTCGCGTGGTGAAGGCGGGTGCAGCAATACCACTGCTCCCTCGCCCCCCGTTAGGGGGGTGAGGGACGGGGTGAGGGGGCGCCAGCACAGAGCGCGCCGGTGGCCCTCCCTCACCCTTGCCCTCTTCCCCGATGGGGGGGAGGGACGCTTCCGTTTTTGCCTCTGCTTTCTTCGCGGGCGCCGGCGTGCCGCCTTTGACGTTGCCCGCGCCCTCGACTTCCAGCTCGACCAGCGGCGCGCCG
>JAATGL010000268.1 GCA_015654705.1 Alphaproteobacteria bacterium | reverse complement strand
CTCGACGATCTTCTCGGTGCCGGGCGAGAGGATCGCGGTGTCGATCTCGCCCGGCGCGATGGCATTGACGCGCACGCCGAGCGGCCCGAAATCCGCCGCCATCTCGCGGGTCAGCGCCGCCAGCGCCGCCTTGGAGGTCGAATAGGCGGCGCCTGCGAAGGGATGCACCCGGCCGCCGGCGATCGAGGTGACGTTGACGATGGCGCCGCGCGCGGCGGCGAGCTCCTCCAAAAGGCCGCGCGCCAGCCAGATCGGGGCGAACAGATTGACCTCGAACACCCGGCGCCACAGCGCCATGTCGGTGGTCAGCGTGGTCAGCCGCCCGCCCTCCTCCCCCTTCGGCGAGATGCCGGCATTGTTGACCAGCGCGTGCAGCCTGCCGACACCATTGATCCTTGGAAGCCGCTCGCGCATTTCGCCCACGGCGCGCAGCGTGTCCTGCGGATCGGAGAGGTCGACCTGGATATGGTCCTCGGGACCGGCGGCCCAGGGGCAGTTCTCCGGAAAGGCGTGGCGCGAACAGGTGATGACACGCCAGCCGGCGCTGGAAAACCGCTTGACGGTGGCGTGGCCGATGCCGCGGCTGGCGCCGGTCAGGATCAGGGTGCGCTGTTCGTCGGCGGGCGGTGTGGTCATGGCGGGAGATTAGGGCGAATGGCGCGTGGCGAGTAGCGAATAAATCGGCCTCATTCGCTGTTCGCTATTCGCCACGGCGCCATCGGCGCGTGGATTTCCACGCCTTCTGGGTCCTGGTGGATGATGACCTCGGCCTTTGGGAAGGCGGCGCAGATCTCGCGCTCGACCTCGTCACTTATCTCATGGGCCTGCATCAGGCTCATTGCCGGATCGAGTTCGATGTGAAGCTGGATGAAGGTGTGGACGCCCGCGGCGCGGGTGCGCAGATCGTGCAGGCTGCGCACCTCGCCATGACGCATGACGATGGCGTTTATTTTTGCGCGGTCGGTGTCGGGCAGTTCGCGGTCCATCAACTGGTCGTAGCTCTGGCGGAACACGCCCCAGGCGCTCCAGATCAGCACCGCCGCCACGAAGATCGCGATGACCGGGTCGGCGACCTGCCAGCCGAGCCCCCAGGCCAGCGCCAGGGCCAGGATCACGCCGGCATTGGTGACCACGTCCCCCAGGTAATGCATCCGGTCGGCGCCGATGGCGACCGAGCCGGTGTGCTGCACGACATAGCGCTGGTAGATGATCAGCCCCACCGCGCAGACGATCGACACGCTCATCACGATCAGCGCGACGATCCCCTGCTCCACCGGCTCCGGCTCGATCAGCCGGTTCACCGCCTGCACGACCAGGAAGGTCGCGGAGCCGGCGATGAAAGCGCCCTGCGCCAGCCCGGCCAGCGGCTCGGCCTTGCCGTGGCCGAAGCGGTGCTCGTCATCGGCTGGCGTCAGCGCCGATTTGATCGCCACCAGATTGAGCGCCGAGGTGAACAGGTCGAGCGCCGAATCCGCCAGCGACGCCAGCACCGACACCGAGTCGCTGGCGAAATAGGCCAGCGTCTTGATCGCGACCAGCAGGATGGAGATCGCCAGCGAGGCGATCGCGGCGCGCCGCATCAGGCCGGCGTTCAACTCCATCCGGTTGTCGTTGGCGGCCATCAGGGAAACAGCCGTTCGGTGCGCCACGGCGCGGCGGGCGCGTCGCGGCGATAGACCAGCCGGTCGTGCAGGCGGAACGGACGGTCGCGCCAGAACTCGATCTCGAAGGGCGTGACGCGGTAGCCCGACCAGTAGGGCGGCCGGGGCACCTTGGCCAGCGCGTATCTGGCGGCGAAGCGGGCGATCTCCTTCTCGAACGCCCAGCGGGTTTCCATCGGCCGCGACTGCGCCGATGCCCAGGCGCCAATCTGGCTGTCCTTGGCGCGGCTGGCGAAATAGGCGTCGGCCTCCGCGTCGGAGACCGGCGTAACGGTGCCGCGCGCGCGCACCTGGCGGCGCAGCGATTTCCAGTGCAGGCAGAGCGCCGCATGCGGCTGCGCCGACAATTCCCGTCCCTTGGCGCTTTCCATGTTGGTGTAGAAGACGAAGCCATCCGCATCGGCGGATTTCAGCAGCACCATGCGCACATTGGGACGGCCCTGCGCATCCACCGTGGCGACCGACATCGCATTGGCGTCATGGGGCTCGGATTTCCCGGCTTCTTCCATCCAGGCATCGAACAGCGCGAAGGGATCGTCGGCCGGCCGAATGCCGCCATCGTCTAAAGGTCCGCCGATCTCGCTCATTAAGTTCGCTTAGCACCTTCGTTTTGCGCACGGAAGGCGCCCGTATAGTCTATCGGGAGAACAATCCGGCGGCGTCCATGCGAGCACAGCTTTCTCACATTTTTATGATCTGCGTCTGCGTCACGGTCGCAGCCAGCTGCGCCTCGTCCGCCGCCGACGATCCGCAGGCGACCAAGCGGATTTTCGACCAGGGCGTGGCGGCCTATGACGCGAAGAACTACCCGGAGGCGTTCCGGATCTTCTCCTCGATCGACGATCACGATCTCGCCGCCATGCGCAACGTGGCGCTGATGCTGCGCAAGGGCGAAGGCGTGGCGCAGGACCCCAGGGCGGCCGAGGAGATGTATGCCCGCGCCGCCAATGGCGGCCTCGCCACCGCCGCCGCCGATCTCGGGGAAATGCTG
>JAATGL010000209.1 GCA_015654705.1 Alphaproteobacteria bacterium | reverse complement strand
TCCATGGTCACGACTTCATAGCCTTCCATCGCCGCCTGCAGCGCGCAGATCGGATCGATTTCGGACACCAGCACGCGGCAGCCGGCCTGGCGCAGCGACGCGGCCGAGGCCTTGCTGACATCGCCGAAGCTCGCGACCATCGCGACGTTGCCGGCCATCATCACGTCGGTGCCGCGGCGGATGACGTCGACCAGGCTCTCACGGCAGCCATAGAGGTTGTCGAATTTGGACTTGGTGACGCTGTCGTTGACGTTGATCGCCGGGAACAGCAGCTTGCCGTCCTTCTCCATGATGTAAAGGCGGTGCACGCCGGTGGTGGTCTCCTCGGTCACGCCGCGGACGCTGGCGGCGAGCGTGGTGTACCAGCCCTTCTTGTGCTTGAGGCGGCGCTTGATCGCGGCGAAGAGGACTTCCTCCTCCTCGTTGGCGGCCTTGTCGAGGAAGGCGGTGTCGCCCTGTTCGGCGCGCAGCCCCAGATGGACCAGCAGCGTGGCGTCGCCGCCATCGTCCAGGATCATGTTGGGTACGCCGCCATCGGCCCACTCGAAGATGCGGTGGGTATAGTCCCAGTAATCTTCCAGGCTCTCGCCCTTCACCGCGAAGACCGGCGTGCCGCCCGCCGCGATCGCCGCCGCCGCATGGTCCTGCGTCGAATAGATGTTGCAGGAGGCCCAGCGCACATCGGCGCCAAGCGCCGTCCGCGTCTCGCTCAGCACCGCTGTCTGGATCGTCATGTGCAGCGAGCCCGCGATCCGCGCGCCCTTCAGCACCTGCTTGGGCCCAAACTTGGCGCGCATGACCATCAGCCCCGGCATCTCGGTCTCGGCGATGTCGATTTCCTTGCGGCCGAACTCGGCGAGATTGATGTCCTTGACGACGTAATCGTGAGCCATGACGCGTGTTCCTGTTTGCGGGCGCGCGGGGTATAGCAGCGGGCCCGGGGGCTGGCAAGAAACATATAAAGAAATATGCATGTGTTTATCTGGGGATTGGGTGCTTCGAAGCCCGCCTTCGGCGGGCACCTCAGCATGGCGGGAGGGTACAAGAGATTTCGCCTTCATCGCTCGCGTCATGCTGAGGTGCGAGCGCAGCGAGCCTCGAAGCACGCACCGTCACGGCCCCTCGACGCGCAGCCCCTTGGCGCGCAGCAGGGCGGGGACGCCGCGCGGGCCTGCCAGATGGCCGGCGCCGACGGTGATGAAAAAGACCTTGTCCTGGGCGAGCAGGGCCGCGATCTGCGTCACCCACGCCTTGTTGCGGTCGTCGAACAGCAGCTTCTGCGCCTGCGGATAGGCCTTCAGGTCCGCTGCGGTCAGCCGCGCCAGCGTGCGCACATCGCCCTGCATCCAGGCATCGAGCAGCGGACCGACCTGGTCGCCGACGCCGGGCGCGCTTTTCAGATCCGCTTCGAATTCCTGCAACTCGATCTTGGGATCGGCCGGCATCAGCAGCGCGAATTGCTGCTCGATGGTTTCCAGCCCGATGATGGGCTTGCCGCTCTTGATCGCGCTGCCCTGGAGCTGCAGCTCGACGCCGGACTGCGCGGAATAATGCTCTTTGGTCATCCCCTCCACCTCGATGGTCAGCGCCGCGAGCCAGGGCCGCATGCGGTCGAACGCGGCCGGCGCGACGGGCAGGCCCGCGACCGCGCGGTCGAAATCGCCGCGCGCCGCGGGCGACAGCATGTCGCGCAGGTGCCGGCCCTCCGGCAGCATGCCGCGCGACAGCACATAGCTCTGCACGCGCGTCTGGAACGCGGCGTCCATCGCCAGTTCGAAGACGAAGACGTCGGCCCCGGCGATCGCCGCGTCGATCGCCTTGGTGTGCCAGTCGACCTGCGGCGGCAGGACGTGGATCGAACCGAAGAGATAGGCGGTGCCCTTCGCGCCATGCACGGTCCAGAGCGCGGGATGCGCGGGCATCTGCGCATAGATGACGGGCGGCTGCGCGTCGTCCGCGACCGCCGGACGCGCCAGGGCGAGCGCAAGAAAGGCGAACAGCGCAATGGCGCGCTTCACCTCAGCGATAGCCGAAGGGCGGGGTCTTCTTCGCCAGGTCGCGGTAGCGGTCGCGCAATTCGGTCTGGCGCGACGTCATCGGCAGGCCCACGCCCTTGATGAAGACGGCGGTCGGCGCGCTGGTCACCTCCAGCGGATCGCCGTCCCAGATCACCACGTCGGCGTCCTTGCCGGGATCGAGCGTGCCGTAGCTGTCGGCGATGCCCCAGATCGCCGCCGGATTGCGGGTGATCGCGGCCAGTGCGTGGTCCCATTTCATGCCGCTCGCGACCGCGTTGCCGGCGATCTGGGTGATGGTGCGGGCATAATGCGCCGGATCGTCGTTCTGCGGCTGGAAGGCGATCAGCACGCCGGCGGCATCGAGGCGCGCGGCATTCTTCAAGGTGGCGCCGAGATCGGAGAAGCTGCCGGGCAGGTTCAGGTCGTTGTCGATGACCACGGGCACATGCGCCGCGGCCAGGTCGCCCGCGACTTCCCAGGCCTCGCCGCCGCCGACGATGACGAGCTTCATTTTGGCGGCCGCTGTGTATTGCACGACCTGGCGGATGGTCGACGCGCGCTCGGCGCGGACGATCAGGGGCTCGTGGCCCTGGATCACCGGGCCCAGCGCATCGAGGTCGATGCGGGCGCTGCGCTGGTCGCGGCTTCCGCCCGGACGGTGATAGCCGCCGCGCTGTGCCCAGTATTCGCGCGCGTCGTCCAGCGTCTCGCGGAACTTGGCCCAGAGATCGGGCCGCGAATTCTTCTGGCCCGTGCCGCCGGCCGGCTCCAGCACCGCCAGCACGCCGGCCTGGCGCTTGACCAGAAGGTCGGGCCCCTGTCCCAGATGGATGATGGCGGCGGTGCCGCAGAACACATCGCCGCAATCGGTCGGCGCGGTCAGCGAGCGCGTGATGCCGCGGATGCGCGCGACGGGGATCAGCGTGGAGTTGGGATTGATCGCATCAGCGACGTCGAAGGCGGCGCTGTCCAGCGCCTGGTTCGGCGCCGTGTCGTTGGTCTCGGCGACCTCTTCGATCTCCTCGATGCCGAGCTGCGTCCACGACACCATCAAACCGGGTGTCACCGGCTTGCCATGGGCGTCGATGATCGCGGCGCCGGGCGGGAGCGGGACGTTTCCCACCCGCGCGATCTTGCCGTCCGAAATCAGGATGCTGCCATCGGCAATCGTGCCCTGCGCGCCCACCGTGTAGAGATGGGCGTGCTGGATGAGCACGGGACGCGGTCCAACCACGACGGATTGGGCGAGAGCCGCGCTCCTGCAAACGAGGCTCACCAGAACCAGACTCGCCAGGGCCCGGCTTGTCCGGGCAATCCATTTTTTTCCGGACAGGAAATTGAAGCGCCCGCATGGTCCATGGCGCCAGTCGACGGACGGCGACGACGATGGGGAGGCTTTGGCGAAATTCCTCATTGTCCCGCGCCTCCGGTGTGGCCGTTCAATTCCTGGCCGAGTTCGAAATCGCTGCGCGGACTGAGTTTGGGATTGTCGCGGTCGTAGAGCAGCGCGCCGTCGATGAAGACCTTTTCGGCGTGGGCGTAGACGCTGAACGGATCGCGGTCCCAGACGACCACATCGGCCATCTTGCCGGTCTCCAGCGTGCCGGTCTGCCTGAGGATGCCCAGCGCCCTGGCCGGATTGCGCGTCATCCAGGCGATCGCGTGGGCCCGGCTGATCGCATAGCCCATGCGCCGCCCCGAGGCCATTGCCTTGGCGACCTCCTGGTTGAGGCGCTGAACGCCGATCGGGTCGTCGGAATGGATCATGGCGCAGGCGCCGGCATGGTCGACCATCGCGATGTTCTCGGGGATGCCGTCATAGGCCTCCATCTTGAAGCCCCACCAATCGGCCCACATCACGGCGCAGATGTTGTTCTTCTTCAGCAGGTCGGCCACCTTGTAGGCCTCCGACGCGTGATGGAACGCGGCGATGCGGAAGCCGAACTCCTTCGCCACGTCGATCATCGTCGCCATCTGGTCGCCGCGATAGCAATGCATCTGCACCGGAATTTTTTTGTCGAGCACCAGCGCCAGGGTTTCCAGGCCGAGATCGCGGTCGGGCGGATCGCCGGCCTTGGTGTTCTTCCAGTATTTGCGCCAGGTGGCGCGATAGGCCTCGGCCTTGGCGAAGGCGGCGCGGTAGCCCGCCACGTCGCCCATCCAGGTCTGCGGCCCGCCCTTCTCGCCATAGACGCGCTTGGGATTCTCGCCGCAGGCCATCTTCAGGTCGTAGGGCGCGCCGGGGAATTTCATCGCCTGCGTCGTGACGGCCGGCACGTTCTTCAGCACGACGGAGCGCCCGCCGATCAGATTGCCCGACCCGGGAAGAATCTCCAGCGACGTGACGCCGCCGGCCAGCGCGCGGGTGAAACCGGGGTCCTGCGGCCACACCGAATTTTCGGCGCGCACATAGGCCGTGACCGGATTGACCATCTCGTTGCCGTCCTGCGTCGCCTCGTTGGAGGGGGAGGGATAGACGCCCAGATGCGAATGGATGTCGATGATGCCGGGCGTCACGAACTTGCCCCTGCCGTCGATCACCACCGCGCCGGACGGTGCCGCGATATGCGCGCCGACCGCGGCGATCCTGCCGCCCGACAGCAGCACGTCGCCATGGGCGATCTCCCTGTCGGTGGCGGTCAGGACCGTCGCGTCATGGATCAGCGTCGGGCGCGACGGCAGCGGCTTGTAGGTCGAGGGAAACGCGTCGTTGGGAAAGCGGTCGGCGATTTCGGCATCCTTGGGCGC
>JAATGL010000277.1 GCA_015654705.1 Alphaproteobacteria bacterium | reverse complement strand
GGCTTCACCAAGTCCGGCCTGATGGTGGGCCTGGGCGAAAGCCGCGAGGAGATCATGCAGGTGATGGACGATCTGCGCGCGGCCGGCGTCGATTTCCTTACCATCGGCCAGTACCTGCAGCCGACGAAGAAACACGCGCCGCTGGCGCGCTTCTGGACGCCGGACGAGTTCAAGGCGCTGGAGCAGGTCGCCCGCGCCAAGGGCTTCCTGATGGTCTCCGCCAGTCCCCTGACGCGCTCTTCGTATCACGCCGACAGCGATTTCGCGGCGCTGCAGGCGGCGCGCCTGTCGCGCGGCTGACGTGACCACGCACAGCGAGATCCGGATCGTTCCGTACACGGCCGATCTGATGTTCGCCGTCGTGGCGGATGTTGAAAAATATCCGCAATTCCTGCCCTGGGTGACGGGCCTCAGCGTGCTGTCGCGCGAGCAGGTGAAGGGCAGGGAGGTGATCCGGGCGGAAATGGCGGTCGGCTTCGCCCGCTTCAGCGAGCGCTACATCAGCCGCGTGATCCTGGATGCGCAGGCGCGCGCCATCGACGTGGCGCAGACCGAGGGCCCGTTCCGCATCCTGGAGAACCACTGGCGCTTCACGCCGCAGGACGCGGGATGCCGCATCGATTTTTCGATCACCTACGAATTCAAGAACTTCCTGCTGAACGCGGTGGCCGGCAGCGCCTTCGACCGCGTGACCCGCAGGATGTCCGCTGCCTTCGAGGCACGGGCGAAGGCGCTTTCGAAGCAGGTTTTGGAGCGCGTTGTGAACCCCGCCAAACTTGTCATCCCGGACAACGAGCGGTAGCGAGGCGATCCGGGACCCATCGCGACACTTCCCGATGGGTCCCGGCGCTCGCTGCGCTCGGCCGGGATGACAATTTTTGTAGGGCGCCTGTTAAGCACCCCTTCTAGAACAACTTCTGCAACAGCAGCAGCGCCGCTTCCACCGTCCGGATGCGGATCTCGCTGCGGCCGATATCGCCGAAGCGGTGGGCTTCGTGCAGGATCGAGCGGGTCTCGCGGCAGGCGGCGATATGCACGAGGCCCACGGGCTTGAGCGCGGTGCCGCCGCCGGGACCCGCCACGCCGGTGACGGCGACGGCCATGTGGGCGTGGGAATTGGCGACCGCGCCTTCGGCCATCATGCGTGCCACCGCCTCGGACACCGCGCCCTGGTCCGCGATCAGATCGCCGGGCACGTCCAGCATGTCCTGCTTGGCGCGGTTGGAATAGACGATGAAGCCGCGCTCGAAGACGTCGGACGAACCGGGGATTTCCGTCAGCAATCCGCCGATCAGGCCGCCGGTGCAGCTTTCGGCCGTGGCGATGCGCAGCTTCCGCCCCCGCGCCTCGGCGAGCACCGTTTCGGCCAGGCGCAGCAGCGGCGGAGAGAACATCGCCTACACCAAGCCGACATTGGCCATCACGGCGACGATGGCGCCGGCCAGGAGACCGGCCAGCATATCGTCCGCCATGATGCCGAACCCGCCGGGCAGGCGCTCGGCCGCCGAGATCGGCCACAGTTTCGAAACGTCGAACAGGCGGAACAGCGCGAAGGCCAGCGCGAAGCCGGTCAGCGACAGCGGCGCCAGCGCGCAGGCGAGGAACTGGCCCGCCAGTTCGTCGATCACGCATTCCGACGGATCGTGGGTCCCGGTCCGCCTTGCATAGACGTCGCAGGCCCAGGCGCCGAAGGCCGCCGTGACGACGCTGAGCGACAGCAGCGCGACCGATCCCCAGAGCTTCAGCACGATCCAGGCGAAGGGCAGGGCCACGACGCTGGCCAGCGTTCCCGGCGCGAAGCGCACGCGGCCGATGCCGAACAGGGTGGAGGCATAGGTCGCGATCATGGTGCGCGCACCGTGGCGACTGCCTGCGCCGCAAGACCCTCGCGGCGGCCGGTGAAGCCCATGCCTTCGGTCGTCGTCGCCTTCACGCTGACGCGGGAGATATCGAGGCCAAGGATTTCCGCGATCCGCGCCCGCATCGCCTCGCGGTGCGGCGACACTTTCGGCCGCTCGCAGATGATCGTGACGTCGCAATGGAGGATGGCGCCGCCCACCGCGCGCACCAGTCCGGCTGCGTGATCGAGGAACTTCCACGACGGCGCGCCGCGCCAGCGCTCGTCGGTCGGCGGGAAATGCTGGCCGATATCGCCGGCGCCGATGGCGCCCAGGATCGCATCGGTCAGCGCATGCAGCCCGACATCGGCGTCGGAATGGCCGAGCAGCGCCATGTCATGCGGAATCTTCAGCCCATTGATCCAGCAGCCATCGCCCGGCACCAGCTTGTGCACGTCGAAGCCCATGCCGGTGCGGACATCGCCGAGGCGCGACTGCACCAGGCGCTCGGCCCGGGTCAGGTCGTCGGCGGTCGTGATCTTGAAATTGTCTTCGTCGCCCATCACCAGCTCCACAGCATAGCCGGCCTGTTCGGCGACGGCGGCTTCATCCGACAGATCGAGCCCGGTGGCGAACAGATGGGCCTCGGCGATCACGCCGTTGCGAAAGCCCTGCG
>JAATGL010000199.1 GCA_015654705.1 Alphaproteobacteria bacterium | reverse complement strand
GAAGAAAACTTGCTCTGCGGCGGCGCATGTTTCCATCCCGGCCACGAACTTTCCGAGATCAAGCGCGCTGTCCCAGGCGTTCTGCTGCTGGAAATCGAAATCGGCGAAGAGAAGCGAGGTCAGGACGCCATAGCCGAACCCATGTCCACAAAAGAGGAAGATGAGCCGATTGCCTTCGTCGCCATTGCCGCGCGCGTGCCATGCCTTGGCTGCGTCTTCAAAAGCCGCGTAGGTAGCTCTTGGCGCGCGCCATTTGCCCGACGACGTCTCGAACGGCGCCGGCCTGCGTTCCGAGAGAAGAAGAGCAAGGCTGCCAAGCGGCGCGGGCGGATAGCGATATTCCTCGATGAACCACCGGGCAAGGATCTGCGCCGACACCGTCGAAGAAACCAATTGACCGAGCACCGATGCGTCGTCGGCGTCCGGACCGCCGTCGCGGAAATGAGGATAGTGGCCGACGCCAACAATCAGCACATGGGTTCGCGGGCCCTCGCCTTCTGCGTTGAACACCAACGCATCAGTCGCTGTCTTTCTGGCCGCGCCCGCCACGGGGGCCGTCGTGCTGGTCCTGTTCCTGGCCACTATCCCGCCCGGCCCCCTTGGTACGCCCCGAAACCAAGCCCGCAAGCATCGCTTCGCGGCGACTGCGCTCAGTTTATCATATGTTGATCGAAAGAATAGCAGATCGGCGCGGCCACCAAAACAGCCTCGCGGTTTGGCGCGCCCTTCTGCGGAGAGATAGTCGAGCCGCCGCCGTTCGATGATGGCGCAAGCTTTGGTGAACGGAGCGAAAACTTCATCGCTCACGCTTTCGGTGCACAGTCTAGAGCGCGCTGAGAATGGTGTGAATCGGGGAGGGATTGAACGAAGCCGCTATCGCGGCGGGGCGGCGGGCGGATTTGGCGGGGTGATGGCGTGAGAAGCCTCCTGCCTGAGAGGATGGGGTGTCGTAACCCACTCTCAGACAGGAGATTTTCAGATGGCTGCCTTGAGCCCTCTGCGCCGGCGCATGATCGAAGACATGACGATCCGCAACCTGTCGCCGGCGACGCAGCGATCCTACATCCATGCGGTCGCGAGGTTCAGCGATTATTTCGGACGATCCCCGGACAAGCTGACGCTGGACGACGTGCGCGCCTATCAGGTGCATCTCGCCTCGAAAGGCGTCGCCTGGGGTTCGCTCAACCAGGTCGTCTGCGCCCTGCGGTTCTTCTACGGCGTGACGCTCGACCAGGCGATCATTCCAGAACGCATCCCTTACGCCCGCGAACCGCGCAAGCTGCCGACCGTTTTGAGCGCCGAGGAGGTCGTGCGCTTTCTGGAGGCGGTTTCGAGTCTGAAGGCGCGCGTGGCGTTGACGACGGCCTACGCAGCGGGGCTCCGGGTCTCCGAGGTCGCAGCGCTCAAGGTCGCCGATATCGAGAGCGACCGCATGGTGATGCGGATCGAGAACGGAAAGGGCGGCAAGCAGCGCTATGTCATGCTGTCGGCGCCGCTGCTCGGCGTCCTGCGCAGCTATTGGCGACGGACAAGACCATCGCTGTATCTGTTTCCCGGGCGCACGCCCGATAAACCCATCGAACCAACGGTGCTGCACGCAGCCTGCCGGTCCGCCGCCGCGGCGGCCGGAATCGACAAGCGCGTCAGCGTGCATGTGCTGCGCCACAGCTTCGCCACGCATCTTCTGGAGAGCGGGACCGACATCCGCATCATCCAGGTCTTGCTGGGTCACGAGAATCTTTCGACAACGGCGCGCTACACCCACGTCTCGACGGGCCTCATCGCCGGGACCGCAAGCCCGCTGGATCGGCTTTCGCTGGACGTGACGCCACCGGAATAGGCGGTGCGACCGACGCCGGCGTTCGAACTCGCCGACGTCGTCCGCCGCCACGGCGAGGCTTACGTCAGAGAGAACGCTCTCCATCTCGGGCGCGTCGAGCGGCGCGTGCTGGCGGCTGTCGCCGCCTGCCGCACGGCGGCGCTCGGCGGTCATGTCGAGCGCTGCGACGATTGCGGGCTGACGCGCATCGCCTACAACTCCTGCCGGCATCGCGCGTGCCCAAAATGCCAGGGCGCGGCGCGGGCGCAATGGCTGGCGGATCGGCAAGCCGAGCTTTTGCCGGTCCCCTATTTCCATGTCGTGTTCACGCTGCCGCCGCCGGCGGCCGAGATCGCGTTCCAGAACAAGGCGCTCGTCTACGGTCTGCTGATGCGCTCGGCGGCCCAGGCGCTCAGCCTTCTCGCCGCCGAGCGCCTGAAGGCCAGGCTCGGCCTCATCGCCGTGCTGCATAGCTGGGGGCAGACGCTCACCCACCATCCCCACGTCCACTGCGTCGTTCCCGGCGGCGGCGTTGCGCTCGACGGCGCGCGATGGATCGGCTGCAAGCCGAACTTCCTGTTGTCGGTCCGCGCCCTGTCCAAGACATTCCGGCGGTTGTTTCTCGCCGGCCTGCAAGCCGCGTTCGCGCGCGACGAACTCGGCTTCTTCGGCGATCTCGCGCCGCTCGCCGAACCCGCCGCTTTCGCCCAGCGCCTGCGCGCGCTTCGCCAGAGCCCGTTCGTCGTCTACGCCAAGCCGCCGTTCGGCGGGCCGGAGCGCGTGCTGGCCTATCTCGCACGCTACACGCACCGCACCGCCATCGGCAATTCCAGGCTGGTCGACGTCACCGACGCCGAGGTGGCGTTCCGCTACAAGAACTATCGTCGCGGCGGGCGAAGCGGGGTCATGCGGCTCGGCGCGCATGAGTTCCTGCGCCGCTTTCTCCTGCATGTCCTGCCCGACGGCTTTCATCGCATCCGGCACTACGGCTTTCTCGCCAAGGGCGACCGCAGCGACAATCTCGCGCGCGTGCGCGAACTTCTGGACGATGTCGCTGAGCCGCACGAGAGCGCCAATCCAGGACCGCAACCCGAAAAGCCGGAAGCCGACGCTCACCACGCTGCGTTCGCCTCCTGTCCCGACTGCGGCGGCCTTATGCGCCGCATCGAGATCTTCGCGTCTCGGTCTACCGGCGCCTTCCGGTGTGACACGTCATGACGAACTCCGTAGCGGTCTCGAATCTCGCTATTCCACCGCCTCGGTCGCCTGCCTTCGCGCCCGTCAACGGCGGGGCTCACTCGCGGGCGCAATTTAATCCTTCCCGAACGCCAAAATTCGAAAGATCGAGGCGTTGTCCGGTCATCCGTTCGCCATCCAAACCTCGGCGGCGCCTGCCTTCGGCGTCAGATACTGCGCCAAAGGCCGCCAGCGGTTTGCCTCGCCGCCATCAGCCTCTGCGCTTAACCCATAGCGCCATTTCCTGACCGCGCCTTCGCTCAATCCGGCTTATATGAGGTCGCCTCCGACATCGCCGCCACGCGCGCGCCGGCGACCTCACATAACCCTCCAGATTCCCCCGAGGGGGGAATTGTGAATCTATGTGGGCTCCGATTTGAGGAGCCAGGTCGATGGGTCAGCCGATAGTCATTGAGCGACAAGATTTGACGGCGGCAGCGCTTCGTAGGGCGGCATCGCGCGAGAAGGATGGAT
>JAATGL010000004.1 GCA_015654705.1 Alphaproteobacteria bacterium | reverse complement strand
TCGACGAATACGATGCCGGCCGCCCGGACGTGATGTTCGTGATCCAGCGCGTGCTGGAGGTCGCGGGCAAGCTCACCCTGCTCGACCAGAACAAGGTGATCCGCGCCCATCCCGCGTTCCGCCTGTTCTCGACCACCAACACGATCGGGTTGGGCGATACCACCGGCCTCTATCACGGCACGCAGCAGATCAACCAGGGCCAGATGGACCGCTGGAGCATCGTCGCCACGCTGAACTACCTGCCGCACGACGCCGAGGTCGACATCGTGCTGTCGAAGGTGCCGTCCTACGGCACGCCGGAGAAGAAGAAGCAGATTTCCGCGATGGTGCGTGTCGCCGACATGACCCGCAACGCCTTCATCAACGGCGATCTGTCGACCGTGATGAGCCCGCGCACCGTCATCACCTGGGCCGAGAATGCCGAGATCTTCAACGATGTCGGCTTCGCCTTCCGCCTCACCTTCCTCAACAAATGCGACGAACTGGAGCGCGCCAGCGTCGCCGAGTTCTACCAGCGCGCCTTCGGCGAGGAACTGCCCGAAAGCGCGGCAAAGGTCCTGGTGGCTTAACCCACGCCGGTCTGATCCAAGGTCCTTCTGAAATAGGCGATGGTGCGCGCGAGCCCCTCGTCGAGCGCGGTCCTGGGTGCCCAGGCGAGGACCCGCCTGGCGCAAGCGATATCCGGCTGGCGCCGACGCGGATCGTCCTCGGGCAAGGGGCGCAGCACGATCTGCGATTTCGACCGGCATTGGCCGATCACCGCCTCCGCAAGCTCCAGCATCGATGTCTCGACCGGGTTGCCGAGATTGACCGGCCCGGTGACCTCATCCGGCGTCGCCATCAACCGCACCAGCCCGTCCACCATGTCGTCCACGTAACAGAAGGAGCGGCACTGCCGCCCGTCGCCGTAGATCGTGACGGGCTCGTTTCTCAGCGCCTGCACGATGAAGTTCGAAACCACCCGGCCGTCGTCGGGATGCATGTTGGGGCCGTAGGTATTGAAGATTCTTGCGACCTTGATGCGGACGCGATGCTGGCGGTGATAGTCGAAGAACAGGGTCTCGGCGCAGCGCTTGCCTTCGTCGTAACAGGCACGGCGGCCGATCGGATTGACGTTGCCCCAATAGGACTCGGTTTGCGGATGGACGGCGGGATCGCCATAGACCTCCGAGGTTGAGGCCTGGAGGATCTTCCCGCGCAGGCGCTTGGCGAGCCCCAGCATATTGATCGCGCCATGGACGCTCGTCTTCGTCGTCTGCACGGGATCGAACTGATAGTGCTTCGGGCTCGCCGGACAGGCAAGATTGTAGATTTCGTCCACTTCGACATAGAGCGGGAAGGTCACGTCATGGCGCATGAATTCGAAGTTTCGCGCGCTCAGCAAAGGCGCGATGGTCGCGCGCCTGCCGCTGAAACAATTGTCGACGCACAGGACTTCGTGGCCGTCGGCCAGCAACCGCTCGCACAGATGCGAGCCGATAAAGCCCGCGCCTCCGGTGACCAAAATGCGCTTTGAACTCATCGCCGGCCGTTCTCCGCGTCTGCAGGCGCTGGCGGTATATCGCGCATCGCCGGCCGGGGCGCAAATACGCGACATCGCTTGAGATCGTGGATAGGTATCGCTAAAATTTTCACGTCCTGCATGTCGCACGCGTCGTGGCGATCGCGCGGCAGGCGAAGGGGGCGGCGTGAAACTTGTTTTCGACTGGCAGGTGTCCGCCTTTTTCGGCTGGGGCGTTTACGGACTCAATCTGGCGCTCGAACTTGTCCGTTTTCCCGCGATCGAGGCGCGCACCCATATACCGATCGATCCGGCCAGCCTCGGCACCGACTTGCTGCGTGCCCGCGCGCTCGAGCCCTTCCTCGCGCGTTCGCGATCGGGACCGCCGCGCGCGGATTCCGTCTGGCTTCACTCGCTGAGCAACGACTTCCTGCCCGCGCGCCCGCCCAGCGCACGGATCGGCGTGACCTTTTTCGAAACGCCGCTCTCGGCCGCAGCCGTCGAACGGGCGAGACAATACGAGGTCATCGTCACCGGCTCGCGGTGGAACAGCGCGGTTCTCAAGGCTGCCGGCATCGACAACACGCGCACGATCTTGCAGGGCGTGGACAGATCCATTTTCTTCCCGGCGCCCAAGCGCGGTCTCTATCCCGGCCGCTTCCTGATCTTTTCGGGAGGCAAGGCCGAGCCCCGCAAAGGCCAGGACATCGTCGTGAAGGCGTTTCGCATCTTCGCCCGGCGCCATCCGGAAGCGATGCTGATCACCGCCTGGCATTCGCCCTGGCCGCAGCTCGCCCGCGGCATGGACCTCGATCTCAGCGCGCTGGCCGACCGCGTGATCGATGTCGGCGCTCTGCCCAACGCATTCATGGCGCCGATCTATCGCGAATGCGACGTCGCCCTTTTTCCCAATCGCGCCGAGGGCGGCACCAACCTCGTGGCGATGGAGTGTCTGGGCTGCGGCGTGCCCACCATCCTCTCCGATTGCACCGGCCATCGCGATCTGCTGCAGATGGGCCTCGGCCGTGCGCTCAGCCAGAAGCCCGGCGCCTTCTGGTCGGAATGGGGCGAAAGCGACATCGACGAGGTCGTCGAGGCGCTCGAATGGGCCTTCGTCCATGCGCGGCCTGCGACCCAGGAAACGGCACTGCCGCAGTGGCGCGATACCACCGATGCGCTCCTCGCGGTCGTACACGAAATCCACGCGGTCAAGCCGGGATGAACTCGCCTGTGCGATGCCGGACCCGGTGATGCCGCGGACCGAATCCATCTGATCGCCTGCCGGTCCGGTCATGCGCAGGCGCTGCGTGCGGCAGGACTGGAAATTGCGGCGCTGAAGGGCCAGATTGCCGCGATGAGCAAGCCCGAAAACCCGTCCGAACCCTTCAAACGCGCCGTCGCGATCGCGGTGCGCTCGCTCGCCGGCGAGCCGGAGCTGGAAGTCAATTTCTCGGCCGAACCGCCTTCGCTGAAAGGCCTGAAGGCGCGCCTGCCCCTGCCCTCGCGCAACCTGCCGCCGAATGAAGTCGCGGTCGTGCGCGGCGCCGGCGACGCTTATGCGCTGCGGCGCGCCTATCACGAAGACAAGCTGCACGACCAGTACCGCCCGCAGGGCGCCGAAGGGGCCGCCATGTTCGAGGCGGCGGAGCAGGCGCGGGTGGAGGCCATCGGCGCGCTGTCGATGAAGGGCGTGGCGAACAACCTGGCCGCCGGGCTGGAGGCGCGCTGCAGCGCGCGCGGCCTGGCCAAGGCGCGAGTGCGCGCCGACGTGCCGATCGCCGAGGCGCTGGGCTTGATCGTGCGCCAGACGCTGACCGGCGAAGCACCGCCGGACTGCGCGCGCAACGCGGTCGAGCTGTGGCGGCCCTGGATCGAGGAGCGCGCCGGCAAGGACCT
>JAATGL010000074.1 GCA_015654705.1 Alphaproteobacteria bacterium | reverse complement strand
GAGCCGCGGTCGGCGGTGGCCGAGAACTGCCCCTTGGTCAGGCCGTAGACGCCGTTGTTCTCGACGATATAGGTCATGTTGACGCCGCGCCGGATTGAATGGGCGAACTGGCCGAAGCCGATCGAGGCGGAGTCGCCGTCGCCGGAGACGCCCAGATAGATCAGGTCGCGGTTGGCGAGGTTGGCGCCGGTCAGCACGCTGGGCATCCGTCCGTGTACGGAATTAAAGCCGTGGCTCTGGCCGAGGAAATAGTCCGGCGTCTTCGACGAGCAGCCGATGCCCGACAATTTGGCGACGCGGTGCGGCGCCAGGTCGATCTCGAAACAGGCCTGGATCAGCGCCGCGCTGATCGAATCATGGCCGCAGCCGGCGCACAGGGTCGAGATGCGCCCCTCATAGTCGCGCCGCGTGAAGCCCAGCTTGTTGGTCGCGAGGCCCGGATGATGCAGCTTGGGCTTGGTGATGTAGGTCATGGTGTTCCACTCTTTTGTGTTTCGGGGCCGCGCTGACGCGCGGACACCTCAGCATGACGCGAAGCAAGTCTCGTCATCCCGAGGTGCGAGCGAAGCGAGCCCCGAAGGTTCATTCCGCCGCTTCCTTGCGGACCACGTTCAGGCGGTCGGCGAAGGCGGCCGCGATGAAGCGCGCGGTGACCGGCGTGCCGTCGTAATGCAGGATGGAGATGAAGCGCGCCGGATCGATGGCGCATTCGTTGACCAACAGCTTCTGCAATTGCGCGTCGCGGTTCTGCTCGACGACGAAGATCTGGTCGTGGGCGTTGATGAAGTCCAGCACCGCGTCGGCGAAGGGAAAGGCGCGGATGCGCAGCGTGTCGATGTGCAGGCCGCGCGCTTCGAGGCCGGCCAGCGCCTCCTCCATCGCCACCGAGGTCGAGCCGTAATAGATCGCGCCGACCTTCGTCTTCTCCCGCGCGTCGCGGCGGACGGGTGCCGGCACGAGCGATTTCGCGGTCTCGAATTTGCGCAATAGCCGCTGAATCACCTCGACATAGACGGCGCCCTCCTCGCTGTAGCGCGCATCGGCGTAGTGCGAGGAGCCGCGCGTGAAATAGGCGCCCTTGGTCGGGTGGATGCCGGGGAGCGTGCGATATGGGATGGCGTCGCCGTCGACGTCGCGATAGCGGCCGAACGCCTTGCCGGCGTCCAGTTCCTCCGCCGTGATCAGCTTGCCGCGGTCGTAGTGCCGCGCCGCGTCCCAGGCGAGCGGCTCGCAGAGCCAGTCGTTCATGCCGATGTCGAGGTCCATCATCACGAAGACCGGCGTCTGCAGCCGCTCGGCCAGGTCGAGCGCCTCGGCGGCGAACGCGAAGGCTTCGTGCGGGTCCTCGGGGAACAGCAGCACATGCTTGGTGTCGCCATGGCTGGCATAGGCGGCGAGCAGCAGGTCGGATTGCTGGGTGCGCGTCGGCATGCCGGTCGAAGGCCCGCCGCGCTGGATGTCGAAGATCACGGCCGGAACCTCGGCGTAATAGGCGAAGCCGAAGAATTCCTGCATCAGGGAGATGCCGGGGCCGGAGGTCGCGGTGAAGGCGCGCGCGCCGTTCCAGCCCGCGCCCAGGACCATGCCGATGGCGGCGATCTCGTCTTCCGCCTGTACGATGGCGAAGCGGTTCTGGCCGGTCAGCGGATCGACGCGGAATTTCCTGCAATGCGCCATGAAGGCCTCGGCCAGCGAGGTCGACGGCGTGATCGGATACCAGGAGCAGACCGTGGCGCCGCCATAGACCGCGCCCAGTCCCGCCGCGTCGTTGCCGGCGATGAAGATGCGCTTGCCCACCTTGTCGGATCTCTCGACCTTCAGCTTGCAGAGGCCGGCGAGGTTCTTCTGCGCATAATCGTAGCCCAGGCGCAGCGCCGAACCGTTCATCGCCACCAGCTTGGTCTTGCCCTTGAACTGTTCGGCGATCAGCGTGTCGATGACGGCGAGATCGAGCGACAGAAGCGCCGCCAGCGCGCCGACATAGATCACGTTCTTGAGCAGCTGGCGCTCGCGCGGGATCGTGCCCGCCATCGTGTTGGCCAGTTCGGTCAGCGGCACGCCCAGCACCGTGAGGTCGGAGCGGATTTTCTGTCCCGTCAGCGGCTTGGTGGAATCGTAGAGCACATAGCCGCCCGGATCGACGCCGGCGATGTCGGCGGCCCAGGTCTGCGGGTTCATCAGCACCATCAGGTCGACGCCGCCGCGCCGTCCGAGCCAGCCTTCGCCCGAGACACGCACTTCGTACCAGGTCGGCAGGCCCTGGATGTTGGACGGGAAGATGTTGCGCGAGGCCAGCG
>JAATGL010000285.1 GCA_015654705.1 Alphaproteobacteria bacterium | reverse complement strand
TGCTCGGAGACGCTGATCGAGTTGCAGTAGGTGACTTCGACCACGGTCACGTTGTTCTTGATCGCGGCCTCCAGATCGACGTGGTCGGAGCCGATGCCGGCGGTGATCGCCAGCTTGAGGTTCTTCGCCTTGGCGATGCGCTCGGCGGTCAGGTAGGCCGGCCAGAACGGCTGCGAGATCACGATATCGGCATCGACCAGTTCGCGCTCGAACACCGAGTCCGGGCCGTCCTTGTCGGAGGTGACCACGAAGGTGTGGCCGTGCGATTCGAGATATTTGCGCAGGCCCAGTTCGCCCGAAACGCTGCCCAGCAGCGTGCCCGGCTTGAAGTCGATGCCCTCGGGCGTGGGCAGCGTCTGCCCGCCGGGATAGCCCGCGATCTTGGGCAGGTCGTCCCGCGCATAGGATTTCGGATATCCGTCGACCGGGTCGTCGTACAGAACGCAAACGATCTTTGCCATGTGTGTTTTCCCTTTGTTTCGCCCTGTGTCTTTCCGCATTCAGAGCGGATGTCTGATGTCGCGATGCTGCGCGCCAATGCGGCCGCAATCCAATGAAAGTCTTGGAACGCCTGATAGATGTTATCGATCAAGCCGGCGGTGTAAAGTCAAACCCCAGATCGGCCTCCAGCACGGACGCCAGCAGCGCGTTGGTCATCGGCGTCGGCGGATCGCGGTTCGACAGCACCAGCCCGATCGCCTGGCTGTGCGCCGGCTCGATCAGGTCGATCGCCACGAGGTCCGGCGCGCCGCCGAACATGTAGGAAAACGTGTGCGGGACGATGCTGGACCACGCGCCATGCCGCAGATGCGAATAGATGCCGAGAAAGGAATCGCTGACCACCGGCGGCTTCAGCACGATGCCGATCGACGCCATGACATTGTTGAGCACGCGGCGGTTCTGCATGTCCTCGCTGAGCAGGCACAGGCGCTGTGTCGCCGCCTCGCGCCAGGTCACGGTGCGCCGTCCGGCGAAAGGGTGCTCGCGCCGGGTCACGAAGACGTAGCGCTCGTGATAGAGAGGCACCCGCCGGACGTTCTCCAGCGGCTCGTTCTCCAGATAGGTCACGCCGCCGTCGATCTCGAAGGCATCCAGGGCGCGCTGGATGGCGCGCGAGGTCAGCGAGCGGATCTCGACGTCGGCCGCCGGATGCTCGCTGCAGAACCGGTCGGTCAGAAAGGACACCGACGGCATGGCGGCCGGGATGACGCCCAGGCGCAGCGTTCCGACCATGCCGCGGCGCAGGCGCGACAGGTCTTCGCGCAGGCTGTTGTAGTCCGTCAGGATCTGGCGGCCCCAGGCCAGCACGCGCTCGCCCTCGGGCGTCAGTCCCACGAAATGGTGGTCGCGGATCACCAGCCTGGCGTCGAGGTCTTCCTCCAGCTTGCGGATCGCGGCGGAAAGAGTCGGCTGGGCCACGTTGCAGGCCTCGGCCGCCCGCGCGAAATGCCGCTCGCGCGCCAGCGTCACGAAATAGGAAAGATGTCGAACCAGCATTTTTTGCGACCTGATCCGCGAACGCAGCCAGGCGCCCCATCACCCCGGCACAGGATGCGCCCGGCGCCCCCGATTCACAATTCCGCGCGAGCCTCGAGACCGGTCAATTCAGGCGGGAAATCGGTTGGTGGGCGGTGACGGGTTCGAACCGCCGACCCTATCGGTGTAAACGATATGCTCTACCAGCTGAGCTAACCGCCCGGTGCGGTGCTTATACAGACCGGGAAGACACGATGCCACGGCTTTGCCCGGCCATGACGCGGCCGGGCAGAGCCGGGAAAGTCCTGTTATCGGGACATCAGTTCAGCGCGTCTTTCAGCTGCTTGCCGGGGCGGAAGCGCGGCTGCTTGGACGGCTTGATGGGGATCTCGGCGCCGGTCTGCGGGTTGCGGCCTTTGCCGCCGGCGCGGCTGGCCACCGCGAAGACGCCGAAGCCGGTCAGGCGGACCTCGTCGCCCGCCTTCAGTGTCGCCTCGATGATGGTGAAGACTCCTTCCACCGCCTTGGCGGCATCGTTCTTGGACAGGCCCGTCTGGTCGGCCAGCTTCTGGATCAGATCGTTCTTGTTCATGTTCTTCTCCTCTTGCGTGCGGAAACAGCCCGCGGAAAATCAGTTGACCGCATCCTTCAGGCCCTTGCCGGGGCGGAAGCGGACGGCCTTGGAGCCGGGAATCTTGATGGTCTCGCCGGTGCGCGGATTGCGGCCGTCGCGCGCCGCCCGGGCCGATACGACGAAGGTGCCGAAGCCCGCCAGCCGGACCTCGCCGCCGGATTTCAGCGTCTCGGAGATGGCTGAAAACACCGCGTCGACGGACTTCTCGGCCTCGGCCTTGGCCTGCCCGGTCGCCGCCATCACGGACTTGACCATGTCTTCCTTGTTCATCGCCGTTCTCCGGATGCACCGCATCGCGTGCAGGTTGGGTGGACAGGCCTCGGCAGAGATTCGCTTCGAAGTCGAGGGAGTCTAGGGCCTCGCGCCAGCCCGCCCAAGCCCAAAACCGCAGAAATCTGGGGTTTTTGAATAGAAAAACGGGCCCGAATCGGAAACGATCCGGGCCCGTGCCTGGTTCGAAGGCCGGACCTAGTGGGTCACGACCGCGTCGGCGTCGCCGTCATGCAGCGCCGGCGGCGGGGCGACGACCTCCGGCGGCTCGATCCAGTCGATGGCCTCGGGCTGCCGGCTGAGCGCCACTTTCAGCACCTCGGTCACGTTCTTGACCGGCACGATGGTCATTCCCGATTTCACATTGTCGGGAATTTCCGCCAGGTCCTTCTCGTTCTCCTCGGGGATGATCACGGTCTTGATCCCGGCCCGAAGCGCCGCCAGCAGCTTTTCCTTGAGGCCGCCGATCGGCAGGACCCGGCCGCGCAAAGTGACCTCACCGGTCATCGCCACGTCGCGGCGCACCGGAATGCCGGTCAGCACCGAGATGATCGAGACCGCCATCGCCACGCCGGCCGAAGGACCATCCTTGGGCGTCGCGCCTTCCGGCACATGCACATGGATGTCGACCTTCTCGAAGGTCGGCGGCTTGATGCCGAAGCTGGTCGCCTTGGAGCGCACATAGGAGCGCGCCGCGTCGATCGATTCCTTCATCACGTCGCCGAGCTTGCCCGTCGTCTGCATGCGGCCCTTGCCGGGCAGCATGACGGACTCGATCTGCAGCGTCTCGCCGCCGACCTCGGTCCAGGCGAGGCCCGTGACGACGCCGACCTGGTCCTCGCCTTCGATCTCGCCGTAGCGGAATTTCCGCACGCCCGAATAGGTGCCGAGGTTCTCGGGCGTCACTACGACCGACTTGGTC
>JAATGL010000145.1 GCA_015654705.1 Alphaproteobacteria bacterium | reverse complement strand
GGCCGTCGAACGGGCCGTTGTAGATGCGCTTGGGCTCCAGGAAGATCACCGGATCGTCGTCCTCGATGGACGCGATCAGCAGGCCCTTGGCGTCGTAGGGCGTCGCCGGCACGACGGTCTTGAGGCCCGAGACATGGGTGAAGATCGCTTCCGGGCTCTGGCTGTGGGTCTGGCCGCCGAAGATGCCGCCGCCATAGGGCGTGCGCACCGTCATCGGCGCGGTGAAATCGCCGGCCGAGCGGTAGCGCAGCCGCGCCGCTTCCGAGACGAGCTGGTCGAAGGCCGGATAGATGTAATCGGCGAACTGGATCTCGACCACGGGGCGTAGGCCATAGGCGCCCATGCCGATGGCGGTGGCGATGATGCCGGCCTCGCCGATCGGCGTGTCGAAGCAGCGGGTCAGGCCGTGTTTCTTCTGCAGGCCCTCGGTGGCGCGGAAGACGCCGCCGAAATAGCCGACGTCCTCGCCGAACACCAGCACGTTGGGATCGCGCCCCAGCATCACGTCCATGGCGGAGTTGAGCGCCTGTATCATGTTCATCGCGGGCACGTTCAGACCCCCATCTCTTGGCGCTGCCGGCGGATGTGCCAGGGCATTTCTTTGTAGACGTCCTCGAACATGGTCTTGACGCTCAGCCTCTCGCCCTCGCCCAGCGTGCCGATGGCGGAGGCTTCCCGGTTGGCGTCGCGCACGGTCTCCACCGCGTCCTTCTCGGCGGCGGCGTGGCGCTCCTCGCTCCATTCGCCCAGCGCGATCAGGTGCTGCTTGAGGCGTTCGACGGGATCGCCCAGCGGCCAGGCCTTGGCCTCGTCGGAGGGGCGGTAGCGGCTGGGATCGTCGCTGGTCGAATGACCCTCGACGCGATAGGTGTAAAGCTCGATCAGCGTGGCGCCGTGATTGTTGCGCGCGCGCTCCGCCGCCCAGCGGGTTGCCGCATAGACCGCCAGGAAGTCGTTGCCGTCGACGCGCAGGCCCGGCAGGCCGTAGCCGATGGCGCGCGAGGCGAAGGTCGATTCATTGCCGCCGGCGATGCCGGAGAAGCTCGAAATCGCCCATTGATTGTTGACGACGTTGAGGATGACCGGCGCGCGATAGACCGAGGCGAAATTGAGTGCGTGGTGGAAATCGCCCTCCGCCGTAGTGCCGTCGCCGACCCAGCTCGCGGCGATGCGGTCGTCGCCCTTGTAGGCCGAGGCCATCGCCCAGCCCACGGCCTGCGGATATTGCGTGCCCAGATTGCCGGAGATCGTGAAGAAGCCGTATTCCTTGGAGGAATACATGATCGGCAATTGCCGTCCCTTCAGCGGGTCCTTCACGTTGGAATAGACCTGGCACATCATCTCGACCAGCGGATAGCCGCGCGCGATCAGCAGGCCCTGCTGGCGGTAGGAGGGAAAGCACATATCCTCGCGTTCCAGCGCCGCAGCCGCGGCGATCGCCACGGCCTCCTCGCCGGTGCATTTCATGTAGAAGGACGTCTTGCCCTGGCGCTGCGCGCGATACATGCGGTCGTCATAGGCGCGCGTCACCAGCATAGCGGCGAGGCCGCGGCGCAGCGTCTCGGCATCGAGCTTCGGATCCCAGGGGCCGACGGCGCGGCCGTGCGAATCCAGCACGCGGATCAGCGCATAGGCGAGATCGGAAATGTCGTGCGCGCGCACGTCGATCTCCGGACGGCGCGCCGTGCCGGCGTCGGGGAACGTCATGCCGCTGAAATCGGGCGCGTCGCCGGGCCGGTTCTTGGGGACCGGCACGCGCAGGCTGAGTTTGGTTCGGTTGCGCAAGGGCTATCCTCGAAAGGTATCGAAAGCATATGTCTTATATTACGAACGTCTCGCAAAAGAAGGCACGCCGCCTTCCATCTCGTTCGCGCAACAATGAGCCGGACAGACGCGGCGTCCCGTAATATCCGCTCGCGCCGGGCCGGACGGGCGTCTCAAAAATTCCGTCCGTCCATGCACGAATCCTTGATCGTGCCCTGCACGGTTTCCCGGTGGTCGCCGCAGGACGAAGCCGCTAGAGTGTCGCAAATTCGTCGCGGGCGCGGCACTGGCCATCGCGGCCAGCTATCCAGGGGAAATTCAAAGAATGAAAACGATGAATCGGTTCCGCACGTTTTACAGGGGCGTCGCCGCGATGGGCGCGCTGGTCCTCTGTTCGATGCCTGAGCGCGCCCTGGCGGCGGAAAATCCCTTTGCCGCGCCCAGCAGCCTGCCGCTGCAGGCGCCGATGTTCGACCGCATCAAGGACACCGATTACCAGCCGGCGTTCGAAGAGGGCATGAAGCAGCAGATCGCCGAGATCAAGGCCATCGCCAACGATCCCGCCCCTCCCACTTTCGAGAACACGGTCGTGGCGATCGAGAAATCGGGCCGCATGCTCGACCGCGTGTCCGAGACCTTCTCCAGCGTGGTGCAGGCCAATACCAACGACACGCTGGACAAGGTGCAGTCCGACGAGGCGCCCAAGCTGGCGGCGCACCAGGACGCGATCTTCCTCAACCCCAAGCTCTTCGCGCGCGTCAAGGCGATCTATGACCGCCGCGACAGCCTCAATCTCGATCCGGAATCGCTGCAGCTCCTCAACATCTATTATCTGCAGTTCATCCATGCCGGCGCCAATCTCTCCGATGCCGACAAGGCGACCCTGCGCAAGCTCAACGAGCAGGACGCGTCGCTCGAAGCCGATTTCCAGCAGAAGCTGGTCGCCGCCTCGAAGGCGGCCGCCTTCGTGACGGACAACAAAGCGGACCTCGCCGGCCTCAGCGACGAGGAGATCGCCGCGGCGGCGAAGGCGGCGGAAGACCGCAACATGCCGGGCAAGTTCCTCATCCCGCAGCAAAACACCACGCAGCAGCCCGTGCTGGCGTCGCTGAGCGACCGTTCGGTGCGCCAGAATATCTTCGACAATTCCTGGACACGCACCGAAAAGGGCGACGCCAACGACACCCGCGCCATCATCGCGCAGCTCGCGCTGATCCGCGCCCAGAAGGCGCAACTGCTCGGCTATCCGAACTATGCGGCCTACGTTCTCTACGACCAGATGGCCAACACGCCGGATGCGGTGCAGAACTTCATCGCCCAGCTGGTGCCCCCGACCGCCGCGAAGGCCGCGGACGAGGCCCGGCAGATCCAGGCCATGATCGACAAGCAGGGCACCCATTTCGACCTGAAGCCGTGGGATTGGGAACGCTATTCCGACATGGTGCGCAAGGCCAAATACGATCTCGACCAGAACGAGCTGAAACCCTATTTCGAACTCGACAAGGTGCTGCAGGACGGCGTGTTCTATGCCGCCAACCAGCTTTACGGCATCACCTTCAAGGAGCGTCACGACATTCCGGTCTATCAGCCGGACGTGCGCGTGTTCGACGTCTTCGACAAGGACGGCTCGCAGCTCGGCCTGATCTATTTCGACTACTTCAAGCGCGACAACAAATCGGGCGGCGCCTGGATGAGCAATTTCGTCAACCAGTCGCATCTGCTGGGCACCAAGCCGGTGGTCTACAACGTCGCCAACTTCACCAAGCCGGCGCCCGGCCAGCCGGCGCTGATCAGCTTCGACGACGTGACGACGATGTTCCACGAATTCGGCCATGCGCTGCATGGGCTGTTCGCCAACGAGCAATATCCCTCGCTCTCGGGCGCCAACACCGCGCGCGACTGGGTCGAGTTCCCGTCGCAGTTCAACGAGCATTGGGCGCTCTATCCCGACGTGCTCAAGCACTATGCGGTGAACTACAAGACCGGCGAGACGATCCCGCAGGCCCTGGTCGACAAGATCAAGAGCTCGCAGACCTGGGGCCAGGGCTACGATCTGGGCGAGCTGCTGGCCGCGTCCGATCTCGACATGCAGTGGCATAGCCTGACCGCCGACGCGCCGAAGCAGGACGTCGACGCCTTCGAGACCAAGGCGCTCGCCGACACGCATACGGACTTCCCGAACGTGCCGACGCGCTACCGCTCGAGCTATTTCCTGCACATCTGGGCGAACGGCTATTCGGCCGGCCACTACGCCTATCAGTGGACG
>JAATGL010000258.1 GCA_015654705.1 Alphaproteobacteria bacterium | reverse complement strand
CGGCGCAGGGCGTGCTGCGCGTGCCCTACGTTCCCGAGATCGTCAAGAACCAGATCCGCGACGAGGTGAAGAAGGAGGTGGTCCGCCAGGTCCGCGAGGAGAACTGGGCCCAGCCCGAGGCGATACCGGAATGGACCAAGCGCATCCGGCTGAGCGGCGATTTCCGCTTCCGCGACGAGAGCGACCTGTTTTCTTCCAGCAATGACGGCGGGATCGTCGATTACGCCACGCTCAACGCCAACGGCCCCGTCGACGTCAATCCGGTGACCAATCCCGGCGGCATTCCGATCCTCAACACCACGCAGGACCGCGTCAACCGCCTCAGCATCCGCGCCCGGCTGGGAATCGACGCGGTGATCAGCGACGGCGTGCTGTTCGGCATGCGGCTGGCCTCGGGCGGCGACAACGGCCCGGTCTCGACCACCCAGCTTCTGGGCGGGGGCTTCGGCAAGAAGGATTTCTGGCTCGACCAGGCCTATCTCACGCTCGAACATTCGCACTGGATCGCGGTCACCGCGGGCCGGATGCCCGATCCCTTCTTCCATTCCGACCTGGTCTACGATCCCGATCTCAATTTCGACGGCGTCTCGGCGGCGGTCGAGACCAAGCGGCCGGACACCAAGGGCATCAGCTTCTTCGCGACCGAAGGCATCTTCCCGCTGGGCTATATCGGAAACAATTTTCCCGACCACGACATCACCGTCAACGGCGTGGACCTCGGCAAGACCAACGACCGCCAGAAATGGCTGTGGGGCAACCAGCTCGGCGTGAAATGGCTGGGCGATACCTTCGACTGGCGCTTCGCCAGCTCCTATTACGATTTCGCCGGCACCCAGGGCGAATTGTCGGCGCCCTGTCCGCTCTACCAGGGCGACCGCGAATGCTCGACGGATTTCACGCGTCCGGCCTTCATGCAGAAGGGCAATACGCTCTTCCTGCTGCGCCAGATCGCGCTCGATCCGGACCATCTGAACGACACGCCGCAGCCGCAATTCGTGGGCCTCGCCTTCAAATACAAGCTGATCGACGCGACGACGGAATTCTCGCTGAAGGTCGGCGATACCTACCGTTTCATCTTCGATTTCGACTATGTGCACAATCTGGCCTATCACTGGACCGATGCCTGCCGCTATGCACCGTTCGGCACGCCGCTCAACAATGTCGAGGACGGCCTCAATCCCTGCGGTCCCGGCTATGACGGGGCGCAGCTCAAGAGCGGTCCGAACGGCTATTATGTGAGCACGACCTTCGGCGACCCGACACCGCGCACGCCCTGGGCCTGGAACATCTCGCTCGGCTACAAATATCTGGAGCCCGACGCGGTGCCGGACGCCTATACCGACAGCGACTTCCACCTGGGCGGCACCAATGCGCGCGGCTTCATCGTCGGCGGCTCGCTCGGCCTTTACAAGAACACCTGGCTGACCGCACGCTGGCTGAGCGCCAGCGAGGTCTATGGTCCGCCGCTTGCCATCGACGTGGTGCAGCTCGACCTGAATGCGGGGTTCTGAGATGAAGCTTCATTCCGCGCTCGCCGTCCTCCTCGTCCCGCTGCTCTTCGCGGGCAATGTCCGGGCCCAGTCGGACGACAGCGCGCTGCGCAGCCAGTTGCGCCAGGTCACGCTGCAGCTTCGCCAGGCGCAGGACGACCAGGCGACGCTGCAGGCGCAGAAGACCGCGGCCGAGACCGAGCGCGACGCCGTCAAGAAGCAGCTCGCGGCGCTGCAGGGCGAACTGGCGCGCGCCAGGCATGAGGGCGTGCGCGCCGATGCCGCGCAGCAGGAGCTGGCCCGAACCAAGAGCGCGCTGACCCAGGCGACCGACAAGGCGGCCGACAGCGCGCGCCAGACCCAGGCGGAACAGGACAAGCTGCAGACCACCGTCACCAATACGCAGACGCTGCTCACGGCCTGCGAAAGCAAGAACACGCAGCTTCTGGCGGTCGGGCGCGAGATCCTCAGCGCCTATGAAAAATTCGATGTCGGCGACGCGATCGGCGCCAACGAGCCGTTCACCCAGCTCAAGCGTGTCGAGCTGGAAAACCTGGCGCAAGGCTATGAGGATCGCATCGGGGACGGGCGCTACGATCCGCGCGCCGTGCACCCGGCGCAGGCCAAGCCGGCGGCCGACAAACCCAGCGGGACCAGCCCATGACCAGCCGGCAGCGGAACGGTTCGACGATGCGCGCGCCATCCTTCCGGCGCGCTCCGCCGCGGCTGCGCACGCAATTGCTGCGCAGCACCAGCGTGATCGCCATGGTGACGGCGCTCGCCGCCGGCCCCGCCGCCGCCCAGACGCTTTCGGTCCTGCACGCCGCCGTGAATTCCTCGGTGCTGGCGATGGCCAAGGCCAATCCCAATGGCGGCGTGACGCTGCCCGCGCAACAGGGCGGCAGCCAGAATCCGTCGAATTCCGCCGGCATGATGGGCGCCGGCATACGCGCGCTGCAATACCAGGCGCGCGTCGCCCAGGCCGTCGACCTGACCGGCCAGGCGCAGGCGGCGGCGCGCGCGGCGGCGGCGGCGCTTG
>JAATGL010000245.1 GCA_015654705.1 Alphaproteobacteria bacterium | reverse complement strand
TGGCGCTTTCCAGGCCCAGCACGCCGTCCATGAAGACTGGACGGTCCAGCGCCTCGGCATGTAAGCCGTAGAACGACGGTTCGAGCTGGGGATGCGGCGTCTTGGGCGAGATGTTCAGCGGATCGAGATCGGCCTCCAGATGGCCGATCACGCGATAGGCGCGTACCATCTGGATGGCGCGGATCGATTCATGCGCGGCGGCGCGCAGGTCGCGCTCGCTGGCCGCGCCATTGGCCTTGGCCGGCCATTGGCCGGTCAGCGCGCCGACCAGTTCGCCGCCGGCCAGGTTCGGCTTGGCGTCGCGGCGCCAGGCCGGGCCGCGGCCCAATTGCGCCGCACCCAGCTCCTGCTCGCCGAGGCCGGCGAAATAGGCGCGCCAGGACGGATCCACCGCGTCGGGATTTTCCTGATATTGGGCGTAAAGCGATTCGATGAAGGGGGCGTTGGTGCCGAACAGGAACGAGGTCGCCTCCAGGATGTCGTTGGAGGCGCGGTTCAACCGGTCCGGCGGAGATTGGCTTGTCATTTCAATCTGTTGGACGGGCTTCTTGGGTCCGTCCGGTCCTGTTCAGGGCGTCTGCCGCGACGAGTTGGCGTGTTACTTCCGAATGGACGGCAATTCAATGCTTTGTGCCGTTAATATGGGATCAATGGGGCGAGATTGCGAGCGGGGCGAGGATGAAGCGGCTGTATGCGCTGGACACGCTGAGAGGCGTCGCCGCGCTGTCCATCGTGATCTGGCACTGGCAGCATTTCTTCGCCGTCAGCGGCACCTGGCAGGCGGGCTGGCAGCGCGAGGCCCAGCCCTTCTACCTGTTCCTGAAGCCGCTTTATGACGAAGGCTGGGCGGCGGTCGACCTGTTCTTTCCGCTCTCCGGCTTCATTTTTTTCTGGCTTTACAGCCAGGCCATCGCCGAAGGCGGCATGGGCGCCGGCCGCTTCGCCTGGCTGCGCTTTTCGCGGCTCTATCCGCTGCATCTGGCGACCTTGCTGATCGTGGCGATCCTGCAGTTCTTCTTTCGGCGCGCCACGGGCAATTATTTTATTTTCGACACGAATGACTGGCAGCATTTCGCCGCGAACCTGCTCCTCGCCCAGCAATGGCTGCCGCCGACGCTGGCGCAGTCCTTCAACGGGCCGGCCTGGTCGGTGTCGGTCGAGGTGCTGCTTTACGGCCTGTTCTTCGTGCTGTGCCGCCTGGGCCTGCGCGGATTCTGGATGGCGCTGGTCGTCGCAGTGTGCGGCATGGGGCTTCTGTGGTGGAACGAATTCATCGCCCGCGGCGTGATGGGGTTCTTCGCCGGCGGTGCGGTCTTTTTCCTCAGCCGCTCGATCGCGGCGCGCGGCGATTCCAAGGGGCTCGCGCGCGGCCTGGGTCTGGCGGCGCTGGCGTCGTGGCTCGTCGTCGTGGTCGAAACCTATTGCGCGCCGCTCCACGCCGCCTGCTACTGGCTGGCAGGTCACATCTCGCCCGCGGTGGGCCGCCTCTATATCGGCGGGAGCACCTATCTGTTCCTGCTCTTGTTCATCTTCAGCGTCAGCCCGCTGACGATCCTGGCGCTGGCGCTGCACGAACAGGTGCTGGGCGGAAAGTGGCAGCGCGTTTCCTTCCTCGGCGACATTTCCTATTCGACCTATATGCTTCATTTTCCGATGCAGCTCGGGCTGGCGCTGCTGGCGGTGCATTTCTCGCTGACGCCGCAGGCCTTCGAGACGCCGTTGGCGCTGATCGCATTCTATGCGGTGCTGATCGGCCTCGGCACGCTGTCCTACCGATATTTCGAGCGCCCGATGCGGAACAGGCTTCGCCAGGCCCCTACCGCAACATGACGGAGCGAGGCCCTATTTGCCGCCGAGCAGTTCGACCAGCGTCGTCCCCAGCGCCGCCGGGTTGGGCGAGACGCGGATGCCGGCGGCGCGCATCGCCTCGATCTTGGAATCCGCGCCGCCCTTGCCGCCGGAGATGATGGCGCCGGCATGGCCCATGCGCCGGCCGGGCGGGGCGGTGACGCCGGCGATGAACCCCACCATCGGCTTTCTCGTCTTGCTGTGCCGGATGAAATCGGCGGCGTCTTCCTCGGCGCTGCCGCCGATCTCACCGATCATGATGATGCTCTGCGTTTCCGGATCGGCGAGGAACATGTCCAGCACCTCGATATGCTCGGTGCCCTTCACCGGATCGCCGCCGATGCCGACG
>JAATGL010000065.1 GCA_015654705.1 Alphaproteobacteria bacterium | reverse complement strand
CGCGCCGCGCCACCGCCTGGCCGATCCGCCCCATGCCGACGATGCCCAGCCGCTTGCCCAGGATGCGGTGGCCCAGCATCCAGTTGGGCGACCAGCCCTGGAAATGCTCCGCCTCCAGCTCCTTGACGCCCTCGACCAGCCGGCGCGGCACCGCCAGGATCAACGCCATCGTCATGTCGGCGGTGTCCTCGGTCAGGACGCCCGGCGTGTTGGTGACGGTGATGCCCTTGTCGAGCGCCGCCTTCACGTCGATGTTGTCGACGCCGGTGCCGAAATTGGCGATCAGCTTCAGGTTCGCGCCGGCCCGCGCCAGCACCTTGGAATCGATGCGATCGGTGACGGTCGGCACCAGCACGTCGGCCTTCTGCACGGCCTCGATCAGTTCGGCCTGGCCCATCGGCGTGTCGTCGAGATTGAGGCGCGCGTCGAACAGCTCGCGCATGCGCGTCTCGATCGCATCCGGCAGCTTGCGCGTGACAATCACGAGCGGCTTCTTGGCGGGCATCCGGGCAGGCCTCGGCTTTGAACGGTTCGGCCGCCATTAGCGGAGGATGCGCCCCAAGCGTCAAGCAGCGGCGGTTTGCGGATCGCCAGAGCGTGTTGTGATCGGATCGGGCCAACCAGGCTTGTCATCAAGGACGCGTCGCGACAGCGGCGCGATCCAGGACCCATCGCAACACGTTCTCGATGGGTCCCGGCGCTCGCTGCGCGCGGCCGGGATGACAGTTTATGAAAGCCTGAAGTCCGGCAAGCTGCTCCCTTCAGGCCGTGAAATAGTTCGGCCGGCCGATATCGGCGAGAAGGCCGATCTGCGTGGGCTTCCATCCCAGCCGCGCCTGCGTCAACGCGCTGGATGCGGGCGCGTCGATTCCGGCGAACATCGCGAGCCAGCCGAAATAAGCGGCCGCCTCTTCGGGCGGTATCGATACCGCGGGCAGGTTCAGATACCGCGCGATCACCTCGGCGATGTCGCGATGGGGAACGCCCTCGTCGGCGACGGCATGATAGCGGGCTCCTGCCGCGCCTTTTTCCAGTGCAAGCCGATAGACGCGCGCGACGTCCAGCCGGTGCGCCGCCGCCCAGCGGCTGCCGCCGTCGCCGAGATAGGCGACGACGCCCTTCTGGCGCGCGATGGGAATGAAATATTCGATCAGGCCGCATTTGCCGTCGCCGCCATGCACCTGCGGCAGCCGCACCGCCGTCGCGCGCACGCCGCGCTCGGCGAATGCCAGTCCCGTCTGTTCGGACACGCGCGGAATGCCGTCGCCGGAACGGGGGACATCGTCTTCCGTCGAAAGGCGTCCCGGCGCCAGAAGCGCGACGCCCGACGTGACCACGAACGGCTTGTTCGTGCCCTCCAGCCCCTCGCCCATCGCCTCGATGGCGCGCTTGTCGATCTGTCCGTTCTCCGCGAATTTCGAGAAGTCGTGGATGAAGGCGAGATGGATCGTGCCGTCCGTCTGCTTCGCACCCTGGCGCAGGCTGTCGAGATCTTCGAGCGAACCGCGATGAACCTCCGCGCCCAGTTTTCTGAGCGTCTCGGCATTGGCGTCGGAGCGCGCGAGGCCCAGAACCTGGTGGCCGTTTGCGATCAGTTCCGCCGTCGTGGCCCTGCCGATGAAGCCGGCCGCGCCGGTGATGAATACACGCATGGGAATTCTCCTTGTTGAACGAAACGATCAGCCGGCGAGCGCGATGCCGCCTTCGATCTGGATGACCTGCCCGGTCAGGAAGCCGTTGCGCATGCAGGTGAGATAGGCCTCCCCCGCCTCGTCGGGCTGCCCCGCACGCTTCACCAATTGTTTCTGCGTCGCCGCCATCAGCATGTCGCGATAGCCGGCGGGGAACTTGTCCCACATTTCGGTTTCGATCAGGCCCGGGCAGACGCAGTTCACGCGCACCGGCGCCAGGTCGACGGCAAGGCCGCGCGCCAATCCCTCCACCGCGCAGGCGCCGGCCGTCACGATGGGCAGGCCCTTCATCGGCCGGTGCGCGAGCATGCCGTTGGTGATGGTGTAGGAACCGCCGGGCGGCAGTCTGGTCGCGCCGTGCTTGGCCACGGCGACCGCGCCCCAGAACCGCGTGGTCATCCGTTCCGCCGCCTTCGCCAGATCGAGATCGGCGAGCGCGCCGGGCACGATGGCCTCCCAATCGCCCGCCGTGAACGCGATGTGGTCGAACGCGCCGTGCTCCTCGAAGAATCGCGCGATGTTGCCTTCGTCGCGCACATCGATGGCCGCCGATGTCGCGCCGATGGGCTTCGCGGCCTCGGCGATCTTCCTGGCGTCGCGCGAGGCGATCACGACCTTCGCGCCTTCGCGCGCGGCGCCCCGCGCCACGCCAAGCCCGATGCCGGAGCCGCCGCCGATCACCAATACGCGTTTG
>JAATGL010000219.1 GCA_015654705.1 Alphaproteobacteria bacterium | reverse complement strand
GGCACGCCGTTCACCGCCAGCAGCAGGAAATGGATCTGGTGCATGTGGAATTCGTGCACCTCCGGCGCATGGTTCTCGATCGTCCAGTCCTCCACCGCGCCCTGGTTGGTGATGATGGCCGGCGGATTGTTGGGATCAAACAGCACCGGCTGCTGGCCCTTGACGGTGATGAAGAAATTCACGCGCAGGCCGCCCCGTGTCGTCCCGCCCTTCTCCGCATGGCCGAAGGTCTCGGAGAAATAGAGATGGCGCCTGGCGGTCGGCTTGATCTTGTCGAGGCCGGCGAAACGCTGCGGATTGGGCGGGCCGGAGGGCTTGGCCGTCTTCGGCAGGTCGAGGGGCTCCTTGGTCAGCTCGATATTGGCGAGCGGGCGGAACGGCAGGCTGTCGCCCAACGGCCCGCTGTCGATCGTCTCGGTCGAGAACTGCGCCAGCTTCGTTCCCGCCGGCGGCCCGGTCACGATGAACTCGGCGCGCCCGGCCGGCGGCAGCAGGATATCGGTCTGCGTGATGATCGTGCCCTGCGTCTTGCCGTCCTGCGAGCCGGTCGGCACGCCGTCGAGGCCGACGATCTGCAGCGGCTGGGCCACGTTGTCGTATTTCAGTTGCAGGTCGAGGATCGAGTTGGCCGAGGCGTTGACGACGCGCCAGAACTCCTTCGCACCGGCCTGCATCTTGATGATCGCCGGCTTCTCGACCGGATAGAGGATGGGGACGTAATTCACCGACAGGTCCCAGAACGGCTCGGGCACGGGATGGAACAGGATGCTGTGCACGTTGTTGATCGACAGCGCCTGGTCGCGCAGGACCACCACGCGCTGCGGCAGGCCGACGACCGCCGGCTGCAGCTTCTCGATGCCCTCGACGATGATGGCGCCGCAGGCGCCGCCGGTCACCGCGACCGAGGAGATGCCGTGGACATGCGGGTGATACCAGTAGAGCCCCGGCGGCTCGTTCTTGGGAATGCGGATGGTATAGGTGAAGGTCTCGCCCGAGTTGACCAGCGTGTGGATCACCTCGTCGCTATGGCATTTCGGCGCCGTGTTGGTGCCGTGGAAATGCACGTTGACCGACGAGACCGTCATCGTCGAATCGCCGCAGGTGTTGGTGTCGTTGGAGATCGTCTCGGTCGGCGCGCCGGGCGCCGCGGGCACCATGTTGGTCACCGTCAGCAGCAGCTTGTCGCCGGGGTTCAGATGCAGCGTCGGCGACTGCTTGCCGTCCGGCGTCACGAAGCAGAACAGCGTGAGGCCGTGATCGTCGACCGCGGTGAAATAATTGAAATGCACCCGCAGCACGCCGCCCTTGCTGGTGAGGTCCGGCGGCGGCTTGACGACGCTGCCGGTCGCCGGGCGCGGACAGGCGCCGTCGGCCTGCGCGAAGGCGTGGCCCGGCATCAGCAGAGCCAGGCAAAGGGCGAGCAGCATTCCGCGAAGGATGATTTTCATGACGGCATCCTACATCACTGCGATTAAGTCGCAATACTGGCCTTGGGATGTCCGTTCTATACCGGCTTTAAGGATGCCGCAAACAGGGCGTCATGCCGCGCGCAGAGCTTCGGCCAGAGCGCGGCCGCGCCCGACACGTCCAATGCGAAGGCCTCGTCCAGAAAGCGGACGAATTCGTCTTCGCTGTTGAGGATGCGGTCCGTATGGCCGGCGGGCGTGACCGTGCGCACCACCCGGCCGCGCAGGATGATCAGGCCGTCCGGCATGTGGCGCTGGCAGACCAGGTTCTGCACGAAGGGCGACCAATCGGCCGTCTGCAGTTCGGCGCAGCGTTGCGCCAGCAGCGCTTCGTCGGCCGCATCGAGCGTGAAGTCGAAGGACGGCGCGCCGCCCTGCGGATGGTTGTGCAGCCGCCACCAGGTCTCGTCGAGCCGCGTCAGCGCGAAGGAAAATCCGCCGGCGCTGAACGGTCCGGGCCGCACGCGAACCGGCTCCAGCGGCCCGTCGCCGAAACCGACATCGGCGAGATAGAGCCCCTCGTCCAGTTCGACCTTCAGCACCAGATGATTGCCGACGACGGCGTCGCCCTGGGCCTCGCGCATGACCGCGCCCGCGACCCGCGTCACGCGAAAACCCAGCGCGCCGAGCGCCCAGCCCAGGAGCCCGTTCATCTCATAGCACCAGCCCCCGCGCCCGCGTCCGACGATCTTCGCGAAAATGGCGGGCCGCTCGATGGTGACCTCCCGGCCGAGCTGCACATCGAGATTCTCATACGGAATCGCCCGCAGATGCGCGCGATGCAACACCCGCAAACCTTCCAGATCGGCGGGTGGCCGTTCGCTCAGTCCGATGCGATCGAGATAGGCGTCGAGGTTCATTGATCGGGGTCCCGCTCAGCGCCCATTTCATACCCGATCTGAAGATTTTTTCGCACCTTCGGAACTTTTTTTGCTGTTCGCCTACAGGGCACTCTTGCATATTACGAACTCCATGCTAGATGTGAGTCCGTAATAGTGAGGGAGGCGGAAGCCGCGCGTCGTGCCACAGGAAACCGATTACACGCGCAAATTCCGTAAGGAACTGATGGCCGGGCTTTCTTCGCTCGTCCTCCTGGCCGTGCTCGCCCGAGCCGGCCGCGAGATGTATGGTTACGAAATCGCCAAAGCCGTCAAAGCCGAGGGCGAAGGCGGGCTGATCTTCAAGCAGGGCGCGATCTATCCCGTCCTGCGTTCGCTGCATGCCACCGGCCTGTTGGACAGCCGGGTGGAGGCATCGGCCTTCGGCCCGCCGCGGCGCTACTACAACATCACCGAGGACGGCCGCCGCGCGCTCTCCGAATGGCAGTTCGCCTGGCGCGACATGCGCGAATTCGTCGATGACGCGCTTCAGGCGCAGGGAGCGGGCCATGACCTCAGACCGTCCGCCTGAACCTGTCCCCAAAACGGTCAAGGCCTATTTGGAGCAGCTCCGGGCAGCGCTGAAAGGCGCGCCGCTAGGCCTGATCTCCGACGCCCTGGCCGACACCGAAGATCATCTGAACAACGAAATCTCGCACAATCCGGGCGCGCCGGAGGCGGACATTCTTGCGACGGTGATCGAAACCTACGGCACGCCGCAAGAAATCGCGGAGGAGTATCGCACCATGGAAGCCACGATCGCAGGCCCCTTCCCCAAAGCCGATCCGGCGCCGCAGCGCCGCTACGGGTTCTTCAACGTCGTCTCCGATCCGCGCACCTATGGCGCGCTGCTCTACATGCTGCTGTCGCTGATCACCGGCATCTTCTTCTTCACGTGGACGGTGACCGGCATCGCGCTGACCGCCGGCTTCGCCATCCTGATCATCGGCATTCCCTTCGCGCTGCTCTTCATCGGCTCGGTGCGTGTGCTGGCGCATGTCGAGGGCCGAATCGTCGAAGGCCTGCTGGGCGTGCGCATGCCGCGCCGCCTGCCGCCGGCCACCGCCGCCGACGAGACCGTCTGGGCGCGGATCCGCGACGGGCTGAGCGACAGCCGCACCTGGTCGTCGATGCTTTACATGCTGCTGATGCTGCCGCTTGGCGTCGCCTATTTCGTGATCGCGGTGACGGGGCTGGCGGTTTCGCTCGGCGTCGCCGCCGGCTCGCTCTTTGCCCTGATCACCAACGACGCCGGCCACATCCAGATCGACGACGTGCCGTGGCTGGAGCACATTCTGCACACCGCCCCCGGCCTGATCCTGTTCGCCTTCCTCGGCGTGCTGCTGTTCTTCATCGTGCTGCACATCGCCCGGGGCATCGGCTGGCTGCACGGCCGCATCGCGGAATTGCTGCTGGTCCGGCTCTAGTCCTTTTCGGGACAGATGCCTGGCATGGCCCGTGAACTGGAAGGTTCACAGGCCATTTTTCGGCACGGTACCGGCCCGCAAACGGGCACGCGGCGCAGGAACGGAGCGTGATCCGTTTAGGATTAACGCCCCTGTAAGGGTTGACGGGCCTAATGCCCTATGGGCTATAAGTTTTTTGCTGCCGGTTCGCCGGGCGCATGACGACGGGCTGGGGCCGGGGGAACCCGGCCCGTAAACGCAGGAGCCGATGTGGAGCGACGCAGCTACCGATCATCACGGATGACGTTTCTCGCCGGGTGGCAAGACTCCGCCCGCACCGCCGCCGCCACCCTCTCCACCCAGGAGGGACGCTGGGCGATGGTTAGCACCTCCCTCACCGCCATGATCGCCGGCTCGATCGCCTGGCTGGCGGTGGGCACGATGCCCCCGATGAGCGCACGCGGCTTCGGCACCGGCCACGAGAGAACGCTGCTGCCCTATCAATTGTTCCTGAAGCTGACGCAATCCAACAGCACGACGTCCGACGCCTCGTTCGGCTCCTTCGGATCGGCGGGAACCAGGGCCCGCACATCGCCGCGTCCGGACAGCCGGCTTGACGATGCGCTGGCCGCCGAGGATGCCGGCGACAACGGCAACCCGATGCCGGGCGTGGAGACCCGCACGCTGACGCTGGATCACGGCGACACGCTGGCGGGCGCGCTGGAAGATGCTGGCATTTCGAACGAAGAGGCCAATGCCGCAGTCGCCGCGCTGGCCAAGGTTTACAATCCGCGCGACGTGCGCGCCGGCCAGTCCTTCGACCTGACCTATTCGACCGAGGAGCCGCGGACGGCATCGCCGTCCGTCGCCTCCGTCAATCCCGATGCCGCGGACGAGGACGACGCCAACCCCAACGGCGCCATCGAGCCCGCGACCACGACGCCGGTCGGCCACCTGATCTCGATGTCCTTCTCGCCCTCGGTCGAGCACGACGTCACCGTTTCACGCTCGGCCGACGGCGTGTACACCGCCAACGACGCGACGAAGAAGCTCGAAGCGCATGTGCACCGCGCCGGCGCGACGATCGATTCAAGCCTCTATCTCGCGGCGATGCAGGCCGGCATTCCCGCCGACGTCGTCGTCGAGATGATCCACATGTTCTCCTACGAGGTCGATTTCCAGCGCGACCTGCATCCCGGCGATTCGTTCGAGGTGTTCTACAGCTATTACTACACGCCGGAGGGCCAGCCGGCCCGCGACGGCAACATCTCCTATGCGACGATGCATCTGGGCGGCCGCACGGTCACACTTTACCGCTACCAGCCCGATCCCAACCAGCCGGCGGATTATTTCGACGCCCGCGGCCAGAGCGCCAAATCCATGCTGATGAAGACGCCGGTCGACGGCGCGCGCATCAGCTCCGGCTTCGGCATGCGCTTCCATCCCGTGCTGGGCTACAGCCGGATGCACAAGGGCATCGACTTCGCGGTGCCGGTGGGCACGCCGGTGATGGCGGCAGGCGCCGGCATCGTGCAGATCGCCGGTCGGCTGGGTGGCTACGGCAATTACCTGCGGATCAATCACGAGAACGGCTACGGCACGGCCTACGGGCATCTCTCGCGCCTGGCGCCGGGCATCCATGCCGGCAGCCGCGTGCATCAGGGCCAGGTGGTCGCCTATAGCGGCAACACCGGCCTGTCGACCGGCCCGCATCTGCACTACGAGACCTTGATCAACGGCAACCAGGTCAACCCGCTTACGGTCAAGGTCGCGGGTGGCCGCAGGCTCGATGGCCGCGACCTGCGTGATTTCCTGATCTCGCGCCTGCATGTCGACGCCCAACTGGCCTCGATGCCGCTGGAAGCCAAGGTGGCGGATGTCTCCACCGATCTTAGGCAGGCCAAGGCGAAGTAGAACGTCGCCGTCTTTTTGCGGCGATTTGGACCAACCCGGCCAATCTTGTCATCCCGGACGCCTCGCATCGCGAGGTGATCCGGGACCCATCGCGACGCATACCCGATGGGTCCCGGCGCTCGCCCATAAATGCATAGAGCCCAGCGTGGCGCGTTCTAACCGACCGCCGACAGCGCCTGGGTCAGGTCGGCGATGAGGTCGTCGGGGTGTTCGATCCCGACCGACAGCCGGATGGTGGTCTCCAGTACGCCGATGCGCTCGCGGATGTCGGCGCGGATGCCGGAATGGGTCATGGCGGCGGGGTGGCTGGCCAGCGATTCCGTGCCGCCCAGACTCACCGCCAGCTTGAAGATCTGCAGCGCGTTGAGGAACGCGAAGGCTTCCCTCTGTCCGCCGCGGATGTCGAAGGAGAAGGTCGATCCGGCGCCCTCGCATTGCCGCAGATAGACATCGCGCACCGCCGAGCCCTCGGCCAGGAAGGGCAGATAATGCACCTTCGAGACGCCGGGATGGTCGCGCAGGAATTCGGCGACCAGCTTGGCATTGTCGTTGGCGCGCTCCATCCGGAGCCCCAGCGTCTCCAGCGAGCGTCCCAGCATCCAGCAGGTGTGCGGATCGAGCTGCGTGCCGATGCCGCCGCGCAGCGCCTTGATCGGTCCGATGGTCGCCTTGGTGCCGAGCGCGGCGCCGGCGATGAGGTCGGAATGGCCGCCGACATATTTGGTCAGCGAATAGACGCAGACGTCGGCGCCGTGCGCCAAGGGACGCTGGAACACCGGTCCCAGCAGCGTGTTGTCGCAGACGATGATCGGGCGATGGCCCTGTTTCTCGCAGATCTCGTCGGCGACGCGGCGCGTCAGCGCGATATCGACCAGCGTGTTGGTCGGGTTCGACGGCGTCTCGATCAGGATGACCGCGATGCGACCGCGGCCATAGCCTTCGGCCGCGGCGGCGCGGACGGCGCTTTCGCTGATGCCGTCGACGAAGCCGATCGCGCCGATGCCGAAGGTCGCGAGCTTGCCGGTCATCAGCGTCTCGGTGCCGCCATAGAGCGGCTGGGAATGCAGGATGACGTCGCCGGGGCGGGTGTAGGACAGGATCGTGGTGGCGATCGCCGACATGCCGGAGGAGAACAGGATGCAGGCTTCCGCGCCCTCATAGATCGCCAGCCGGTCCTCGACGATCTCGCTGTTGGGATGGTTGAAGCGCGAATAGACAAGGCCGGCGCCGGTGCCCTCCGGCGGCGTCTTGCGGCCCGAGACATAGTCGAAGAAATCGCGCCCTTCTTCGGCCGATTTGAAGACGAAGGTCGAGGTCAGGAACACCGGCGGCTTGACCGCCCCTTCCGAGAGCTGCGGATCGTAGCCGTAGCTCAGCATGAGCGTCTCCGGCTTCAGCGCGTGGTTGCCGATATGCGTCTTCGACGGGCGCGGCATGGTCATGACGATTCTTTCGGGTGATGGCTTTCGGCCGGGAGTATAGAGGAAGTCGGCGCCGAAATAGCGCGCGCAATCGAACGCGCCTGTCATCCCGGACGTCGAGTTCGCCCGGGATGACAATTTAAAGACGCGCAGAGTCGAGAACCGTGCGCTCTAATGCAGCGCCCTGCTCGGGGCCTGTTCGAGGTCGAATTCGTCGGGCGCGGCGGCGAATTCCTGGCCGTCGATGGTCAGGCCGTTCTTGCCGGCGCTGACCGTGACCTTCGAGCCGTCGGCGATCCTGCCCTCCAGCAGCAATTGCGCCAGCGGATCCTGCAACCGGCGCTGGATCACGCGCTTGAGCGGCCGCGCGCCATAGACCGGATCGTAGCCGGCATCAGCCAGCCATTCATGCGCCCTGGCGTCGAGCGTGATCTCGATCTTGCGGTCGGCCAGAAGCTTGATCAGCCGCGCGATCTGGATGTCCACGATCTTGGTCATATTGGCGCGCGTCAGGCGGTGGAACAGGATGATCTCGTCCAGCCGGTTGAGGAATTCGGGCCGGAAATGGGCGCGCACCGCCTGCATCACCTGGGCGCGCGCCTGCGCGCTTTCGCTTTCGCCGGCGCGGAATTCGGTGCCCAGATTGGAGGTCAGGATGATCACCGTGTTCTTGAAATCGACGGTGCGGCCCTGCCCGTCCGTCAGCCGCCCGTCGTCGAGCACCTGCAGCAGCACGTTGAAGACGTCGCTGTGCGCCTTCTCGACCTCGTCGAACAGGATCACCTGATAGGGCCTGCGCCGCACTGCTTCGGTGAGCACGCCGCCCTCCTCGTAGCCGACATAGCCCGGCGGCGCGCCGATCAGCCGCGCCACCGCGTGCTTCTCCATGAATTCGCTCATGTCGATGCGCACCATGGCGCTGTCGTCGTCGAACAGATAGGCGGCCAGCGCCTTGGTCAGCTCGGTCTTGCCGACGCCGGTGGGGCCCAGGAACAGGAACGAGCCGAT
>JAATGL010000278.1 GCA_015654705.1 Alphaproteobacteria bacterium | reverse complement strand
TCGTCGGTGATGGTGTCGCCGACCTGGGTGTCGGCCACCTGCTTGATCTGGGCGGTGATGAAGCCGACTTCGCCGGGCTTCAGCGAGTCGACGGTCACCTGCTTGGGCGTGAAGACGCCGACGCGCTCGACCTGGTAGACGGCGTCGGCCGCCATCATGCGGATCTTCTGGCCCTTCTTCAGTTCGCCGTCGACGATTCGTACCAGCACGACGACGCCCAGATAGGCGTCGTAATAGGAATCGATCAGCAGTGCCTTCAGCGGCGCGTCGGCGTCGCCCTTGGGCGGCGGCAGCTTGTGGACGATGGCTTCCAGCACCGCATCGATGTTGAGCCCGGTCTTGGCCGAGATCTGGATCGCTTCGGATGCGTCGATGCCGATCACGTCCTCGATCTGCTGGCGGATGCGCTCGGGCTCGGCGGCGGGCAGGTCGACCTTGTTGAGAACGGGAAGGATGTCGAGACCCGCGTCGATCGCCTGGTAGACATTGGCCAGCGTCTGGGCTTCCACGCCCTGGCTGGCATCGACCACCAGCAGCGCGCCCTCGCAGGCGGCCAAGCAGCGGCTGACCTCATAGCCGAAATCGACATGGCCCGGCGTGTCCATCAGGTTCAGCGTATAGGTCTCGCCGTTTTTTGCCTTGTAGGATAGCCGCACGGTCTGCGCCTTGATGGTGATGCCGCGCTCGCGCTCGATATCCATTGAATCGAGCACCTGGTCCTTCATCTCGCGGTTCGACAACCCGCCGGTGAGCTGGATCAGCCGGTCGGCCAGCGTGGACTTCCCATGGTCGATATGGGCGACGATCGAGAAATTGCGGATATGGGCGAGGTCGGTCATGGCCGGGCGTATAGCGGCGGCATCGCCCTGCGTCCAGCGGCCCCTATTTCCGCGCTTCGAGAAGGGCAAACAGCGGAACCAGGGCCGCCAGTTCCGCTGCTACGGAGACGAAGACCAACAGGGTGAACGCGTGATCGTAAAGCGTGCCCATCAGCGCGCTGCCGGCGAACCAGGCGATGCCGAAGATCGCGGAGAAGATGCCGAAGGCGCCGGCGCGGGCCCGGTCGGGCACCAGCCTGGCGATGCCGGCGTTGAGGGAGGAATTCTCCATGCCCAGCGCGACGCCCCAGAAGAGCGCGCCGGCGATCGCGGCGGCCCTGCCGCCGAAAAACACCAGCGGCGCGGTGACTGCGGCGATCAGGATGGCGGGAACCAGCGTCACGAAGCCATAGCGGTCGAACATGCGTCCGAAAATCAGCGCCCCGACACCGGTCGCGGCCATCGCCACCGCATAGAGCACGGGAACGAGCGCCGGCGACACGACCTTGGCCTGCGTGAAGTGAAAGGCAATCAGCGGCCAATCGGCGAAACCGAAGGCGACAAGCCCGGCGCTGGCGGCATAGATCCAGAAATCGCGCGGCAGGCCGTCGGCACTGGGCGGCGGGCGCGATCCGGCCGGTCCCTCGGCTGCGTAGGGGAAGCGTAGCGCCACGCCCGTCACGATCAGCACGGTGACGACCGCCGGCACGCCGAGCCAGAGGAAGGCCGTGGTGTATTGGCCGTGCCGGGCCAGCACCAGTGCGGCGATCAGCGGGCCGACCAGCGCCCCGGTCTGGTCCAGCGCCTCATGCAGGCCGAAAGCCCAGCCCTGGCCGATCTGTTCGCCGGCGCGCGACATCATGGTGTTGGCAGCCGGATTGCGCAGCGCCTTGCCGGTGCGCTCCAGGATGATGAACAGCGCCGCCGCCCACCAAGTCCCGGCCAGTGCCAGCGCCGGCACCGCCGCCATCTGCAGCGCGTATCCGGCCAGCGTGATCGGCCAGTAGAGATGGGTACGATCCGCCAGCCGCCCCGAGCCCAGCCGCAAAAGATAACCGGCCAGCTCGCCGGTTCCGGCGATGACGCCGACCGCCGTCCCGCTGGCGCCGAGCGTCGCCAGGAACGGCCCCGATATCCCGCGCATGCCCTCATAGGCCATGTCGGCAAACAGGCTGACGACGCCGAAGGCCAGGATGAAAGCGAGAGCGGATTTCCTATCGAAGGCCTCGGCCATGCGAGACAGTTAGCGCCCGTTCATACCAGATGCAATTTAGGGGGCGGATAATTCGTCGAAGGCTCCGTATCGCCGCGCTCGAATGCTTCACTCCAGGCCGCGAAGGACATATCGTCGCCACGACGCGTGTGGAAATAGAGACGCTGGGCCAGTGCGCGCACCGGTGCCGTCATCAGGCTACCGTTGATCAACATATTGGGCGGCGCAAGATCCATGATCC
>JAATGL010000156.1 GCA_015654705.1 Alphaproteobacteria bacterium | reverse complement strand
TGATGTCGAACTCGACCTGCTTGAAGGGCGGCGCGACCTTGTTCTTGACCACCTTCACCCGCGTCTGGTTGCCGGTCACCTCGTCGCGGTCCTTGATCGAGCCGATGCGGCGGATGTCGAGCCGCACCGAGGCATAGAATTTGAGCGCATTGCCACCGGTCGTGGTCTCGGGACTGCCGAACATCACGCCGATCTTCATGCGGATCTGGTTGATGAAAATGACGATCGTGTTGGATTTGGAGATCGAGGCGGTCAGCTTGCGCAGCGCCTGGCTCATCAGCCGCGCCTGCAGGCCGGGCAGCGAATCGCCCATCTCGCCTTCGAGCTCGGCCTTGGGCGTCAGCGCCGCCACCGAATCGATGACGATGATGTCGATGCCGGCCGAGCGCACCAGCGTGTCGGTGATCTCCAGCGCCTGTTCGCCGGTGTCGGGCTGGGAGATCAGCAATTCGTCGATGTCGACGCCAAGCTTCTTGGCATAGCCGGGATCGAGCGCGTGTTCGGCATCGATATAGGCCGCGATGCCCCCTTTCTTCTGCGCCTCGGCGACGGCATGCAGCGCCAGCGTCGTCTTGCCGGAGGATTCGGGGCCGTAAATCTCGATCACGCGGCCGCGCGGCAGGCCGCCGATGCCCAGCGCGATGTCGAGCCCGAGCGAGCCGGTCGAGACCGTGTCGGTGTCCAGGCCCAGGTCGCGCGAGCCCAGCTTCATCACCGAGCCCTTGCCGAAGGCGCGGTCGATCTGGCTCAGCGCCGCTTCGAGCGCCCGTTTGCGATCACTTCCGTCGTCCTTGCCCACAACCCGCAACGCCGCCTGACTCATGTCTCGCCTCCTTATTCCACAGCCCTCCCCCCTTTCCCAGTGAAATTGGGTCGCCGTGATAGCGAACTTAGTACATGTTTTGTTCTATTTTGCAAGGCGATCATAAGTCTATGAATTTACAAGGATATATCTTTCATGTTCCTGACGTGTTCGGGGTCGCCTGTCGCATCATGCCGGCTTGAGTGGAACAGACCCGATCATGGCGGCAAAATTACAGTTCGGGACGATGAGACCGTATTGGGCGTTTCCTGCGTTTATTGGGAGAGTGCCACGGATATCCTGAATTGGACCCTGAAGCACGGTGCGGATTTCGTGATGCCCCTCGTCTCAATGTGCCAGGTGCATGGCTGCAGATGATCGAGAAAGCGGTGCAAGTCCCGGGAGATACGTCGACAGACCACCCGCTTAACGCTAATCTCGCAACCAGATCGGAATCATAGGGAAATATGTGTTCCCTGCAGATCGGATACTCCGCGACTTCCAGACCACCAGCCGCCGGATTCGGAGAAGATTAAGACATGCGCACGGAAAGAATACTCCGGCTGAACAGCTTGATTCGCAGCACGCGGCTGAAGCTTGCCGGCGCGCTCGCGTTCGACTGCTTGGGACTGCGGCATTCCATCGTCCGCTTCGATCCGGTTCTGGCCTGCAATGTGCGCTGCGGGATGTGCTATTTCAGCGACGACAACTGGCTGGCGCAGAACCCCGTCAAGCGATTGAGCGAGGCCGAGATCGAACGTCTTGCCGCGATGTTCTTCCCGCAGGCCATGCAGCTTCATATCGGCTGCGGGGCGGAGCCGACGCTTTACAAGAATTTTCCGAAACTCGTGTCCCTCGGCAAGAAATACCGCGTGCCGTTCATCGGCTTCACGACGAATGCCCAGCTTTTGACGGCCGAGAAAAGCGCGGCCCTCATCGAGGCCGGCCTGGACGAAATCACCATTTCGACGCATGGCGTAAAGCAGGAGACCTACGAACGCCTGATGAAGAAAGCCTCCTATCCGCGCTATCACCAAAATCTCGCCGATCTTGTCGAAGCAAAGCGCGCCGCGAAATCCGCTTCGCCCCGCATCCGCATCAATTACACGGTGAACCCGGACAATCTTAGCGAATTGCGGGATTTCTTCGCCGTGTTCGGAAAATACGCCATATCGACGCTGCAGGTCCGCCCGGTGGTCGATATGGGCGATACCGACTACAAGGACAAGAATTTCGATCCGCATCTGGGAGAATACAAGGAAATCATGGACGGGCTCTCGCAGGAATGTCGCAGCCGGGGGATCGTTCTTCTGGCCAATCTGCGCAACCCGACCTATTCGAACCCGAACGAGGCGAGCTTCGTCTATGAAAAGGCGATCCTGCGCTACATCGGTCCGGGCTATGTCTGGCGCGACGATTTTGACTGGCGCAAGCGGACCTACCGGGAATTCAAGCGCGAAGTCCGCTACCGCCGCGAACTGCTCGGCTACATCATGAAACTGCCGGCATTGAAAAGCGCCAACACGGTCGCGTACGAAGTCTATTAGCCGAAGCGATATCGCGCATGGCGAGAATGATTGCCGGACATTGAAACCCCGTGTCCTTGAGAATGCCGCGTGTCACCGAAGTGGCCTTCGCCAAGAACGAGGGGCGGTTCCTGCTCGAATGGATCGCCTATCACCGGCTGATCGGCGTCACGGATTTCCTGATCTACACCAATGATTGCGAGGACGAGTCGCCGGCCTTGCTGGACCGCCTGCAGGCGATGGGCGTGGTCACCCATGTCCCCAACCCGATCGAACCGGGCGAGCAGCCGCAGAACAAGGCGCTGGGTCTGGCCGCGAAGCACCCGCTGGTCAAGAGTGCGGATTACGTGCTGCAGATCGACATCGACGAATTTCTTTGCATCAAGACAGGCATGGGGCGGATCGCGGACCTGATCGCCACCGCGCCCGGCGCCGACGCCATCTGCATCCAGATGCGCTTTTTCGGCGACAACGGCCTGGCGCAACTGCCGGACGGGCTGGTCGTCGAAGCCCTGACCGGCGCCTCGCGCGAGGATTTCGCGCTCAACGACATCGTCAAGAGCCTGGCCAGGAACAATGGCGTCTTCGACAAGATCACCGCCAACCACACGCCCGCCTTCGAGCCGGATTCGGGGCCGCGCTTCTTCAATTGCGGCGGTGCGGAGATCGCGCCGGAGGCCTACAACCACGAACGTTTCCGCATGATCCCGCAGGCCTATCGCAGCATGAAAAACGCCCAGCTCAATCATTATGCGGTCAAGACTTTTGCCGATTACCGGGCGAAGAAATATCGCGGCACGCCGGCCAACAACGACCGCAAGCTCACCCTGCGCTATTGGCGCGAGCGCAACCGCAACGACATGCAGGACGGCGAAATCCTGCGCCATGCGGCGGCGACCAAGCGCCTGATGGCAGACTGGCTGCGCGATCCGCGCCTCGTCGCGTGCAACCGCCGCTGCTTCGAGGCCTATGAAGAAATCCTGCGGAAATCCGAAGACATCTTCGAACCGCCGCGGTAGAGCAACCGGGGCTCGGTTTGCCCCCGGCGACGGTCAGGTGCGGGGCGCGCGATCGCGATTCCACCACGACACGCAGGGGATTTTGGTGACGTCGCAGCGCTCGGCATATTTGCGCGCGATCTCGGTCACCTCCGCCAGCAGGCCGCTCTCAAGCGTGATCGGCTCCAGCCCCAGCCCGATGAAGCGCGGCCTGACGACATGCAGTTCGTTCTCGTCCGCCTCGTTGCGCGGGTTGGGCAGATGGGCGATCTCGACGCCGCACAGCGCGGAGACGATCGCGGCCAGATCGCGCACGCGATGGGTCTCGGTCATCTGGTTCAGGATCGCGACGCGCTCGCCGGCGCTGGGCGGGTTTTCCAGCGCAAGCTCGATGCAGCGCACCGTGTCCTGGATATGGATGAAGGCGCGCGTCTGGCCGCCGCTGCCGTGCACGGTGAGCGGATAGCCGAGGGCGGCCTGCATCAGGAAGCGGTTGAGCACCGTGCCATAATCGCCGTCATAGTCGAAGCGGTTGATCAGGCGCGCGTCGCGCTCGGTCTCTTCGGTCTGCGTCCCCCAGACGATGCCCTGGTGCAGGTCGGTGATCCGCACCCCGTCGTTCTTGTTGTAGAAAAAGAAGAAGAGCTGATCCTGCGTCTTGGTCATGTGGTAGATCGAGCCCGGATTGGCCGGATAGAGGATCTCGCGCTCGGCGCTGCCTTCGGCGGTCTCGACCGTGACGGTCAGATAGCCCTCCGGAATCCGCATCCCCGCCATGCCGTAGCCATAGACGCCCATGGTGCCCAGATGCAGCAGATGGATGTCCTGGCCGGTCTCGACGATGGCGGCCAGCACGTCGTTGGTGGCGTTCAGATTGTTGTTGACGGTGTAGCGCTTGTGCTGGGCGCTTTTCATCGAGTAGGGCGCCGCGCGCTGCTCGGCGAAATGGATGATGGCGTCGGGCCGCCAGTCGCGGATCAGGGTCACGAGGCGGTGGTAGTGCTCGCCGACGGTGAAGCTGTGGAACGCGATATCCCGGCCGGAAACCGCCTTCCAGGCCGCCAGGCGCTCGCCCATCGGCCGGATCGGGGTCAGGGATTCGACCTCGAGTTCTACGTCGATCTTGCGCCGGGACAGGTTGTCGACGATGACGATGTCGTGGCCGCGCCGGGACAGGTGCAGCGCCGTCGGCCAGCCGCAAAACCCGTCGCCGCCCAGCACGATGATCTTCACGAACCCTCCTTGCCGCCCGCTTTGGGGCTCCTTATACGCCGGACCGGTCCCGGGCCGCGCCCCGTCCACCCCCGAAACCTTCGTTTGACAGCGGGAAGTCCATGGATATAGTGCCCGCCTTTCCGCAGCCAGGGTCTGCCCGGACGCGGATTTTTCGCCAATTTCCGGATGATTCATGACGAAACGCGCCAACGCCAAATACAAGCTCGACCGCCGCATGGGTGAAAGCGTGTGGGGCCGCCCCAAGAGCCCCGTCAACAAGCGCTCCTACGGGCCGGGCCAGCACGGCCAGCGCCGCGCCAAGAAGCTCTCCGACTACGGCACCCAGCTGCAGGCCAAGCAGAAGCTGAAGGGCTATTACGGCAACATCACCGAGCGGCAGTTCCGCAAATACTACACCGAGGCCTCGCGCCGCCCCGGCGACACCGGCGAGAATATGATCGGCCTGCTGGAGACCCGCCTGGACGCGGTCGTCTATCGCGCCAAATTCGCGCCGACGCCGTTCGCCGCGCGCCAGCTCGTCAGCCACGGCCATGTGAAGGTCAACGGCAAGCGCGTCACCGTCGCCAGCTATCAGGTCAAGGAAGGCGCGTTGATCGAGCTTTCGCCCAAGGCGCGCGACATGGCGCTGGTGATCGATGCGGCCAAGAGCGCCGAGCGCGACACGCCGGACTATGCCGAGGTCGACCACAACAAGATGACGTCCAAGCTGCTGCGCGTCCCCAAGTTGTCCGACGTGCCCTACGCGGTGCAGATGCAGCCGCATCTGATCGTCGAATTCTATTCGCGGTAAGCCCCGTGTAACCCCGTCATGCAAAGACCGCGGATCGCTTCCGCGGTCTTTTCATTTATAGTCGGTGCCATGACCTATATTCTCTACGGCGATAAGGGATCGGGCGCGTTCAGCGCCGAGGCGGTGCTGGCGGAAGCGGGCGCGCAATACGAATTCGAGATCGTCTCGCTCGACCGCAACGAGCAGCGCGAGCCCGCCTTCCTCGCCATCAATCCGAGCGGCAAGCTGCCGGCGCTGCGCCTCCCCGAAGGCGAGATCGTCACCGAATCGCTGGCGATCCTGCTCACCCTGGCCGACCATTTCCCCAATGCGCGGCTGTTGCCGCCGCAGGGCGGGGCGGCGCGCACCCAGGCCTATCGCTGGCTCGCCTTCATGGCCTCGGAGATCTATCCGATGGTGGAAATCTCCGACTATCCCGAACGCTTCGTGACGAATGGCGACGCGGAGGCGCTCCGTCAGAAAGCGCGCGAGCGCATCCGCGAGCGGCTCCTGATCGTGGAGCGAATGTGCGATGGGCCGTGGTTCATGGCCTCCGGCTTTTCCATCATCGACATCTATGCCGCGATGTTCAGCCGCTGGCGCGGTTCGATCGGCAAGGACTGGCTGGCGGAGGGCCATATTCCGAAGCTGACCGCGCTGGCCGCCGCCGTCTCGCAACGCCGCGCCATCGCGCCGGTCTGGGCCCGCCATTTTGGCAGCTGAGGCGCATCGCCCCTATGCCGGCCCGTCCGACGGAGACGCGGCATGAAAACGCGGCGGGCGGTCATCGGCGGCGCGGGCGCGGTCCTGCTGGCGGGGCTGGGCGGCCTTGGCTATCGCGCCTGGGACCGCGGCGCGTTCGGCAGCGGCGAAGGGCCGGCCACCGCGCCATGGCAGGAGTGGCGCGGCCGTCCGGGCGATGGCCCCAGGCGCCCGCTGCATGCCGCGATCCTCGCCGCCAATCCGCATGACACCCAGCCCTGGCTGTTCCAGGCCATGGGCGACCAGATCACCGTGCTGGCGGATCGCTCGCGCAGCCTCGGCAGCTTCGATCCCTTCCGCCGCGAGATGCATCTGGGCGTCGGCGCCGCGATCGAGAACCTGATGCGCGCCAGCGCCGTGTTCGGCTATGCGATGAACGTGATCGTGAACGGCGGCAGGCTGACGCCGTCGCCCGGGCCCGATCCGGTAAAGGCGGCGCATCTGTGGCTCGACGCCGCGCCGTCCGGCCGCGATCCGCTGTTCGAGGCGATCCCAAACCGCCACACCAACCGCGGCCCCTATCGCGAACAGCCGGTGAGCCTTCCGGCCCTGCACCGGCTCGCCGACCTGGTTTCGGACCACGAGGTGCGCGTCGCCTTCATCGTCGACGCGAAGGCGCGCGCCAACCTGGCGGCGCTGATCGTGGCGGCGACCGAGCGCATCATCGCCGATCCGCAGATGTCGGCGGATTCGGCGCGCTGGTTCCGCACCGGGCGGCGCGAGGTGCTGGCGCATCGCGACGGCATCGGCATCGACACGGCCGGGCTGTCGCCATTGATGGCGGCGGCGGCCAAGTTGCTGCCCGACCAGAGCGCGGCCGGCGTCGACCGCTATTGGCTCGGCATGACACGCGACGTGCAGACGATTGCGCCGGTGCTCGGCTTCATTCTGGTGCAGGACCGGTTGCAGATGGGAAGCGCCATCGCCGCGGGACGCGCCTGGCAGCGCCTGCATCTGGCCGCCACCGACATGGGTCTCGCGGCGCAGCCGCTCAACCAGCCGGTCGAATGCGTCGACCGCAACGCCATGCTGGGTAGGAGCGACGAATTCGCCGCGGCGCTGACGAAATTCGCGCAGGCACCCGGCTGGGAGGCGACCTTCTGTTTCCGCCTGGGCTATGGCGAACGGCCGGCGCCGCCTTCTCCGCGCAGGCCGCTCAGCGCGGTCCTGGTCAACAGCGCCTAGGCGTTCTCCAGCACGATGCCTTTTTCCGCCAGGAACGGGCCCAACTCGTCGGCCTCGTACATCTCGCGCACGATATCGCAGCCGCCGACGAATTCGCCCTTCACATAAAGCTGCGGGATCGTCGGCCAATTGGAGAATTCCTTGATGCCGGCGCGGATCTCGGGGTCCTTCAGCACATCGATGGCTTTGAACTTCACGCCGAGATTGGAGAGAATCCCCACTGTCGCGGCGGAGAACCCGCATTGCGGAAACACCGGCGTGCCTTTCATGAACAGCAGCACGTCGTTGCTGCCGACTTCCTGCTGGATACGGTCATGGACGGAATTGGACATCTTTTTCCTCCGCTGAACAGGCGGTTCCAATAGCTGAACCCCTGAAGTAGGTCTGCGCCATCCCATCGTCAAGCGCGCATCGCTCAATCCTTCGCCGCCGTCTGCAGCGACAGTGCGTGGAGGACGCCGCCCATGCGGCCCTGGAGGGCGGCATAGACCATCTGGTGCTGCTGCACCCGCGACTTTCCCTTGAAGGCCGCAGAAGTAACCATGGCGGACCAATGGTCATTATCGTCGGCCAACGCGGTCATGGTCACCTCGGCGTCGGGGAAGGCGTCCCTGATCAGCTTCTCGATATCGGCGGCGTGCATCGGCATGGGACTATCCTAACCGCCTCTCGCTCATTCGTCATGGCCCGGCGGACGATGAACTGAGCAAGGTATTCAATTCGTCGGCGGGATTTCTTCCGCACTCATATAGGCGGGAAACCAGCCTTCATGCGCCCGGCGCAGATCGGCCAGCGCCACCTCGCCCTCGCCGGCGACGCTCACCATTTTCGCCGCGTGGGTCTTTCCGATCAGGGCATGGATGATGCCGGCCTCGCGCGCCTCGGCCTCGATGCGGTTGGCTTCGGCCAGCGGCACGCTCAGCAGATAGCGCGCCTGGTCCTCGCCATAGAAGAAGGGGATGGCCTCGACCGTGGTGCCGGCGACGCCGATCTCGGCGCCGATGTCGCCGGCCAACGCCATCTCGGCCACCGCGACCAGCAAGCCGCCGTCCGAGATGTCGTGAACCGTGTCGACGCGGCCCTGTTCGATCAGGGCACGGACGAAATCGCCGTGTGTCTTCTCCGCCGCCAGGTCGACATGCGGCGCGGTGCCGTCCTCGCGGCCCTCGATCTCGCGCAGGTAGATCGACTGGCCGAGATGGCCCTTGGTGTCGCCGATCAGCACGATCACGTCGTCCGCGCGCTTGAAGGCGATCGTCGCCATGCGATGGATGTCTTTCAGAAGGCCCACCGCGCCGATCGCCGGCGTCGGCAGGATGCCCTCGCCGTTGGTCTCGTTGTAGAGCGAGCAATTGCCCGAGATCACCGGAAAGTCGAGCGCGCGGCAGGCCTCGCCGATGCCGTCGATCGCGGCCACGATCTGGCCCATGATCTCGGGCTTCTCGGGATTGCCGAAATTGAGATTGTCGGTCACCGCCAGCGGGCGCGCGCCGACGGCGGACAGATTGCGCCAGGCTTCGGCCACCGCCTGCTTGGCGCCCTCGAACGGATCGGCCTGGCAGTAGCGCGGCGTCACGTCGGTGGTGATGGCCAGCCCTTTGTCGCTGCCGTGGACGCGCACCACGGCGGCATCGCCGCCGGGGCGCTGCACCGTGTCGGCCATCACCGTGTGATCATATTGCTCCCACACCCAGCGCCGCGAGCACATGTCGGGCGTGCCCAGGATTTTCGCCAGCGAGGCCACGACCGGCCGGTCGAGATCGAATTTGGCGCTGCCG
>JAATGL010000008.1 GCA_015654705.1 Alphaproteobacteria bacterium | reverse complement strand
TCGATCGGCACGGAGGTCTCTTTCGGCGACAAGATTTTGAAATGCAAAGCCCTCGAAAACTTCTATTTCAGCGGAACGGATATCTGCCTGATGTCGGCGGGCGGCACTGTCTCGAAGGAATGGTCGCCAAAAATCGCGGGCCAAGGCTGCGTCGTCATCGACAATTCCTCCGCCTGGCGCTACGATTCCGACGTGCCTCTGATCGTGCCTGAGGTGAACGCCGAGGCGATCGCGGGTTTCGCCAAGCGCAACATTATTGCAAATCCGAATTGTTCGACAGCCCAGCTCGTGGTCGCCTTGAAGCCGCTGCACGACAAGGCCAAGATCCGCCGCGTCGTCGTTGCGACCTATCAATCGGTGTCCGGCGCCGGCAAGGAGGCCATGGACGAGCTGTTCACCCAGACCCGTGCCGTGTTCGTGGCCGATCCCATTGGGCCGGGCAAATTCACCAAGCAGATCGCCTTCAACGTGATTCCGCATATCGGCGATTTCCTCGAAGGCGGCCACACCCAGGAAGAATTCAAGATGATGGTCGAGGTGCAGAAGATCCTCGATCCCGACATCCAGCTCAGCGTCACCTGCGTGCGCGTGCCGGTGTTCGTCGGCCACAGCGAAGCGGTGACGGTGGAGTTCGAGCGGCCGATCACGGCGGAGCGGGCGCGCGCGATCCTGCGCGCGGCGCCGGGCGTGCTGGTCGTCGACAAGCGCGAGGACGGCGGCTACGTCTCGCCGATCGAATGCGTCGGCGAGGATGCGACCTTTGTCAGCCGCATCCGCAAGGATCCGACCGTCGAGCACGGCCTGTCGATGTGGGTGGTGAGCGACAATCTGCGCAAGGGCGCGGCGCTCAACGCGGTGCAGATCGCCGAATGCCTGATCAACCGCAAGCTCCTGAAGAAGGCGGCCTAGAAGCGGATCGCGTCCCTCGCAAGGAAGACGGGGACTGCCATGCCCGATATCCGGCCGCGCCGCTCCGTCCTCTACATGCCGGGCTCGAACGGGCGGGCGCTGGAGAAGGCGCAAACGGTTGCCGCCGACGCGCTGATCCTCGACCTCGAAGACGCCGTGGCGCCGGATGCCAAGGATGTCGCGCGCCGGCAGATCGCCCAGGCCGTCGCGGCGCGCGGTTTCGGCCGGCGCGAAGTGATCGTCCGGATCAATGCGCTCGCCACGGCGTGGGGCGAGAACGATCTGGCGGCGGCTGTGGCAGCCCGGCCCGATGCGATCCTGGCGCCGAAAGTCTCCACGCCGCACGACCTGCATTCGATCGAGGACCGGCTGATGCGTCTTCATGCCGATCCCGCCATCCGGCTGTGGGCGATGGTGGAGACGCCGCTGGCGATCCTCAACATCGCCGCGTTGGCCGGCGCCGGCGGCAGGCTCGCCGGTCTCGTCATGGGCACCAACGACCTGATCAAGGAGCTGCGCGGATTCCATACGCCGGACCGCGCCAATCTTTCGGCGGCGCTCGGTCTTTCGGTCGCGGCGGCGCGGGCGCACGGTCTTGCGGTCATCGACGGTGTCTTCAACGATCTTCAGGATACGGACGGTTTCGCCCTTCAGTGCCGCCAGGCGAAAAGCTTCGGCTTCGACGGCAAGACGCTGATCCATCCCGCCCAGGTGGAGCCCTGCAACGCCGTCTTCGCGCCCTCGGCCGAAGAGGTCGCCGAGGCGCGCCGGGTGATCGCCGCCTTCGATCTTGCGGAGAACAAGGACAAGGGCGCCATCAAGCTCGACGGCCGCATGGTGGAACTGCTTCATGCCGGGATCGCGCGGCGCACCGTGGCGCTGGCCGAGGCGATCGAAGGCCTGTCGCGCCGCTGATGTCCTTCCTCACCCGCTACCGCAAGGCCGTCGCGAGCGGCGCGCTGAGGCCAGACGCCTTCCAGGACAAGGCGGCGGCGGCGCTGCAGGCGCTGCTGCTGGCACTGAAGACTTACCGGCCGGGACGCCGCCTGCTTGGCGGATATCGCGCAGCACCACGCGGGCTCTATCTCTGGGGCGATGTCGGGCGCGGCAAATCCATGCTGATGGACCTGTTTTTCGAGGCCGCATCCGTCCGGGCGAAGCGCCGCATCCATTTCAATGCCTTCATGGTCGAGACCCATGCGCGCATTCATGCCGAGCGCGGGCGCGGCGCCGACGATCCGATCCCGCCGGTGGCCGGGCTGATCGCCGACGAGGCGGCGCTGCTCTGCTTCGACGAATTCCAGGTCACCGACGTCGCCGACGCGATGATCCTGGGGCGGCTGTTCGAGCGGCTGTTCGCGCGCGGCGTGGTGATCGTGGCGACCTCCAACACGCCGCCCGACAGGCTCTACGAGGGCGGCCTCAACCGCCAGCTTTTCCTGCCCTTCATCGCGATGATCGAACGCAATCTGGAAACGATCGAGATAAACGGCCCGGTCGATTACCGCCGCCAGCTGATCGGCGGGCTTCAGGTCTATCTGACGCCGCTGGGTCCCACGGCCGATGCGGCGATGGACGACGCCTGGCTGCGCCTGACCGGACAGCCCGGCGGCGCACCGGCAACGCTCGCCGTGCTGGGCCGTGCGCTCGCCGTGCCGTGCGCGGCGAAGGGCGTGGCGCGCTTTTCCTTCGACGATTTGTGCGCAAGGCCGTTGGCGGCGGCCGACTATCTCGCCGTCGCGCATGCGTTCCACACGCTGCTGATCGATCATATCCCGCAGATGTCCGCCGACATGCGCAACGAGGCGCGCCGCTTCATGGTGCTGGTCGACACGCTCTACGACGAAGGCATCCGGCTGGTCTGCTCCGCCGCCGTGCCGCCCGAGCGCCTGTATGGCGACGGCGACAACGCGCAGGCCTTCCGCCGCACCGCTTCGCGGCTGGTCGAGATGCAGTCGCGCGACTATCTTGAGCGTGTCCCGCCGCGCTGAGCTAAAATTGGAGGTCCGATCGGTCATGGCTCTGCCATTCACCGCGCGGCAGACCGCGCATATGCGCAGCAGCCTTCACGGTGCCTGCCGTCTCTTCGCTTCTGTGGGGATTTGACGGAAATGGCGTTTCGACCGTCACGGTTCAAGGGCTGCGCGAAAATATTTTTGAAGCGTGAAAACGCGGCGGATCAAAGGCTTGAGCCATCCCGGCATTGACCGCATAGTGCGCGAAATATTTTTTGCGGACCTGTTTGGTGCTCGAAAACCTTCTCACCGCATCGCTGTTCATCCTCGCGGGAATCCTGCTCTATCGCTTCCATCCCGCGATCCTGAGGGGCTTTCAGAGATTCGATGCGCAGAACCGTGCCCGCATCCAGGCCGAGATCCGCGACCGCAGCGACGCGCTGGCCCATTTCCGCCACACCCTGTCGCTGGCCGAGGAGCAGGTCGAGGAAGTCGGCGCGGTCAGCGTCGCCGACGAACGCACCGGCCTGCCGGTCACGCGCTATCTCTTCGAGGGCGAGACCTTCGCCGACCAGCGCGACGCGACCCGCGCGCGCGAGGACAAGGTGCGCGCCGTCGCCCGCGGCTTCTACGTCGATCTCCCGGCGGCGCTGGCGGCCCGCAAGGGCGATGGGAAGCTGGGGCGGTAGACGTGTGCTTCCATAGAGTGGGATTACTCGCCCAAATTTGTCATCCCGGACGCGTCGCGACGGCGGCGCGATCCGGGACCCATCGCGTGGTTTCCTGATGGGTCCCGGCGCTCGCTGCGCTCGGCCGGGATGACAATTTGGAAACGGCGGGCACTGGCGCTCTAAGCCGCCTCGCCGCGCATCAGGCGGGGCAGTTTGCCGATGTCGCCGGCGGCGTGGCGCATGAAGAAGCGCCGGGCCGGGCCGATGCGGTCGACGACGCCAAGCCCCAGATCGCGCAGCGCGCGCAGCGGCGCGATATCGTTGGAGAACAGCCGCGTCAGCGCGTCGGTCGCGGCGGCCAGGGTGAAGGAATCGAAGCGCCGCCAGCGCTCGTAGCGCTTCAGGACGTCCAGCGTGCCGACATCGAGGCCGAGCCGCGCCGCATCCAGCACCGTCTCCGCCAGCGCCGCCGCATCCTTCAGCCCCAGGTTCAGGCCCTGGCCGGCGATCGGATGGATGCCGTGCGCCGCGTCGCCGGCCAGCGCGAAACGCGGCCGCACGATGGCACGCGCCAGATGGAATTTGAGCGGATAGGACCAGCGCGGCCCGGCCGAGCGCGTGGCGCCCAGATGGGCGCCGAAGCGCGCGGCGATCTCGTCGTTGAAGGCCTGGTCGGGCAGCGCCATCAGGCGCGGCGCCAGCGCCTCGCGCTCGGTCCACACCAGAGAGGAGCGGTTGCTCGTCATCGGCAGGATGGCGAAGGGCCCGGCCGGCAGGAAATGCTCATAGGCGACGGCGTTGTGCGGGCGTTCGTGCTCCACCGTCGCGACGATGCCGGTCTGCGGATAAGACCAGCCGACGACGCCGATCCCCATGCGCGCGCGCATCGCCGAGTCGCGGCCGTCGGCGGCGACGGCCAGGCGCGCGCGCCAGCTTTCGCCGTTGCCGAGCAGGGCGGTGACGCCCTGCGCCTCCACCGTCAGGTCGCATAGCGCGGCCGGCGCCGCCAGCCGCAGATTCGCCATGCCCTCGGCGGCCGCGAACAGGGCAGCGCGGACGTGGCGGTTCTCGGCGATGTGGCCCAGCGGCACGCCGGCCTCGGCGGCATCGAAATGCAGCGACAGCGGCGAGGGCGCGCGGCCCGGCGCGCCGTCGGTCACCAGGATATCGTCGATCGGCTGCGCCTGGGCTTCGAGATGGGGCCAGATCCCCAGTGCCTGGAACATGCGGACCGCGGAATAGGCCAGCGCGCTGACCCGCCCGTCGAAGCCGCAATCGAGCGCCGCGTCCTTCGCCAGCGGATCGGCCACGACGACGTCGAGCCCGCCCCCGGCCAGCGCCAGGGCCAGCGTCAGGCCGACCATGCCCCCGCCGCCGACGATCACATCGCAGGACTTGACCATGAACTGGCTTCCCATGCGCCGCCGCCGCGGTCAAACAAAACGCGCCTGATTAGAATTCATGCATTTTCCTTATATCGCACAGAAAGTAAGCACTTGGTATTTTCGGTTTCGTGCAACGGTAGAATGGCAATTGATAATATCAATGAAATTCAAGACCTTAGAATTTTCATGCGGCGCGGCACACTTCTTGATGAAGGGTTAAGGCCGCAAGGCGGGGTCAACAGCAAGGGGAGCCTGCAATGAAGCTGGTCACGGCCATTATCAAGCCGTTCAAGCTGGACGAAGTGCGCGAACAACTGTCCGCGCTCGGCGTCCAGGGCATGACGGTCACCGAGGTCAAGGGCTATGGCCGGCAGAAGGGGCACACCGAGATTTATCGCGGCGCGGAATACGCGGTCAGCTTCCTGCCCAAGCTCAAGCTCGAAGTGGCGGTCAAGACCGAGATGACGGAGGCGGTGATCGAGGCGATCACCTCCAAAGCCAAGACCGGCCAGATCGGCGACGGCAAGATCTTCGTCACGCCGCTCGAACAGGTGGTCCGCATCCGCACCGGCGAGACCGACGGCGATGCACTTTAGGGCGGCGCGAATTCTCAGGGGCAATCAAGGGGAGCATGGCATGACGATCGACACGGTGTAGAAATTCGGCCTGGGGGCGCTGGCGGGCGCCGGCGCCCTCGGTCTGAGCACGGGTTCGGCCTTTGCCGCCGCGCCCAAGATCGACAGCGGCGACACCGCCTGGATGATCACTTCCAGCGCGCTGGTGCTGATGATGACCATACCGGGCCTGGCGCTGTTCTATGGCGGCATGTTGCGCAAGAAGAACGTGCTGGCGACGCTGGCGCAGAGCTTCGGCGCCACCTGCGTCATCACCGTGCTGTGGATGAT
>JAATGL010000232.1 GCA_015654705.1 Alphaproteobacteria bacterium | reverse complement strand
GGCCAGAGCAGCACGCGGCGCGGAAAGCGGTCGTCCAGCCGGTGCATGATGTCGCGGAACACGGCTCCGGTCGGCGAGGTGATGACACCGATCACATCGGGCAGGAAAGGCAGCGCCTTCTTGTGCGCGGCGTCGAACAGGCCTTCGGCGGCTAGCGCCTTCTTGCGCGCCTCCAGCATCGCCATCAGCGCGCCGAGACCCGCCAGCTCGACCTGTTCGACGATGAGCTGGTAGCGCGAGGAGCCGGCATAGGTCGAGATGCGGCCGGTACAGACCACCTCCAGCCCGGCTTCGGGCCGCTGCTTCAGCCGCTGGGCGGTGCCACGCCAGATGACCGCGTTCAGCACGGCCTTGTCGTCCTTCAGGTCGAAATAGACATGGCCGGAGGAATGGAATTTCAGCCCCGAAATCTCGCCGCGCACCCGCACGAAGGGAAACGAATCCTCCACGGTGCGCTTCAGCGCCGCGGCGATCTCGCTGACGCTGAACTCGGGCAGGTTGGCCTTGGCTTCGGACATGATTCACAGATGATATAGGAAGCGCGCTTGAATCCACCCACCCTTTCGGGAAGGTTCGCGGCCATGAACATCCTTCTCATCGGCTCCGGCGGGCGCGAGCACGCGCTGGCCTGGGCGCTGTCGGCCAGCCCGCTGCTGCGCAAGCTCTATTGCGCGCCGGGCAATCCGGGAATCGAGGCGGTGGCGGAATGCGTCGCCATCGCCGCGATGGATTTCGAGCGGCTGATCGCCTTCGCCCAGGAGAAAACGATCGACTTCGTCGTGGTCGGGCCGGAGACGCCCCTGGTCGCGGGCCTCGCCGACCGTTTCGAGGCTGTGGGCATCAAAGCCTTGGGGCCTAACGGCGCGGCGGCGGTGCTGGAAGGCTCCAAGGGTTTCGTGAAGGACCTTTGCGCCGCCAATGATATCCCGACCGCGTCCTATGGAAATTTTACCGACCGCGCGGCAGCGAAGGCCTTTGCCGGGACCCTAGGCCAGCGGGCTGTCATCAAGGCGGACGGATTGGCGGCCGGCAAAGGCGTCGTCGTGTCCGACGATCCGGCGACGACGGTCAGCGTCATCGACAGGATGCTGGCACACCCCGGCGACCGGATTGTCGTCGAAGAAACCCTCGAAGGCGAGGAAGCCAGCTTCTTCGTTCTCAGCGACGGCACCAACGTGCTGCCGCTGGCCGGGGCGCAGGATCACAAGCGCGCCTTCGATGGCGACGAAGGTCCGAACACCGGCGGCATGGGCGCCTATTCGCCCGCGCCGGTGCTGACACAGGATGTCGTCGAGAAGACGATGCGCCGGATCGTCAGGCCGACCATCGCCGCGATGGCGGCGCGCGGCACGCCTTACATTGGCGTCCTGTTCGCCGGGCTGATGATCAAGGACGGCGAACCCAAACTGATCGAATACAATTGCCGCTTCGGTGATCCTGAGTGCCAGGTGCTGATGATGCGGCTGAAGAGCGACCTGCTGACCGCGCTGCTGGCGGCACGCGACGGGCAGATCGCCCATCTCGATCTGCGCTGGCGCGATGATGCGGCGCTGACCGTGGTGATGGCGGCCAAGGGCTATCCGGGCGATTACGGCAAAGGCAGCGAAATCCGCGGGCTCGACGCGGCATCGCGGCTCGAAGGCGTGCAAATTTTCCATGCCGGCACTGCGCGCAAGGACGGCAAACTGATCGCCAATGGCGGACGTGTGCTGGACGTCACGGCAATTGCGCCGACCGTCGCCGAGGCGCAGGCCCGCGCCTATGCGGCCGTCGACATGATCGACTGGCCGGAAGGCTTCTGCCGCCGCGATATCGGCTGGCGGGTGGTCGGACGATAGGACACGAAGTCCTCAAGAGCCGCGCGATTTTCCCGGACGGTGGCGGGACAGCGGATGCGCGGCTTCCATCACTTCGCTCAGCCGGTCGCTCGCGACATGGGTGTAGATCTGCGTCGTCGCAATATCGGCGTGGCCGAGCAACGTCTGTACGCTGCGCAGGTCGGCGCCGCCCTCGACCAGATGGGTCGCGAACGCATGGCGCAGGACGTGCGGCGAAAGTTTGTCGGGATCGAGATCGGCCTTCAGTGCCAGGTCCTTCAGCATCTGGTGGCAGCGCCGCCGCGTGAGATAGCCTTCCGCCGAGCGCGACGGGAAAAGAAATCGCTCGGCGTTGCGGCGGCGCGAACCCGCGGGCAGGAACGCCTCGCGCACATCGAGATAGGATTCGATCGCCGCGCGCGCGCCGGGATTGAGCGGTGCCAGCCGCTCCTTCTTGCCCTTGCCCTTGACCAGCAGGAAGCCGCTCTTGTCGCGGATCGCCGCCAGCGGCAGCCCCGCCAGCTCGGTGACGCGCAGGCCCGCTGCATAGAGCATCTCGACGATACAGAGCAGCCGCACGCCTTCGGCATCTTTGGCGGCCTCGCGCCGCGCCGCCTCGATCAGGGCATCGATGTCGTCGCGGGTGAGGATTTTCGGCAGCGGGCGCTGGCGCCGGGGTGCGTCGATGGCAGAGGTCGGATCGTCGGTGCGGATGCCTTCGCTGTAGAGGAAGCCGAAGAACTGCCGCAATGCCGAGAGCTTGCGCGCCTGCGACGAGCCGGCCGTTCCCGCCGCCGACAATTGCGCGAGGTGGCGCCTGACGTCGTCGCGCGTGGCGCGCCTGGCGTCGGCGGCGAAATCCAGCAGGTCGCGGCGATAGGCGGACATCGTGTTGATGCTAGCGCCGCGTTCCGCGCTCATCATGTCGAGGAAGGATTCGATCAGCGCAGCGTTCGGCGCCCGCGTCACGGCGCGGCCGGGCGATAGAGCAGCAGTGCGTGGATCGCCAGCGCGCGCGCGGCGTCCTTCAATCCCATCTCGCGCAGCGCGCGCACCATTTCGATGGTGATGTCGGGCGCCAGATCGCCGGGCCCCTTCGCGCCGACGATATCGAGGATGCGCAGCACGGCCTCGCCCTTGCGGTCCGGCGCGGCGGCGGCCTGCACCATCGCCTGCATGGCGGCATCGTCGGGCCGCCGTCCCGGCCAGTGCCCGGCGGCGGCGGTCGCGGCCGCAGCCTTGGCGCCAGACGGCATCGGCCGCCCCAGCGCATCGGACACGCCCAGCAACAACGCCTCGATGGCGTGCGCCGAATCGGGATGCATCGGGTCGGTGCCGACATGCGCCGCGATGGCGCCGAGCGCGGCCTGCGGGCCGTCGTCCCGGCCTGCGACCAGATCGAGCACCGCCTTCGCCGCGTCATTGTCGCCCAGCCAATGCGCCGCGGCGGCGGACTTGCCAGCCAGCAGCAGCGACCAGCCGATGAGGGGCGCCCGGCCGGCCGGCGCCGCAACGGCATCAATCGAGGCGGCAACATCGGCCTGCAGGTTCGAGGCGATTTCGAACAGGCCGGCCTTGTCGCCCAGCGTCAGCGCCTGGTGCACCAGCGCCGCTTTGGTGGCGAGCCGCGATTCGAGCTGGGCCGCGCGGCGGAGCAGGACCTGCCCCGCAAGAAACGGCAGCTTCGGTGCGGCCGCGGCCGCATTGGCGGTGCGATCGGCGGTGATGGCCTGCGCATCGGCGATGGCCTTCAGTTCGACCACACCGACCGCGCCGGTCCGCACAAGATGTTCCGCGATGGCGAGGCGCGCCTCCGGCGGATTGCGCGGATCGCGCAGCAGCAGAAGTTCCGCCGATGTGCCGAAGGTAGCGGCGAGCTTGTCGCCGATCGGAAGTCCTGCCTTGCGCAACAGGAACAGGTGCAGCGCATTCGGCTTGGCGATCGGACCCGGCGGCTTCTGGGCGCCGGTCAGCACATCGCCGGCCAGGATATTGTAGGCGCCGTCCGTCAGGCCCTGCGCGTCGATCACGCTGCGCGTGAGATCGGCGGTGGCGCCGTCGCCGGACGCCGCCGCGCAATAGGCACGCAGCTCCAGCCAGAAGAGATCGCCCTGCGTCTGGCGCAAAGCGGTCTTGTCGGAACAGGCGTCGCCGGCGCGGCCGGCGATCAGGATCGCATCGGCCTGCACGCGCGCCAGATCGGGATCGTCCTTGACCTGCGCAGCCGCCGCCAGCGCGCCGGCATCGTCGATCATCCCGGCCTCGAGCAGCTTTCCGATGCGGATGGCGAGGAGCGAGCGCTTGCCGGAACCGGGTGGCGTGTCGGCCTTGGTCAGGACCAGACGCCGCGCCAGCGCGCGAACGGCGCTGTCAGACGTGGCCAGCGGAACGCGGGACAGCAGGGCCTCGATCGCGCCGCGCGTGGAACCCGCCCACATGTTGGAATCGAAACCGCCATTGCCGGGGTCGAGCAGGCCCGCCGCCGCACCGTCGATTGTGCCCAGCGCATTGACTTCGATCTGCGGCTTGGGCGCCTCGGGCGGCGCCAGTGGGACCGTATCGACGGATTGGGCCCGCGGCGTCTGCGGCCTTTCGGAGGGCTGGTCGCCGGACGCAGCGGGCGGCTGCTTCGCCGGTTCCGGCACGTCGGACTGGAGATCGTCGGTGGAAACGTCGGGCGGTTGCTCGCCCGAAGGCGGTCCGTTCAGCGCGCGCGGCGGCGCGGTGGCGTCGCCGCCCGTGTCGCCGGTCTGCGCTTGCGCGCCCCACGCCGCCAGCGCGAGGGCGGCCGCGGCAAGGCTAATGCGGGAGATGATCATCCGGCACGACCTGCTCGTAATGCCGGACGGGCGGCTGGATCATCCCGCCATAGACCGCAAGCCCGACCGCGCCCAGGACGCATACCAGCATCGCCGTGATGCCGAGCCATGACGCCCAGCCTATGCCTTCATTGCCCAAATTCGTTCGTCTCGCGCGCATGTCTGAGTCTCTCCGGCCTTTGTGGCGGAAATGCAGACGGCCGCGCAAGTCCCGCTGGCGGGCCGGACCAAGAGCCTGTAAGCGGAAGCCATGACACGGTTGAGCCGCACGGTGGCGCTGGTGGGCATGATGGGGGCGGGGAAAAGCTCGATCGGCCGCAGGCTGGCGGCGCGCCTCGACGTACCGTTCCGGGATGCGGACGGCGAGATCGAACTGGCGGCCGGCTGCTCGGTGGCGGAGATTTTCGAGCGCTATGGCGAGGGCGCCTTCCGCACCGGCGAGCGCCGGGTCATCGCGCGGCTGCTGACCGAGTCGCCCCATGTGCTGGCGACCGGCGGCGGCGCCTTCATCGATCCCAATACGCGCGCGCGGCTGAAGGAGAGCGCGGTCACGGTCTGGATCAAGGCGCCCGTGGACGTGCTGCTGGCGCGCGTGCAGCGGCGCGACAACCGGCCCCTGCTGCGCAATGCCGATCCGCGCGCCACGCTGGAACGTCTGCTGACGGAGCGCACGCCGGTCTATGCCGAGGCGGATCTGACGGTCGAAAGCGAGGACGGGCCGCACACGGTCGCGCTGGAGCGTATCCTGGCGGCCTTGAAAAGCCGCGGATTGTGCGAGGGCGCATGAGCGAAACGATCACGGTGGGCCTGGGCGCGCGCAGCTACGACATCCATGTCGGGCCGGGATTGCTTGGGCACGCGGGCGCGCTGCTGCGGAACCTGACGCATGGGCCGACGCCCGTGGTGAGCGATGCGCATGTCGCCGGTCTGCATCTGGATCGGACTTTGAACGCCCTGCGCAACGCCGGCATCGACGCGCGCCCCATCGTCCTGGAGCCGGGCGAAGGCATCAAAAGCTTTCGCGGCCTGGAGCAGCTTTGCGGCGACCTGCTGGCGAGCGGCGTGGATCGCGGCGGCTTGATCGTGGCGCTGGGCGGCGGGGTGATCGGCGACCTGACCGGGTTTGCCGCCGGCATCCTCAAGCGCGGCATCGCGTTCGCGCAGATCCCCACGACGCTACTGGCGCAGGTCGATTCTTCGGTCGGCGGCAAGACGGCGATCAACACGCGGCAGGGAAAGAACCTCGTCGGCCTGTTCCACCAGCCCAGGATCGTGATCGCCGACACCGAAGTGCTGGCGACGCTGCCGAGGCGCGAATTGCTGGCCGGCTATGCCGAGATCGCCAAATACGGCGCGCTCGGCGACCGCGACTTCTTCGAATGGCTGGAGGGTCATGGCGCCGCCGCCCTGTCCGGCGATGGCGCGGCGATGGTCCATGCCGTCGCCCATTCCTGCCGGATGAAAGCCGACATCGTCGCGCGCGACGAGCGCGAGAGCGGCGAGCGCGCGCTGCTCAATCTCGGCCACACCTTCGGCCATGCGCTGGAGGCGGCGACCGGATTTTCCGACCGCCTGTTGCACGGCGAAGGCGTCGCCATCGGCATGGCGCTGGCGTTCCAGCTGTCGGTGGCGCTCGAATTGTGCGCGGGCCAGGACGCGGACCGTTTCGTCCGCCATCTGAGGGCGGTCGGCCTGCCCGCCGCCATCGCCGATATTCCCGGCCCGCGGCCCGCGGTCGACCTCCTGCTCGAACACATGGGGCACGACAAGAAGGTGAAGGACGGCCGCATCCATTTCGTGCTGCTGCGCGGCCTCGGCCGGGCCTTTTCGACGAGCGAGGTTCCGCTCGGCGCCGTCAGAGACGTGCTTTCCTCCTAGAAAATATTTTACGCAAGGTTTTCGCCATGGACCCGTCTTCCTTCCTGCTCTGGATCGGCGCGATTGCGCTGCTGCTTGTCGTATCAGCGTTCTTCGCCGGCTCGGAGACGGCGCTGACCGCGGTTTCGCGCGGCAAGATGCACCAACTGGAAAGGGACGGCTCGCGCGCCGCCGCCAACGTCAACCGGCTGGTCGCCGATCGCGAGAAGCTGATCGGCGCGCTGCTGCTGGGCAACACTTTCGTCAACATCCTGGCGTCGTCGCTCGCCACCGCCATCCTCGCCGCGACCCTGGGCCCGCGCGCCGTCGCGGTCACCACCGTGGCGATGACCTTCATCATCCTGGTGTTCTGCGAGGTCCTGCCCAAGACGTTGGCCATCGCCCGCACCGACCGCTTCGCGCTGGCGGTGGCCTGGCCGGTGCGCAAGGCGGTGGCGATCCTGGGGCCCGTGGTCAACGGCGTGCAGTTCCTCGTCTGGCATCTGTTGGGAATCTTCGGCGTGAAACAGGCCGAGACCGAGGAGGTCGTGCCGGCGCATGAGGAGATTCGCGGCACCGTCGAACTGCATCACAAGGAAGGCACCGTCGAGCGCGAGCACCGCGACATGATCGGCGGCATCCTCGACCTGCGCGACCTCAGCGTCGCCGAAATGATGGTTCACCGCAAGAACATGACGACGGCCAATGCCGATGAGCCGGTGCAGCAATTGCTCGAAGGGCTGATGGCGTCCAACCACACGCGGGTGCCGCTGTGGCGCGGGCAGCCCGACAACATCGTCGGCGTGCTCCACACCAAGGACGTGGTGCGCGCGCTGGTGCGCAATGGCGGGTCCTATGCCGGCATCGACGTGATGGCGCTGGCCTCGCCGCCCTGGTTCGTGCCCGACACGACCAGCGCCGAGGAGCAGCTGGCCGCGTTCCGCGAGAAGCGCGCGCGCTTCGCCCTGGTGGTCGACGAATATGGCGCGCTGCAGGGGCTGGTGACGCTGGAGGACATCCTCGACGAGATCTTCGGCGATCTTCCCGACGAGCACGAGGCCGCCGCGCGGCCGGATGTCCGCCGCAAGCAGGACGGCTCCTACCTGATCGACGGCACGGTGCCGGTGCGCGAACTCAACCGCGATCTGGACTGGAACCTACCGGACGAGGAGGCCACCACGATCGCGGGCCTCGTCATCCACGAGGCCCGCACCATTCCCGAGGTCGGCCAGCGCTTCGCCTTCTTCGGCTACAAATTCGAAGTCCTGCGCCGCCAGCGCAACCAGATCACCGCCCTGCGCGTAATCCCGCCCAGCGCGGCCGCGGACGCCGCGCCGCCCGCCTAATGCTCGTTCCAGACCTCCGCCGGCGTCAGCGTGGTCAGCGAGAGCGCATGGACGCGCGATTTGAGCTCCTCGGCCAGCGCGGCATAGACGCGGCGCTGGCGCTCCACCCGCGACAGGCCTTCGAAAGCATTCGAGACGACGCGCACACGGAAGTGCGTTTCGCCTCCGGGTTGCGCTCCGGCATGGCCGGCATGGCGCGCGCTTTCGTCTTCGATCTCGAGCGCGGCCGGCGCGAAGGAGGCGGTTAACTTCGTTCGGATCGTCTCGGCCACCGTCATGCGCGAGCCATCGACGCGTTTGCGCGTCCTGTCAAGCAATACGTTTTCTTGTTTTTTCACGACTCCTCCCCATAATTCGCAAATGGCGAAACCACGCACCCATTCACGCTTCCGGGAGACCATCCGCATCAAGCCGGATGCCGCCGTCATGGCGGCCGCGGCGGTCCAGGTGCGCCCCTGCGCCGCGCCCGGCTGCAAGGAGGAAGGCGCCTTCCGCGTGCCCAAGAGCCGCGAGGAGCTGGCCAAGCATATCTGGCTCTGCCTCGCCCATGCCCGCGCGCACAACGAATCGTGGGACTATTTCCAGGGCATGAGCGAGCGCCAGATCGAGAGTTTCCGCAACGATGCGGCGATCGGCCACCGCCCGACCTGGCCGCTCGGCAAGCGCGCGGCGCGCATGCACAATCCGTTCGGCGGCTTCGAGTTCGACAACGCCTTCGGCGCCACCAAGCCGAAGAAGGAGCCCAGCACGCCGCGCCGCCCGGAGCGCCAGATCACCCGGCTGCAGCTCACCGCCTTCGACACGCTGAACCTGGAACCGTCCGCCACCTTGATCGAGATCAAGGCGCGGTATAAGGAACTCGTGAAGCGGTTTCATCCCGACGCGAACGGCGGCGATCGGGGCGCCGAAGAGCGTCTGAAGCAGGTTATCAAGGCCTATGGCGTGTTGCGCGCCTCCGGGCTGACCTAGGCGCGCTTTGCGGCGCCCTCCCCTCAGCGGCGGCCTTCCGCCGAAGACATTTGAGCCGGACCAAGCCACATGACGAGTGAGACAGAAGGCCTCGACGCCGCGGCCATGCCCGATACGACCGTCGATGTGCGCAAGGCGTTCGGCATCGACGCCAAGATGAAAGTGCCGGCGTTCAGCACGCCCAACGAATACGTCCCGGATCGCGACGAGGCCTATCGCTTCGACCGCGAGACCACGCTGGCGATCCTGGCGGGCTTCGCCTTCAACCGGCGCGTGATGATCCAGGGCTATCACGGCACCGGCAAGTC
>JAATGL010000223.1 GCA_015654705.1 Alphaproteobacteria bacterium | reverse complement strand
TGGCGCCCCACCCAATCGACCAGGAACAGGTTCTCGGAGGTCTGCGGCGGCATCAGGCGGAAACGCGCCAGCGCCTCGGCCAGGGTGGGATAGACGTGATGCGGCTTGATCGTGCGGGCGGGCGGACCGCCCGGCCGGTCCGGCGGATTGACCGGCGAATCGACGATCACGGTGCCCGCCAGCCTCTCGCCATACAGCGCCCCAGTCAGGATGGTGACGAAGCCGCCGAAACTGTGCGCGACGATGATCGGCGGCTCGCTCGGCACGAACATGCCGGCGTCCTCGCAGACCGCGATCTCCTCCCGCGCAAACAGTTCCATTGCATAGCCGGCCGTCCGCCACTGGCTGTCGCCCATGCCCGAAAGGTCGATGGCGGCGACGTTGTAATCGCGTGCCAGGAACGGCGCGATGAAATCCCACCAATGGGCGTGGGCGGCGTTGCCGTGAACCAGCAGCAGGCCGGGGCGCGACCGTTCGCCCCAGCGCAGATAGTGGATGCGCGCGCCATCGACCTCGACGAAGCAGCTTTCCGCCTTATGCGACAGCGCCTGCGGGAACCATTGCGGCGAAGGCGGCGGCGACCCGGCCAGCGGCGCCAGCGGACCCTGGTTCTCGTTGACGGCGAACATGGCGGGCCGCACGCCCGGAACGGGCGGAACGGGCGCGGAGTCGTCGTCGCTCATGCGCCAAGGCTGGCACGCTCAGGCCAGCCACTCAAGCCAGGCGCCGTGCGAATGGGCGCGGGCGAGGACGCGCTCCTCTCTTGTGCCGTCCCGGTAGCGGCGCAGCGTCAGCAGACATTCATGGTCGGTGCGGCCTTCCAGGCTGAGCCGCCAGACCGTGCGGCGCAGACCCGCGGCGGTCAGCAGGGCATCGAAGGCGGCCCGCATCTCCTGCGAGAACTGATAGGTGACGAAGCTGTGATAGACGCAGACCGTCTCGCCCTGCGGCACCTGGCCCAGCACATCGGGCAGCAGTTCCAGCGCGTCGCCGCGCAGAATCTCGGGCCTGGCCTCGCCGAGGATGTCCAGCGCCGCCGCCAGCCGCGCGAAGCGCCCGGCCTGGTCGGGCCACACCAGCGCGCGCAGCCAGTCGCGATCGTCGGCATCGGAAAGATCGACGGGGTTGCGCTCCAGGCCGATGCGGCGGGCGATTTCCGGCGCCGGGCCGTGCGGTGGAATCTTTTCGCCCTTCAGTTCCACGTCGATCGTCAGCGTCGCGCCCGCCGCGTCGGTGCAATAATTCTCCGCGCCGCGGATATAGCGCACGCGATAGCGGTCCCAGATCATGTTGAGTCCCGCGCTCGGCCCGACCTCGATCAGGTGCAGCGGCTCATCCGCCTCCTGCGCCAGCGCGCGGAAGCCGGCGTTCAGCGTGCCCGAACGCGCCACTTCATTGGTGTTGGTCACGCGCGACCGGATCAGCGGCAGGAGTTCGTCGCGCCGGCGCGCGCAGAAATCGGCGAACAGCGGAAAAACGTTCTCGCCGTCGCGCCGCGCGCCGCCGTTCAGGTTGGGATAGTAGCGGCGCAGCGGATGATCCGCGCCGCGCAGCAGAAGAAAATGCACCGCGGCGAACAGGATGTTGGCCTGCGGCTGTCCGACGCGCGCCTGTGCCGCCAGATCCTGCAGCGCAGCGTCCTTTGCGACGCCCTCGCTGAAGCGCACATAGAGCGGCGCGCCGGTGCGCCTGGCTTCTTCGGCAAAGAATTCCCAATAGCCGACGGATGTCCCGCTCATCGTTTAACCCCTGATTCACCACGTTTTGCCGACACACAATCGTAAGCCGCCTGTCCCGCGTAAGGACAGAGTTTAAATCCCCCTTTACCTGTGGCGGGCGATGATCGCGCTCACGGCCCAAGGAAACGCGATGGCGCAGACCATTCTCATCGTTGACGACGATCCGGTGCAGCGCCGCCTGCTCGAGGCCGCGATCACGCGCAGCGGCATGTCGGCGGTCACCGCGCCCGGCGGCGGGCCGGCGCTCGACCTTGTCAACGGGCCGCGCGGCGATCAGATCGCGCTGATGCTGCTCGACCTGGTGATGCCCGACATGGACGGGCTCGAAGTGCTGGCCAAGCTGCGCGTCGGCCATCCCGATCTTCCCGTCATCGTGCTGACCGCCAAGGGCGGCATCGATTCCGCGGTCGAGGCAATGCGCGCCGGTGCCAACGATTTCCTGGTCAAGCCGGCCAGCCCCGAACGCATCGCCGTCTCGATCCGCAACCAGCTCA
>JAATGL010000054.1 GCA_015654705.1 Alphaproteobacteria bacterium | reverse complement strand
GCTACACCGCCAACTGGGCGGGACTGGTGGCGGCGCCCAGCGGCGTCGTCGCCGTGCTCGTCACGCCGTTTGCGGCGAGGATGCTGTCGCGCATCGACGCGCGCTGGGTGGCGACCGTCGCGTTTGCGTCTTTCGCGGCGTCCTATTTCATGCGCGCAGGTTACACCAATGACGCGGGCTTCTGGGATTTCGTGATGCCGCTTCTGGTGCAGGGCCTCGCCATGGGCACCTTCTTCGTGACCATGGTCACGCTCTCGCTGGACGGCATCGCGCCGGAGCGCATTCCCTCGGCATCCGGCATTTCCAATTTTTCCCGCATCACCGCCGGCGCCTTCGCTGCGTCGCTGATCACGACGTTCTGGGATCGCCGCGAGGCGCTGCACCAGAGCCGGCTGGCGGATGCCACCACGCTCTACAGCCCCACGACGCAATTCTCGCTCGACCGCCTGCACCAGATCGGCTTCGGCGATCTGCAGGCCTATGGCGTGCTGGCGCGCGAACTCAACGCACAGGCTTACCTTCTGGCGTCCGACGATCTGTTCTGGATTTCCGGCTGGCTGTGCTTGGCGATGATCGGCGTGGTCTGGCTGGCGCGCCGCCCGGCCGGTTCGGGCCATGCGGCGGCAGCGGTCGAATAGCAATGGCGGCGCGGAGCCAGCAATAGTTTTGGGATACGCGTGGCGCACCCGCTCCGTTTCCGGTACGCTTCCAGACGGGTTCCATTTTCCTGCAGCCTGGGAGACAGGACATGACCAATCCAATCCAAACCTCGGATGTGGAGGTTGGGCTTCTCCCCTCGGCGGGCGGACTGCGCGCCCATTGGCAGTTGTTCCTGATCGAGGGCATCGTCCTGATGGTTCTGGGCGCCGTCGCCATCGTCCTGCCGCTGGTCGCGAGCCTGGCGATCGCGCTTCTCCTCGGCTGGCTGTTCCTGATCGGCGGCGGCATGGGGCTTGCCACCACCATGATGGCGCGCAGTGCTGCGGGATTCTGGTGGGCCCTGGCCTCGGCGATCGCCAGCATCGCCGTGGGTGCCGTGTTGATCGGCTGGCCGATCGGCAGCGTCATCTCCCTGACATTCGTCCTCACCGCCTTTCTCGTCGCCGACGGCTTCATCATGATCATGTTCGGCATCGAGCATCGCCGGCAACTCTCGCAACGGTGGGGCTGGTTCGTCGTCAATGGCGTGCTCGACCTGTTGCTGGCCGGGATCATCCTCGCAGCACTTCCGGCGTCCGCGGTGTGGGCGCTGGGCCTGCTGGTCGGGATCGACATGCTGTTCGGCGGCTACTCTCTCGTGGCGAGTGCGCTGGCGGCGCGTCCGACCTGAGCGACCGTGCCGGCAAGCGCAGAAATCCGCTCGCACGAGCGGCTGGCCATCTTTTGAGGAGCGAAGCACATGCAGATCGGAATAATCGGACTCGGCCGGATGGGCATGGGCATAGCGCGGCGCCTGCTGCGGGGCGATCACGCGTGCGTGGTCTACAACCGCCACCCCGACCCGGTCGCGGCTCTGGTGAAGGAAGGAGCCGTTGCGGCGAAGGACATCGCCGATCTGGTCCACCAGCTTCAGCCGCCGCGCGCCGTCTGGATCATGCTTCCGGCCGGGCAGGTGACTGAAGAGACCATTTCCGCTGTGAGCGCTCTGCTCAGCTCCGGAGACACGATCATCGACGGCGGCAATACCTTATATCGCGACGATATCCGTCGCGCCAAGACGCTGAAGGACAAGAGCATCGACTATGTCGATATCGGCACCTCGGGCGGCGTCTGGGGTCTGGAGCGCGGTTTCTGCATGATGATCGGCGGCGACAAGCACGCGGTCGACGCGCTCGATCCGATCCTGAAAACCCTGGCGCCGGGTATCGGAAGCATTTCGCGCACCAGGCGGCCGGCGGACGCCGATCCGCGACCGGAGGCGGGCTACATCCATGCCGGTCCGGTCGGCGCCGGGCATTTCGTCAAGATGGTGCATAACGGCATCGAATACGGCCTGATGCAGGCCTATGCCGAAGGCATCGATATCCTGCGCAACAAGGACTCCAAGGACATGCCCGAGGACGAGCGCTTAACGCTCGACGTGTCGGACATCGCGGACGTCTGGAGCCGCGGCAGCGTGCTCTCGTCCTGGCTGCTCGATCTC
>JAATGL010000108.1 GCA_015654705.1 Alphaproteobacteria bacterium | reverse complement strand
GGCTGGAAGCGGCGATAGGAATTGAGCGACGGCGCGAACAGCGCCATCGATCCCGGCATCAGCGCCTGCAATCCACCGATGGCATGGCGCAGCGCAACGGAGCCGGCAGCACTTCCATCGTCGAAAATGTTGCGGCCCTTCTCGTCGAGAACGCTGACATGCACGTGCAGGCCGGTGCCGGCGCGATCCGGATAGGGCTTGGCCATGAAGGTGGCGTCGAACCCGGTCGCCAGCGCCGCCGCCATGACGATCTGCTTGAGGAACACGGCATGGTCGGCGGCCAGCAGCGCATCGGCCTGGTGGCGGAGATTGGCCTCGAACTGGCCCGGCGCATATTCCGAACTGGTGGCGCTGACCGGAAGGTTCTGCGTTGCGGCCGCGTCGCTGAGCGCGCCGAGGAAGGCGCGATAGCGGTCCAGGTCGTCGATGCCGTAGACCGAATTGGCGTGTTCGCGCCGGCCGCTGCGCGGATCGAGCGGCGGCTGCGGCGCGCCGTCCGCACCGCGCTGGCGATCGATCAGGTAGAATTCCAGTTCGAGCGCCGTCACCGGGCAAAGCTTCAATTCGGCGAACCGCTGCAGGACGCGCTCCAGCGCGGCGCGCGGTTCCGCGGCGTGGGCCGTACCTTTCTCGTCCCGCAGCGTCATCAGCATCTGCGCCCGCCCGGGGCCCTCGCCCCATACTGGCGAGATCGATTCCGGAATCGGCCAGGCGGTGCCGTCGGGATCGCCGTCGCCGATGCCGCGGCCGAACGGATTGACCATCTCGCCGCTCGCATCCATCAGATAGATCGATTGCGGAATCTGCATCCCCGATTCGAACAGCCGCGCCGTGTCGTCCACCGGCAGGCGCTTGCCGCGCAGCGTACCGCAGATGTCGGCCAGGATGGCATCGACGAACTGGATGTCCGGCTGCTGCGCGCGCAAGGCCTCGAAGCGGCGGCGCGCCGCCTCGACAAAAGCGGGCCGCGCGAAAGGCGGCGTGGGAGTCGGCTTGTTCATGGCGCGATCATAGGCGCTGTCGCGGACGCAAAAAAGACAGAGCCGGGCGATTGCCGGCCCGGATTGCGATGCGGGGGCGCAAACACTAGGTTTTCCTGCGCAGGCACAGGGGCGGCGCATGAACAGGCTTTGGATCATCGCGGGCGCCGTTCTGGTCGCCGCCGCCGCGGCGTTCCTGCTCCTGCGTCCTTCGGCGGGTTCGGGACGGGCGCAGCCGGGCCCGGTCGCGCTGTTCCAGTGGGAGGATTACATGAATCCGCCCTTCCTTGCCGAATATGAGCGCAGATATCACGAGACGCCCAAGATCACGATCTTCGCCGACGAGGACGAGGCCTTCGCCAAGATGCGCGCCGGCTTCACGCCCGATGTGATGGGCCCCTGCTATTACGAATTTCCCCGCTGGCAGGAAGCCGGAATCTTGCAGCCGGTCGATACGACGAAGCTTGCGAACTGGAGCAAGATCTCGCCGACCCTGCGCGCCCTGCCCGGCATCGCCGCGGGGCCGAACACAGTGTGGTTCGTGCCGCATTACTGGGGCAACACCTCGGTGACGTTCCGCACCGACCTGGCGCCCGAATATGCCAGGCATCCGAGCTGGAACATCCTGTTCGATCCGAAATATCGCGGCCGTGTCGCGGTGCTCGACGGCGTCGACGACGTGGTGCCCTTCATCGCCCGCATGATCGGCGTCGACGCCTATCACATGAGCGACGCGCAATGGAGCCGGGTGCAGGACAAGCTGCGCGAGCTGGTCAAGCAGACCCGCATGATCACCAGCGATGACACCGCGCTGGTCCAGGGCCTGGCCTCGGGCGAGATCGTCGCGGCGATGTCGTGGCGCGTCGTCTATTCCACGCTGCACCGCGAAGGCAGGCCGGTCGCCTATATGAATTCGCCGGGCGGCATCTTCACCTATGTCTGCGGCCTGGTGATGCACAAGAACCCGTCCGACGCCGCCAAGGCGACCGCGCTGATCGACTCGATGATCGGCGACGAGGGCGCAGACTACACGATCATGAAGATCGGCGACGAACCGGCCAACGAATCCACCCTGTCCAAAGTCCCCAACGCAACTTTCGAGAATCTCGGCATCCCGCGCGACGTCGAGACCGTCCTCAAAAGCGGAATTTTCCAGCAACGCCTGAAGAACAAGGAAGAGATCGTCAGCGCCTGGACCGAAATCCGCGCGGGACTGTAGCGCGTGCGGGCTTCGCACGCGCCGTAAAGATCCGTCCTGTCAGCGCCGGTGAAAGAAGCGGCGCAGCCAGACGCGGTCCGGTTTTTGCATCTGGCCGGCAACGCCTTCGCGTTCCGCCGGCGTCAGGGCGGCAACGCTTTCGGCGGTCAGCTTCATGGTCTCGGTTTCGAGCGCGGCATCCGCGCTCTGCACCGCAGCAAGCGATCCGGCGAAGTCTGCCGCGTTGAAATCGGACGCCGCCAGCATGCGAAAGGAGTCCGCCCGCGCCTGCAAGGCACGGGTGCGCAATTCGTGCAGCTTCTGGTGGTGGGTCCCGATGATGGCCTCGATCTTGGCCTTTTCGGCCGGCACCAGGCGGATCAGCGCCTGCGCGCCCAGCGCGACCTTGGCCTCGCGCGGTTCGAGAGGGCGCATTCCGGTGCGCCACATCGCGACGGCGATCAGTCCGATCAGCGCCACGTTCAGGCAGAGCGACACGATCAGCGCCACGCCGGGCTGACGCTTCGCCGGCGCGACGATGTCGCTCATCTCACGAATTCTCCCCCAGATCGAAGGCCGGCGGCGCGTCGAGCGCGATGCTGGCGATCTGTTCGCCGCCATCCGCCATCATGTCTTCGAGCGGAAAGACCGTTCCGGCCGCGATGCCGAGAGCCAGCGAAAGTGCCAGAGCCGCCGCGGGCCGCCATACCGGCACGCCCGGCCAGACCGCGTCGCGCAGCCGTCCCGCGAGCCGGTCGACCGCGCCCGCCAGTCCCCGCTTGCGGCGTTCGGTCACAACCTCGAAGGACGCCAGAATCCGCGTCTCCAGCGCCGCCGGCACCGGCACGGAGGGAAGTCCTTTCAGCGCGTGATCGAGCCAGGCCGCATCATCCGCCGCCGCTGCCCGCGATAAAACCTCGTCCGCCGTCCCCATTTTCCTACCCGTCCTTCAGATGCCCCAGCCGGGCCCGCAACGTCCTGCGCCCCCGCGCCAGCAGGGATTCCAATGCTTCAACGCTGATCTGCAGAATCTCCGCCGCCTGGATATTGCTGCAGTCCTGATTGTGACAAAGCAGAATGGCGGCCCGCTGCCGCTCGGGCAACGTCGCCAGCGCCGCTTCGATTTCCCTGGCCAGCGCGGCGTTTTCCATCACCGAATCCGCCGGCAGCGCCGGATCGGCGACCTCCTCCGCCTCTTCGAGCCTGGCCGTGCCGCGGCGGCGCAGCCGGTCATAGCATTTGTTGACCGTGACCCGGTACAGCCAGGTCTCGAACTTGGCCTTTCCCGGCTGCCAGCGCGCCGCATGGGTCCAGAGCTTGAGGAAGGCATCCTGCACCGCGTCTTCGGCCGCGGCGGGATCGCCGAGCATGCGCCGCGCCACGGTCAGCATCTTCGGCAGGTGACGCGCCATCAACGCCTGTGCCGCGGCACGGTCACCCCGGCCGGCCCGCGCCACAAGGTCGGTATCCGGATCGATCATCGCACCGGCTTCCAACCATGCTGCACAGGCGCGCGCAATCCGTCCCTAAGAGCTTTCTTCGATTTAACGCGCCTATGGACCCATTCCGTCGGGGATCGGCAGGAAGGGCAAGGCACAGACCCGCGCCGTCGCAGCGTTCGAGTTCAGCATCAATTGTGTGCCCAGCTCCGCGACATCCAAGTCCACCACGGCCAGCGCGATGGCGCGACGCAGCGCCGGCGAATAGAGGGAACCCAGCGTATGCCCGACGATCCGGCCGTCGCGCAACAGCGGTGTGTGCGGGACCGGCGCCTCGCCGTCCAGTTCGATGCCCACGCGCGTTTGGACGCGCGGAGCCTGAAGATAGGCCCTGCGGCCGTTGAAAATCGCGTGGTCGACATCGACCAGGGATTCTAGGCCAAGCTCGATGGGCGACGGCGTGGTGACGAAACCGCCCTCGGCCGGCTCATAGTCGCGACCGGGCCGCACAATACCGGCCTCCAGGTCGAGCACGTCCATCGCGTTCAACCCTGCGGGCTTCAGCGCGAACGGCGCGCCCGCGCCCAGGATGCGGTCCCAGACAAGCGCCGCATCGTCCGCCTTGCACCACACTTCGTAGCCGCCATGCTCGCCGAAGCGCGACAGCGTCACGTCGAGCCCGCCCCAGAACAGCTTGCGAAATTTGAGCCCGTCGAGCGCGCCGTCCAAGCCCGCCGCGGCGATCACCTTGGCCGCATAAGGTCCGACAATCGACAGCCCGCCCTCTTGCTGCGCGATCTCGTGAACACGCACGTCGAAGAGCGCGGCGCCGCGCGCGATCCAATCGAAATCCGGCGCCGCGGCGATGAGAAGAAATGACTCCCTTCCGTAGCGCGCCAGCGCGCCGGCGCCGCGCAGACCGCCGCGGTCGGTGAGCCACAGCGCCTTGAACGCGGTGCCGGGAACGAGCCGGGCCGGATCGCGCGTCAGCAATCGCGCGAGGAATTCCTCGGCACGCGGCCCCTCGATCATCAGGCGCCAACGCCAGGAGATGTCGGCGACCGCCGCCGTCAGCCGCGCCGCCAGGGCTTCGCCATGCGGATCGCCATAGGCGGAGGCCAGCGTCCAGCCGTTGCGCGCCTGCCAGGCATTGAGCCGGTTGGCGGCGGCGGCCCGCGCGTGAAACGGCGTGGCGCGGATGAGCGGCGCGATCATCGGGCTCTCTCCCGCGCCAGCCGGACCGCAGCCATCGCCGCCGCGAGGCGTCCCGCCCGTCCGGACACCGCATCGACCGGCTCGGCCGCGCCGCCGCAAAGCAGAAGACCTTCGATCGGCGTCGCGATACGCCGCGCGAACGGCGCCAGCAACCGGCCGCCGAAGGAATTGCCGTCACGAACGGGCATCGCGTTCGGCAGGCGGATATCCACGCCGACGATATGCCGGCGCAAATGCTTCATATGGCGCTCCAATAGCGTGACGACTCGGCCGGCCAGCGGCGCCGCCATTGCCGCCCATCCGCCGTCCACGGCGAGCGGCAGGCCATGCACCCGCACCGACAGGACATGCTGCCCGGACGGCGCCAGGGCGGGCTCGGCCGCGGTGGGTATCACCGCTTCCAGAACGAGGTCGTCGGGCAGGCGGCGCGTACGCCCGCCTGCATAGGCTTCGAGCCGGTCGGCGATGACGAAACGCGCCGTCGCCTGAAGGCCGCCCAATTCCGGTGCCGCGTCGAGGACAAAAACCATTGCCGCCTCGCCCGTCTGCGGAGCATCGCGCAGGAGCGCCTGCGTGCGGGCCAGCCCGATGCAGGCGGTCGGCGCGAGATCGAGCAGCGTCGCGCGGCGCGAAAGATCGGACAGCACCATGGGCGCGAAAATCTTGTCGCCGCTTTCGAGCGCGACGCCGGCGACGGCGTTGCCTGCGAGGATCAGCTTTGCGACGCGCGACGCCGTCCTTATCTCGACGCCTTGCTCGCGGACGGCAGCGATCAGCATCTGGGCCAGCGCGGCAGGACCGCCCTGCGGCACGGCGACGGCGCCCTGGAGGCCGCACATCTCCTGCGCCGCGCGCGAGACCAGCGTCAGCGCCGATCCCGGCACGAAGGGCGACACCGCATCGAAGGCCAACGTCGCCTTCAGCGCCTCGGATTCGAACCAGCCGCTCAGATATGCCACCGCGCTCGTCGTTCCGAGCTGCGCCAGCAACCGGCGATGGGAGGCGCGTCGCGGCATCGGCGCGGCATTCTCCGCCTCCCACCACCAGGGCCGTAGCGCGCGGGCCAGCGCGAACAGCTCCTTGCGATAGAGCCTGTAGGCCTGCGCATCCGCCGGCGCATAGGCCGCGATGGCGCGCGAAGCGGCATGGACATCGCGTCCCAGAACCAGATGCCGGCCATCCGGCCGCAAGCCGATCAGCGGCATGTCGCGCGACACGAATTTCAGTCCGCGCCGTACAAGTCCCAGATCCTTCACCACGCGGCGGTCGAGCGCGTGAAGCGTGTGAGCACCCAGCGACGCCCGAACACCTGTGAGCGACGCCAGGGCGCTGCACGTCCCGCCCGCCGTCTCCTGCGCCTCCAGCAGCAGCACGCTGTGGCCGGCCCGTGCGAGATAGGCCGCCGCCGTCAGTCCGCCGATGCCGGCGCCGATCACCACGGCATCGTATGATCCGCCTTCGCTCATGCGAGGTGCCCGGCTTTCAGATCGGCGAGCACCGCCTGCGCCGCGACGACGCCGGACACGCAGCTTCCGAGCGGCCCCGCCGGTGCGGACGGACCGCCGAGATAGAGTCCCGTGACCGGCGTGCGGCCGCCCGGACAATCGGCGAAACCGCGCAGGCCGAACATCTGGTCCGGCGCGATCTCGCCGCCGTCGAGATCGCCTTCGCTGAGGCCCAGCGTCTCCTCGATATCGGGTGGCACGATCAGGGCGGTGGCGAGGACGCGCGCCGCCGTGCCCGGCAGGACGGATTCGATATCCGCCAGCACGCGCTCGCGCAGCGCGTTGCGCTTCTCATGGGTCCAGGGGCCGTCGAAAAGATGATGGGGAATGCAGCCCAGCGTCGCGGTCATCACCGCCTTGCCGATGGGCGCGAGGCTCGGATCGACCGCGGAGACTAGGCGCAGGGTCAGCGGCGGATGCTCGGGGATCGTTCCGGCGCGCCACGCGGAATGGGCATCCGCGAAGTTCGAAGCGCCGGGCGCGACATGCAGCGCGCCGACGGCGAAATCGGCCGCGACGGACGGCGGCGCGTCCAGCGCCAGCAACAGCCGCGCGGTGGCGGCGGCCTGGCGGAAGCTCGACACGCGCCTGACGATGGCCTGCGGCAAATCCTTCCAGGCGAAGAGCGAGAAGAATGTGCGCTTGAGATCGAGCGTCGAAATCACTGCACGCGCGTCGATGTCGGTGCCGTCGGCCAGAACGACGCCGCGCATGCGCTGCTTGGCGTGGCGGATGTCGGCGACGTCGAGGCCGAGCGAGATTTCCGCGCCGGCCGCGCGCGCCGTCGCCTCCAGCGCATGGGCCAGCCTGGCCAGGCCGCCCATCTCGCATCCCGAATCGCCGGGCGCCAGCAGATGCAACGCCGTGCCTGCCAGAAACGGATCGGCGGTCCGTCCGCTCAACGCCGCCGCCATCAGATGCGCGCGGCTGTCGGCATCGAGAAGGGATTCCTCCAGCAGGTCGGCCAACGAAACCTGCGACCAGTCCTCGCCCAGCCATGCGGCCGGCACGGGCGCCGTGCCGAACCAGTTTCGCGGCGCGGGCGTCAGGGCATCGGCAAGGGCCCGCGCGCGGCTATCGGCGCCGCGCCGACGCGATGCTTCAAGCAGGCGCGAGATCGAAGAATGCGGCTCGGCCCAGGGCAGATATCCGCTGCTCCGGTCGGGCCACAGCGCCGACGATGCGGATGGCGGCACGAAGATGGCGCCGCGCCGCGCCAAATCGAGGCTGCGGAAAATCTCCGCCGGGATCGGCGCGATCTCGTCGCAGAAGGGAGAGGCGCGGAAGCCCGGATGGAATTCGCGCGTGAGGGCGCGGCCGCCGCAGGCCTGCGCGCGCTCCAGAACGATGACCGACAGACCAGCGCCGGCCAGCGTCGCCGCCACCGCCAGACCGTTCGCGCCCGCGCCGATGATCGCAGCGTCGTATCGCACTGCAGCCGCCCATAGAGGTTTGCGCCATCCTCGCCCCGGAACGGTTCGAGCGGCGTAAACCCATGCTAGCGAATTCAGGTCACGGGACATACGGGCGGAAACGGCTTTGCGTCAGCCGTTTCCGCCCTTGGTTAATGACGCCGGATCAGAGAACGCCGCGCTTGTGCTCGCCGACGACGATGCGGCCCGGATTGAACGCCGCCTTGAACACGCCGAGCGCCTTGCGCGGCTCCGCGTCGCCGCACATGAACACGTCGAACGCCGCATAGCCTTTCTCGGGCCAAGTATGCACGCTGATGTGGCTCTCGGCCAACACGGCGACGCCGGAGATACCGCCGCCGTCCGTGAAGGTGTGCAGATGAATGTGCAGCAGGGTTGCACCTGCCGCCTGCACCGCGTCGATCAGCGCCTGCTCGATACGATCGCGGTCGTCGAGACCCTCGGCCTCCCACAGATCGATGATCAGGTGACTGCCTGCGAAGGTCAGCCCATTGCGCGTGATGAAGTGGTCTTTATGGTCGTCGTTCGCCGTGGTGACAGGAACGTGAACGGGTTTCGCGGAAGGGCGGACGCGGGGCGTCTTTGCTTCTTTGGTCGCCGCAACAAGTGCGAGTTTAGCCATTTCGGGCACCTACCCAGTTAAGAGTTGACACCTGCGCCTTGGCCTTACGGACTTCCGGACGCGCCTCAAGAAGAAAGCGGCGGACGGTAACGCCGTCGCGCCGCTTCGTTCCCTTGCAGGAACGTGCGGAATATAGGGACGTTGCCCCCCTATGCAAGAAAATTTGTGCCTCAAGCGTAATTTTTTACGAGCGCGTCGCGGAGGCGTCACCGCGATGCGCTGTGAACAGTGTCACAAATCTTCGCGCGGTGGACAGCGTTGTGCGCGCATCCTATACGGGCGCGCTTTTTCGACGCCTGCCGCGAGAGGAACCACCCATGCCGAAAGCTTTTCAGGAGCGCCTGCACAAGGGCTATGCCCAGAGCATCGAGGTTTCCGGCGCACTGCTCGTCGACGAGAAGAGCGCCTTTCAGCGCATCAAGATCTTCGACAGCGTCGCCAACGGGCGCGTGCTGACACTTGACGACATCGTGCAGATCACCACGCGCGACGAGAGCGCCTATGCCGAGATGCTGACGCACCTGCCGATGCTGGAGCATGGCGCGGTCGAGCGCGTGATGATCGTCGGCGGCGGCGACCTCTCCATCGCTGACGAGGCGCTCAAGCACAAAGGTGTGAAGGAAGTCGTGCTGGTCGACATCGATGGCCGCGTGGTGGAACTCTGCAAGGCCTATTTCGCCGAGATCAACGCCCGGGCGTTCAAGGACCGGCGGCTGAAGATCGAGATCGCCGAAGCCTTCGAATATCTCGGCCGGCCGGATTCGAAAGGGCGCTTCGATCTGATCGTCGCCGACCGTCCCGATCCCGTGGGTCCCGGCAAGGCGCTGTTCGGCGAGACCTTCTACGACCGCGTCAAGCGCGCCTTGAAGCCGGGCGGCTTCGCCACCTTCCAGACCGGCGTGCCGTTCTACCAGCCCTGGGATATCACCGAGGCGCTGAACGAACTGGCCGGATTCTTTCCGCAATCGGGCCTCTATCTGACCGTCGTGCCGACCTATATCGGCGGCTTCATGGCGTTGTCCTGGGCCAGCAAGGGCAAGCGGCTGGGCACGCCCTCCGGCATCCGGCGCGCGACGGCGGCTTACAAGCGGTCGAAACTCAAGACGGACTATTACAATCCCGCCATCCACGCTGCCGCCTTCGCCTTACCCGAATGGATCGCAAAGCTGGTGCCGTAGGAGGCCGCCTACCCCGTCGGGCCGGTCTCCGGTTCGGGCTCCGGGTCGGCAGCGTGGCGGCGCACCGTCTCGCGCACGAAACGCACGAACGCCTGCAGCAGCAGCGCCGCCACCGCCCAGAACAGTGCCTCATAGGCGAAGCGGAAGAGATAGGGCAGCGCCGCCAGGAGCGCGCTGTCCTCGGTGTTGAAGTCCAGTTCGCTGAAATGCCATCCCGCATCGCTGAACCATTCGAACGAGATGTCGTTCAGCGCCATGTCCAGCCACAAGGCGGCGCGCTGCTTCTCGAAATCGGTCGAGGAACCGGCGTCGAGCTTGCTGGACTTCAGATGCGGCAGGCCGAGCCCGCTGGCGATCGCCTGCCCTCGGGGCTTAATCGGGTCCGGGCTGATGTGATAGAGCGCGGCGTTTTCATAGCCGGGCAGGCTGACGCCGCCGCCCGGCCGCGACTGGCCCGTCTGCGCCGCCAGCGAAAAGATCAGCGTCACGGTCGCGGCAATGACGACGGGAAAGGCAATGACCGAGAGCGCGGCCAGCGTCAGGGACGAGGCTCGACGATAGCGCCAGATCTCGAAGAGCGGCAGCACCACGGGAAGCAGCATCAGCGGAACCAGGCCGATGATGTCGAAGAGGTTGGTGAGGGATTCCCTGCCCACCGTCGCGCTGACGCTGTGGAGGAGCCGCCCGAGCAGGTAGGCGATCAGCAGCCAGACAAGGCACGCGGCCACCGACAGCCAGCGCAGCGCGATGATCCAGTTCAGCCCGGAAGCCCTGCGGCGCAGGATGCGCACGCCGGAGAAGATGAGATGCAGCGCCGATGACAGGATGCCGAACACGAAGACGGCGATGGTCGCAAGATAGGCGAACCCGGCGACGACCAGAATATCCATTGCCGCCCCCCAACGCCGGCCGAGCCTGTTCTTCCTGCGCCACCGGAGTATAAGCTGGACGGCGTTCGATCGGCAATCGCGCAGCACGGATTGCGGATCCTTCAACTCGGCACGCCGTCCAACTGGATCGCAGGAGGTTTCGTGTTCTGGACCAGGCAGCGCACGCAAGGGATTCTGCTCATCCTGGCCGGCGGCTTTGGCGTGCTCACCGTCATCGGCTTCGTTGTCGTGATCGGCATCGCCATGTATGTTCCGGCCGACAAAGCCCCGGCCGCCGCGAGCACGGCCCCGCCGCCGCGGGCCGCCGCGCCAGCGGCGAGCGACATGTTCGGCACGATCGAGATCGGCGCGAGCGGCATCAAGGGCATCGTCTGGCACATCACGGCTCAAGAGGTCCGCGACGTCTTCCGCGTGGCGCCCGATGCGCAGGCGGCGCGCTACCGGATCTTCGCCCACGCGATGGTCAAGCACTACAAGGACTACAACACCGACATGCAAAACGAGCGCAAGGCGGCGGATGCGGCGCAGCGCGTGGCGATCTTCATTGCCCGCATGAAGGCCGACCGGGTTCCCGAGGCCGACATCTTCATCGTCGCCAGCAGCGGCGTGGCCGGCCTGCCGGACATGGCGCGCATCCAAAGCGAGGTCACCCGCCGCACCGGCAGGACGCCGGACGTGATCACCGCCGATCGCGAATGCCAGTACACCTTCGACTGGATCGTGCCCACAAACGAGATTTACAATTCCGCCGCGATCGACGTGGGCAGCGGCAACACCAAGGCCTGCTATGTCGAACGCGACGACGATTATGGCAGCCGGTCGCGGGCGCTCGAACTGCTGCCCTACGGCACCAAGACGTTCGCCAAGAAGGTCCTGGCGAAACAGCGCCCGAACGAGGATTTCGCACACGCCTCGGCGCGCATCGTGCGTCCCCTGGTCGATCCGCTGATCGCCGAGGCGGTGGACGGCGATCCGGGCCTGCGCACGCGCCACCGCGTCTATCTGTCCGGCGGCGGCGCCTGGGTGACGGCCATGCTGGTCCATCCCGACAGAAAGGACGCCGAATACGTGCCGCTCTCCGCGCCGAAGGATTTCGCCGACCTGCGCAAGAGCGCCGCCGCGGGGACCGCCGATCTGGAAAGCCTGGGCGACCCGTTCACCGCGGACCAGCTTGTCGCCGGGCTGGACGTGCTGGCCGCGATCAGCCGGGACCTGAACCTGCAGAGGCGGGAGGTGATCTTTCCGGCCGCGGCCCGCGACGCCTGGATGTCGAACTATCTGATGCTCAAGCTGGCGGGAACCGGCACCGCGCAGAACGAATAGGGCGCCCAACGCGTTGTATCGGCAGATGAGGACGGCACAGGCCGTCCCTCGTCCGGTTTGGGACGGGCCTTTTCTTTCCCGCCGCCAATGCCCATGTTTCGCCCGGAGAAACGGAAAAAAGACATTCCATGGCATTGATCGGTCCCAGCGGACGCCCCATCGCCTCCGCCAAGCCCGCAGGCGCCGCGGCGCCGGCCGCCGGCCCCGCCGGCGCCTATATAAAGGACAGCTCGCTCGAAACCTTCGCCGCCGACGTGCTGGAGGCCAGCCGCGAAGTCCCGGTGATCGTCGATTTCTGGGCGCCATGGTGCGGGCCCTGCAAGCAGCTCGGTCCGGCGCTGGAAAAGGTGGTGACCGAGGCCAAGGGCGCGGTGCGCCTGGTCAAGGTCAATATCGACGAGAATCAGGAGATCGCGGCGCAGCTTCGAATCCAGTCGATCCCGACCGTCTATGCCTTCAAGGATGGCCAGCCGGTCGACGGCTTCATGGGCGCCATCCCTGAAAGCCAGATCCGCGCCTTCGTCGCGCAATTGACCGGCGGCCATGGAGGGCACGACCATGCCGCGGAAGTTCTCGCCGCCGCTGAGGAGGCTTTCACGGCCGGGGATGTGGGCATGGCGGCGCAGGCCTACGCCCATGTGCTGCAGGACGAGCCCGGCCATCCCAAGGCGGTGGCGGGACTGGCGCGCTGCTATCTCAAGAGCGGCGATCTGGAACGCGCCCGCACCACGCTGCAACTGGTGCGCCCCGACGGCGCCGGCGACGAATCGATTCGCGCCGTCGAGGCCGAGCTGAAGCTGCGCGAACAGGCGGCGGAGGCCGGCGACACCGCGCCGCTGCGCGCCAAGCTGGACGCCGATCCCAACGACCATCAGGCGCGCTACGATCTGGCGCTGGCGCTCGACGGCAGCGGCGATCGCGAGGGTGCGCTCGACCAGCTTCTCGAAATCGTCAAGCGCGAGCGCAAATGGAACGACGAGGCCGCGCGCAAGCATCTGGTGACGCTGTTCGAGGCGATGGGGCCAACCGATCCGCGCACCATTGCGGCCCGGCGCAAGCTCTCCTCGATCCTGTTTGCGTAAAAAGGAAATCATGACGAACCGCTATCACAGCATCGACGACCTGCCGCCGGCCCTGCCGGTGTTCCCATTGACCGGCGTGCTGGTGCTGCCGCGCGGGCAATTGCCGCTCAACGTGTTCGAGCCGCGCTATCTGGCGCTGGTCGACGACGCGATGGCGGGCAACCGGCTCATCGGCATGATCCAGCCGACCGAACACGAAGAGAAAACGCTGAAGCCCGCGCTCTCCGCGGTCGGTTGCGCCGGGCGCATCACCGCCTATCGAGAGGCCGAGGACGGACGTTACCTGATCACGCTGACCGGCATCTGCCGCTTCCGCGCCGTGGAGGAGCTTGGCGCGACCACGCCATATCGCCAGGTGCGGGCGGATTTCTCGCCCTTCGCGGGCGATCTCGTCGATGTCGGCGATTCCGATTTTCCGCGCGAGCGCCTGCTGGGCGCGCTGAAGGCCTATCTCTCGCGCCGCGACCTCAAAGCCGACTGGCAGAGCGTGACGAGCGCGCCGGCCGAGACGCTGGTCAATGCGCTGTCGATGCTCTGCCCGTTCGAGCCGGCGGAGAAGCAGGCGCTGCTCGAGGCGCGCGACTGGGAGGACCGCGTGGCGATCCTGGTGGCGCTGCTGGAAATGGCGGGTGCCGGGCCGTCCGGTCCCGTGTCGATCAACTGATGGGGCAAATTGTGGAGAACGCGGTGGAACCGGACGCCAAGCTGCTCGAGATCCTGGTCTGTCCGGTGACCAAGGGGCCGCTGATCTATGATCGTGGGCGGCAGGAACTGGTGAGTCGCGGCGCAGGCCTCGCCTACCCGATCCGCGACGGCATTCCCATCATGCTGCCCGGCGAGGCGCGCGAACTCGGCGACGCCGAACGCGACGCCAAGTGAGCGCCGCCGCCCGCCCCTGGCCGCTGGAACTGCGCCTCGACGCAGCAAAGACCACGCTGACCGTCGCCTTCGACAGCGGCGAACGCTTCGCGCTGCCAGCCGAATATCTGCGCGTGGAATCGCCCAGCGCCGAGGTTCAGGGCCACGGACCGGGCCAGAAGCAGGTCGTCACCGGCAAGGACCGCATCACCATCGCGGCGCTGGAGCCGGTCGGCAACTATGCCATACGCATCCGCTTCGACGATGGCCACGACACCGGCCTCTATACCTGGGACTACCTTCACGATCTCGGCCGCGAGCACCGCACAAAATGGGCGGCCTATCTGAGGGCGCGCGGGTATTGAGATGCCGACAGTGCTGCGCTGGAACGGCTACCGTTTCTATTTTTTCAGCAACGAAAGCGGAGAACCGCCTCATATCCATGTCGATAAGGGCGGAAATACTGTAAAATTCTGGCTCGATCCCATCGGGGTTGCGCGCAATATCGGATTTGCAGGGCGCGAACTTGGCGTGGTCGAGCGCAAAGTGCAGGAAGAGCGCGACACGTTTTTGGAGGCCTGGCATGGCTATTTCAACAATCGCGGCTGATCCGCGCGTGGCCGACGTGAATGTGACGGGCGAGGCACTGATCGTCACCCTGCGTGACGGCCGCCAGATCAGCGCGCCGCTCTCGTGGTTTCCCCACTTGGCTCAGGCCGATGCTTCTTCGCGCGCGAAATGGGAGCCCTCCGCCGCCGGCCATGGTATTCACTGGCCGTTGATCGATGAGGATTTGAGCATTGAAGGGTTGCTGCGCGGATATCCGGCACCAATGGCCGCCCGGTAACTGCTGCGGTCCGCCGATGCGGCGATTTCGTCCATGAGCGATCCTAGCCAACGCATTCCGCCGTCGCCGGCCTATCGGACAGGGCCTCTGCCGCGGCGCGAGCGCCTTGCCATCATCAAGGGACAGGACCGTGGACGCTATGCCGACCTCTATCATGGCGTGTTGCGCGCGCCGTGGTGGGCTTTCTTTCTCGGGCTGGCCGGCGTGTTTGCAGCGACCAACGTGGTCTTCGCACTCGCCTACGTCGCCGACCGCGGTGGCATCGCCAATGCGCGGCCGGGGAATTTCTGGGACGCCTTCATCTTCAGCGCCCAGACCATCGGCTCGATCAACTACAGCGTGATGGCGCCGAAATCGAGCTACGTCAACGGCCTGGTGGTGATCGAGGCGTTCTTTGGCATCCTGATGATCGCATTGTTCACCGGCATCATCTTCGCACGCTTCTCGCGGCCCTTCGCGCGCGTCATTTTCTCGAAAGTCGCGGTCATCACCGCCTTCGACGGCGTGCCGACGCTGATGTTCCGCACCGCCAACCAGCGCGGCAACCAGGTTCTCGACGCCGCCATCTCGCTGACGCTGGCGCGCCAGCACGTCAGCTGCGAAGGCATCGTGATGCGCCGCTTCGAGGAACTGAAGCTGGTGCGGTCGCGCACCGCGCTCTTCGCGCTGTCCTGGACCATCATGCACACGATCGACGAGACCAGCCCGCTCTACGGCCTGGCGCCCGACGACATGGTCGACAAGCAGATGGAGATCATCGCGCTGCTGTCGGGCTCCGACGCCACTATGGCGGCGACGATCTATGCGCGATATTCCTACGGACCGGACGATATCGTCCTCGACCACCGTTTCGTGGACGTGCTGTCGCTGACGCCGCGAGGCCGGCGGGTCGTCGACCTCACCCGCTTCCACGACACCCGGCCGGTCGGGGAATAAACCTCAGCCTTTGCCTTCCACGGCCTTTTCGACCGCGGTGATCGGCGCCGTGGTGAAGAGATAGTCCTTCAGGTTCTTGTCGAAGGTCGCGTCGCCGCGGCGAATCCATTCGAGCAGCATGCAGGCGTGCTCGGTCTCCTCGCGCGCATTGTGGAGGAGGATGGCCTTCAGCTCCGGATCGTCGGTATCGTCGGCGCGCTGGCGATACCAGTCGATCGCCTCAAGCTCCTCCATCAGCGAGGTGATCGCGTAATGCAGGTGCAGGGTCGATTTGGACAGGCGATCACGGGGAACGTGCAGCACTTCACTCGACATGAAACCTCCGGGGCGTTGGTCGGGAGACCCTATCAGCGATCGCCAGGATTTGGAACAATTCTAACTTGAGCCGCGCCGTGCCTGCCGCTAGCCTGCCGGCATGGAACCGTTCAGGCAGCTCTCCGGCGTCGCGGCGCCCCTCGACATGATCAATGTCGACACCGACATGATCATCCCCAAGCAGTTCCTCAAGACCATCAAGCGCACCGGCCTCGGCAAGGCGCTGTTCCACGAGATGCGCGCGCGCCCGGACGGCAGCGAGAACCCCGATTTCGTGCTCAACAAGCCGGCCTACCGCAACGCGCGGATCCTGGTCACCGGCGCCAATTTCGGCTGCGGCTCGAGCCGCGAGCACGCCCCCTGGGCACTGCTCGATTTCGGCATCCGCTGCGTGCTGGCGCCGAGTTTCGCCGACATCTTCTACAACAACTGCTTCAAGAACGGCATCCTGCCCATCGCCCTGCCGCAGGCCGACATCGACAAGCTGATGGATGACGCCGGGCGCGGCGCCAACGCCATCATCTCCATCGATCTGGAGAAACAGGAAATTCGCGGCCCCGACGGCGGCTGCATCACGTTCGACATCGATCCCTTCCGCAAGCAGTGCCTGCTGAACGGCTGGGACGATATCGCGTTGACGCTGCGCAACGAGGGCAGGATTTCCGATTTCGAGGCGCGCCGCAAAGCCAAGGCGCCGTGGCTGTGACCCACAGCCTGCTTCTTCTTCCCGGTGACGGCATCGGTCCCGAGGTGATGGCGGAGACACGCCGCGTGCTTGCCTGGTTCACGCAGAACCGCAACCTGGCCTTCGCGGTCGAGGAAGACCTGGTCGGCGGCATCGCCTATGAGACACATGGCACCCCGGCGCCCGATGCGATGATGGCGAAGGCGCTGGCCGCCGACGCCGTGCTGTTTGGCGCGGTCGGCGGCCCCCGATGGGACAAGCTGCCGTTCCGGGACAAGCCGGAACAAGGGCTGCTGCGCCTGCGCAAGGATCTCGGCCTGTTCGCCAATCTGAGGCCCGCGCTCTGCTTCGAGGCACTGAAGGATGCCTCCACCCTGAAGCCCGAGATCGTCGCCGGGCTCGACATCCTGATCGTGCGCGAACTGACCGGCGGCGTCTATTTCGGCGAGCCGCGCGGCATCGAGACGCTGGCGGACGGCTCGCGGCGCGGCGTCGACACCCAGGTCTATACGAGCGGCGAGATCCGGCGCATCGCGCGCGTCGCATTCGAACTGGCGCGGCTGCGCGGCCGGCGCGTCGCCTCGGCGGAGAAATCCAACGTGATGCACACCAGCGTGCTGTGGCGCGAGGAAGTGCAGGCGCTGCACGACGCGGAATTTCCGGACGTCCAGCTCACGCACATCCTGGCCGACAATTGCGCCATGCAACTGGTGCGCAACCTCAGGCAGTTCGACGTCATCGTCACCGACAATCTGTTCGGCGATCTTCTGTCGGACGAGGCCGCGCAACTCACCGGCTCGATCGGCATGCTGCCCTCGGCCTCGCTGGGCGCCAGGGACGCGGCCGGCCGCCAGCCCGCGCTCTACGAGCCGATCCATGGCAGCGCGCCGGATATCGCCGGCCAAGGCCTCGCCAACCCGATCGCCGGCCTGCTCTCCTTCGCCATGTGCCTGCGCTATTCCTTCGGCCGCGCCGAGGACGCCGCGCTGCTGGAACGCGCCGTCGAACGCGTGCTGGCCGAAGGATATCGCACGGCCGACATCGCGCAGCCCGGCATGACGAAACTCGGCACGGCGGCGATGACGAGCGCGATCCTGAAGGCACTCGATAAACTCGCCGCCTAAATCCTGGTCTCGGTGCTCGGCTCGGGTGCACCCGGCAGGGCGCGGATGCCGCCCAGGAACAGCGCCGTCGCGAACACCGCCGCCGCGGCCGGGTCCGGGGCCTCGCGCCGCATCATGCGCTCGGCGACCTCGAAGGCGACGCCCGCAATCGCCGCCATCAGGAAATCCGCATCGATCGGCGGGAACAGGCCACGCGGAATGGCGGTCTCGATGTCCTCGCGCAATTCGTCGAAGCCCGCGATGACCTCGGGCGTGTCGACGCGCACCCGCGTGATATCGGCGTTGTGACGGATGCTGCGGAAATCGATGCGGTCGCTGGCGACGAATTCGAAGAAGGTGCGGAAGGTGCCGGAGATGAATTCCTCCACCGTCCTGGCCTTCATGCGCTCTTCGCGCAGGCGCGGGCGGATGGCGAGCGCCACCTCGTCGCGGATCGCCTGGTAGATCTCTTCCTTGGATTTGAAGTAGTTGTAAAACGTGCCCGAGGCCAGCGGGGTGGCGCGAATGATGTCGCGCACCGTCGCCGCGCCGTAGCCGAGTTCGGCAAAAACACCGCGCGCCGCGTCCAGGATGATCTGGCGGTTCTGCAGCTTGGTCTGCTCGCGCTTGCCCGACGGGGCGCGCGGCAGGGCAGGCTTAGCGAGGGCGGCTTCCATCGAATCCTCCGGCGGGCCGGGGACTTTACAAGACCATGACGAGCCGTCAACTTTTCAAACGCAGCTGGCGTGGCTGGATGACAGTCTTGCTCCAGGCCAGGGACGCGAGACTTTCGGTCGCGCTTGTCAGACCGTCAATAAAGTCCGCCGGCCAGAGTCTGGATGATCCGCGCGGCGGTTCCCAAGAGGTGCATCGGCGCCTCGGCGCCGATCAGGCAGAGACATTCGGACTGCGCAGTGACGGCCGGGGCGTGGAAGACGCTTTCGTCCGTCCGCGCGAAATCTCCCACGCCGAACGTTCCGTTCCCGTCCTGGAAGCTGCCGTAGAGGACGCTCGTGAATTCGGCACCGCGATGGGTGTGCTGTGGGAGCGTCGTGTTCTGCCGCGCATAGACGAGATAGGTGGGCGCCTTGGACGCCGGCCGCAGGTGGACGGGCGCGAACCAGATGCCGGGCGACACCCAGCGGCGAAAGCCGATATCCTGCTGCCGCAGCGGTTCAGGCACCGAAAAGCGCTCCATGAAGCCCGGCGTCTTGCGCTTCGCTTCCGGAACCGGCGTCGTTTCGTCGATCCGCGCCAGTGCGCGCGCCAACGCGTTCTCCGCCAGTGCCACGGGCGCAGCGCCTTGCAGAAAGGCACCGCCGAGGCTTTCCCAGACCGCGACTTCGCGGCGACACGGCTCGCAGCCGTCGACATGGCACGCCACGACGAGCGCCATGCCCCCCTCAAGCGAGCCGCGCGCATACTGCTTCAGGACATCGGGCGACGGATGATGGCGGATCATTTCAGATCCTCCACCAGGGCGCGAAGCCGGTTCATCGCCAGACGCACGCGCGATTTCACCGTGCCCAAGGGGATGTCGAGGACGCCGGCGATTTCGGCATGCGGCCGGTCCTCGAAAAACGATAGGCGGATGACCTCGACCTGGTCGACCGGCAGTTCCGCCAGCGCCGCGCGAACGCGGACCTCGCGCTCGGCGGCGGACAGATGGTCGCTGGGCGTCGCCATGGGTGCGGCGTCGTAGAAATCCGCCAGCAGCTGCGGATCGCGCTCCCGGCGTTTCATGTCGATACGCAGGTTCCGGGCGATCGTGAAGATCCAGGTCGCGGCCGAGGCGCGCGCGGGATCGAATGTTTCCGCCCGGCGCCAGACGATCAGCATGGTGTCCTGGGCAAGGTCCTCCGCGGCACCCGGCGAAACCCCCAAACGCACGAAGAATCCTTTCAAACGCGGTGCGAAATGGCCGAACAGTTCGGCGAAGCTTTGACGGTCCCGGCTGCGCGCGACGGCCACGACGCAGCCCGACCAGTCCGGCACGGTCGGATCGTGGTCGCGCACCGGCATTACAAGAATCTCATGCCGGGGCCTGGGCCGGCGGCCATAGGCCCCTCGCCAAACGGGAGGACATCGTGCCTCGGCGAGGTGCGAATGAAGGTTCATGGTCGGAGAATAATACGCAGGCCCGGCACAATTGGATCATGGGCGGCTCCAATGTGAATCGAGATCGTCGCCGACGCAGCCTTCCTCGGCGATGCCCGGCTTGGTGATCCGCATGCCCCGGCATCCCGTATAACGCACATGGCAAAGATCGCAATCATCGGAACCGGCATCGCCGGACTATCCGCCGCTTACCTGCTCGACCGGCACCACGACATCACCGTCTATGAGAAGGAGTCGCGCATCGGCGGCCACAGCCGGACCGTCAGCGTCCGCCACGGCGACCGCACGATCCCGGTGGACACCGGCTTCATCGTCTTCAACGAGCGCAACTATCCCAATCTCACGGCGCTGTTCCGCCGTCTTGGCGTCGCCGTGCAGAAAAGCGACATGAGCTTCGCACTGACGGTGGGCGACGGCTGGCTGGAATGGGGCGCACATGATTTGAACGCCATTCTCGGCCAGCGGCGCAACCTGTTCCGGCCGCAATTCCTGCGCCTGTTCCGCGACGTGATCTTCAACGCTCGGGCGCAGACGGCGCTGGAAGCCGATCCGGAGGTCTCGCTGGGCGAACTGATCGCGCGCATGGGATTGGGCGACTGGTTTCGCCGTCATTACATACTGCCGATGGCGGGCGCGATCTGGAGCTGTCCGCCGCGCCAGATGCTGGCGTTCCCGGCGGCGACCTTCATCCGCTTTTTCGCCAATCACGGATTGCTGAGCGCGACCGACCAGCCGCAATGGTATACGGTGCAGGGCGGCGCACAGAACTACATCGACCACCTGACCTCATCGTTCGCGCCGCGCATCCGGCCGAACTGCGCAGTGACCGAGGTCACGCGCGTCGGCAACACGGTGCGGGTGCACGACCGGCAGGGATACCGCGAATCCTATGACCACGTCGTGTTCGCCGCCCATGCCGACGAAACGCTCGCCATGCTGGGCGACGCGGGGCCCGCGGAACGCGCGGCGTTGGGCGCCATCGGCTATCAGCCCAATCGCGTCGTCCTGCACAAGGATCCGCAATTCATGCCCCGACGCAAACGCTGCTGGGCGAGTTGGGTCTATCATTCCGACGGCCGCGGCGACGAGGCGGCGATCACCGTCGGCTACTGGATGAACCGGCTGCAGGCGATCGACGAGCGCTACCCGTTGTTCGTGACGCTCAATCCGACGCGCGAAATCCCGCCCGAGCATGTCTTCGACACGCACGAATTCTCCCACCCGGTGTTCGACGCCACCGCGATTGCGGCGCAGGCCCGGCTGAAAGCCATGCAGGGCGTCAACAACACCTGGTTTTGCGGCGCCCATATGGGACATGGCTTCCACGAGGACGGCCTCGTCAGCGCCATGCAGGTGGCGGCGGCCCTGAGGTCGCCGGCGCCCTGGCAGGATCAGGAGGTCATCACCCTGCCGAAGCGGAGCCGCGCCACAGGCCTGCTCGCTCCGGCGCGCGAAACCGCCCACGCCGCCTTCGCATCGGATTGATCCATGCAGATCGTTCCAATGCGCGTCGCCCACAGCCGCACCCGCCCGCGGCGCAACGCCTTCCGCTACGCCGTCTGCTATTTTGCGATCCCGCTGCGGGAGATGACGGCGGGCCGCAAGCGCGCGCTGTTCTCGATCGACCGTGCCAACCTGTTCAGCCTGAGGACCAGGGATTACGGCGACGGCCGCACGCCGCCGCAATTATGGGTGCGACGGACGCTCGACGGATTCGGCCTTGCCGAGGCGGACGGCGAGATCACCCTTCTCACCCTGCCACGCATCTTGGGCTACGCCTTCAATCCGGTGAGCTTCTGGTTCTGCCGCGACCGCGATGGCGCTCTGCGCGCCGTGCTGACCGAGGTCAACAACACCTTCGGCGAGCGGCACTGCTATCTCTGCGTCCATGGCGACCATCGCGCGATCGCCTGCGAGGACCAATTGGAAGTCCGCAAAGTGTTTCACGTGTCGCCGTTCCTGGAGGTGAAAGGAGAATATCGTTTCCATTTCGCCTGTGACGCGCAACGCATTGCGGTCCACATTGACCTACATGACGAGGATGGCCTCAAACTCTCAACCGCGATGGGCGGACGGCCGCGACCGTTGACCGACGGCGGATTGCTGAAGATCCTGCTCGGATTTCCGCTGCAGTCCCTCAAGGTGATCGTGCTGATCCATTATCAGGCCGCGAAGCTCTACCTGAAAGGCGTGCGGCCCTATCGAGAGCCCGCGCCGCCGGCCGCCGCGATCACCTGAGGATTGCCGTCGCATCTCAAGACGGCTTTACGCCGTCTGCGCCGGTGTCGCACTCAAGGTTTTATAGCCGAACGCCGCGGCGCCGAGCGTCAGCCCCAGGCTGAAAGGTGCCGCGATCAGATTGATGCCAAGGATCACCGGGATGTGGCTGTCGATGATGGTGCGATAGCGTTTGAGGAAATCCTCCGGCGTCATGGTCTGCGCCGCCGCGAACAGCGCCGATAATTCGCCGCCCATCAGGATCAGGAGCGCGATGGAGGTAATCAGCACGATGGGGAGCGTGACGGCGAACATGACGGCGGAGATGCGCCAGAAATTTCCCCGCGTCAGCAGCCAGCCGCGCTCGAAGCTGATCTTGTTCTCCACGACCGTGACCGGCACGATCAGAAAGGCCAGCCGCACCACCGAAACCAGGATGACGCAAAGACCGGCGAGAACGACGGCGCCGGCCAGTGCGGCGGTCAGCGCCTTATTGGCGAGCGCGGCGCCGGCGGTCGACACGGCGATCACGGCGACGACCAGGACGATCATCAGCACGGTCACGATCAGGCCCAGCGCCAGCATCGCGCCGGCCAGGCGCAACTCGGTCCAGCCGAGCGTGAAATAGACCATGGCCGGCCCCTTTCTGAGGCCCAGCGCCTGGCGCATCACCGCGACATTGACGCAGGCATAAAGCAGCAGGATCAGCAGCGTGAAGGCGATGCTGCGCAGGGCGGCGGCTCCGGCGGCGGCCGCGTTTTGGTCCGGCATCACCGTGTTATCGCCCAGCCCATAGGGCAGGAACTGCAGCACGGCGATCGCCACCATCGGCACCCAGATCAGGCCGATGATGGTGCCGAGGTGGCCCAACGTGAATTCGTAGGCAGAACGGATGGTCTCGCCGATGGGGAGTTTGTTCACGTCCTACCTCTGCTGCAGACTGGCGGCAATCGGCCGCGGACGGGCATCCTATGGCGCCGCAGCGGCAGCGGCAATCGGGGCCCGGAAAGCCGCCGTGACAGGGCCGCGCCGTGTCGGCTAGGTTCGCCAAAACGATCGGGCAACGGAATGGCTTTCCCGGAGTATGCGCAGTTCGATGGGCTGGGACTGGCCCATCTCGTGCGGCGCGGCGAAGTCAGCGCGGCCGAACTCGTCGATGCGGCGATCGCGCGGATCGAGCGGCACGATCCGGTGCTCAACGCCGTCGTTTACAAGGCCTATGACGAAGCGCGCGTCGCGGCGCGGGGCAAGCTGCCCGACGGGCCGTTCAAGGGTGTGCCGTTCCTGATCAAGGACATCGGCACGCCGGTCGAAGGCTGGCCAATGACCAGCGGCTCGGCCTATCTGCGGAATTACGTCTCGCCGGCGGATTCGGAGCTGACGCGACGCTATCGCGCCTCCGGCGTCGTGCTGCTCTGCAAGACCAACACGCCGGAATTCGGCATTCCCGGCACCACCGAGGGACGGCACCTGGGCGTCTGCCGCAATCCGTGGAATCCGGACCATTCCTGCGGCGGATCGTCGGGCGGCGCCGCCGCGGCGGTGGCGAGCGGCATGGTGGCGCTGGCGCATGGCTCGGACGGGCTGGGCTCGATCCGCATCCCGGCGGCGCAATGCGGGCTGGTCGGCATGAAGCCGACGCAATACCGCAATCCCGGCGGGCCGGACGACCGCGGCCGCGCGCACGGCTTCGTCGTCGATCACGTGCTGACGCGCAGCGTGCGCGACAGCGCGGCCATGCTGGACTGGACAGGCACGCCCGAGGACGACACGCCCTATGCACCGCCGCAGAAGGCACGGCCCTACATGGACGAGATCCGTTCCGCGCCCGGAACGCTGAAGATCGGTCTTTATACGGATGTTCCAAAGGGCACGCCGCCGCATCCCGACGTGCAGGCAGTGTTCGAGGCGACCGCGAAAACGCTGGAAGACCTCGGCCACACGCTGATCGTCAAGAAGGATCTGCCGATCGACTGGCGCAAGCTCTATCGCGCACAGGCCGCGGTGTCGGGCGCGATGTTCGCGGCGTCCATCGAAGCGCTGACGGAGGTCGTCGGCCACGCGCCGGAGCCGGATGAGATGGAGCCGCTCGCCTGGGCCAGCTACAAGGGCTCGTTGAAATTGACTCCATCGATGGTCGGCGCCGGCCTGCAGACCCTGCGCCTGATCTCGCGGCAGATCCTGGCGCTGTGGCGCGAGTTCGACGTGCTGCTCTCGCCCGTCACCCTGACGCCGCCGCCGCGGATCGGCCATCTCGATCCGGTGAAGATCGAGCCGCGCGAATTCAACCGCCGCCAGAGCCAAGTTTTCGGTTACACCCCGCCCTACAACATGACCGGCCAGCCCTCGCTCTCACTGCCGATGGGCATGTCGCGCGACGGCCTGCCTATCGGCATGATGTTCACCGGACGTTACTCCGACGAAGCCACGCTCTACCGCCTCGCCGCGCAGCTTGAGGAAGCGCGGCCATGGATCGACCGCAAACCGGTGATATGGGGATGAAGGCTGCGGCACGATGCGAGCGGATTTAACCAGCACAAGTTTGGAAAACGGCTCAATAATGAGGAATGGTTCTACCGTGATGAGTTTGAATTCGAAATTCTCGACGACTCCGCATACACAGCCCCGATGAGCGACAGGATTCACGTCATCGGCGGCGGGTTGGCGGGGAGCGAGGCGGCGTGGGCGGCGGCCGAAGCCGGTGTCCCTGTGGTGCTGCATGAGATGCGGCCGATACGGGCCACCGATGCGCACCAGACCGATGGGCTGGCGGAGCTGGTCTGCTCAAACTCCTTTCGCTCCGACGATGCCGAGAACAACGCGGTGGGGTTGCTACACGAGGAGATGCGCCGCGCCGGATCGCTGATCCTGCGCGCGGCCGACGTACACAAATTGCCGGCCGGCGGGGCGCTGGCGGTCGATCGTCACGGCTTCTCGCATTCCGTCACCGAGGCGCTGCAGGCGCATCCCCTGATCGAAATCCGCCGCGAGGAGATCACCGGATTGCCGCCCGCCGAATGGCGCTCGACCATCGTCGCGACCGGGCCGCTGACCGCGCCCGCGCTCGGCGAGGCAATCCGCACGCTGACCAACGAGGTCGGCCTCGCCTTCTTTGACGCCATCGCGCCTGTGGTGCATCGCGAATCAATCGATTTCGACATCTGCTGGATGCAGTCGCGCTACGACAAGGGCGACGGCGCCGATTATATCAACTGCCCGATGGACGAGGCGCAATATTTGGCCTTCATCGCCGCGCTCAATGCCGGCGAGAAAACCGACTTTAAGGAATGGGAGACATCCACGCCCTATTTCGAGGGTTGCCTGCCCATCGAGGTGATGGCGGCGCGCGGGCCCGAAACCCTGCGCTTCGGCCCGATGAAGCCGGTCGGCCTTTGCGACACGCGCACGGGAAAGCGGCCCCATGCCGTCGTGCAATAGCGCCAGGACAATGCGCTGGGCACGCTGTGGAACATGGTGGGCTTCCAGACCAAGCTGAAGCACGGCGAACAGACGCGCATCTTCCGCACCATTCCCGGATTGGAGAACGCGCAATTCGCGCGGCTGGGCGGGCTGCACCGCAACACCTTCATCAATTCGCCGCGGCTGCTGGATGGCGGATTGCGGTTGAAGGCGCGGCCCGACCTGCGCTTCGCCGGCCAGATCACCGGCGTCGAAGGCTATGTCGAGAGCGCGGCGATCGGGCTTCTGGCCGGGCGCTTCGCGGCGGCCGAACTGCGCGGCGCGGCGTTCGCGCCGCCGCCGCCGACCACCGCGTTCGGGGCCCTGCTGGCGCATATCACCGGCGGCGCGGACGCGAGGACATTCCAGCCGATGAATATCAATTTCGGCCTGTTTCCCGAACTGAAAGGCGCGCGCGGCCGCGACCGCAAGAAAGCCTTGTCGGCCCGTGCCTTGGCTGATCTCGATCTCTGGCTCAGCCGCCCGCGCGCCGCGGCGGAATGATCAGATGCGGCCACGCAGCGATGCGCCGAGCAGCGCGAGCTGGCGGCGGTGGACCGGCACATCTTTTCGCGGATTGCGCAGATAGAGCGGCACCAGAGTCGCGGGAAGAAACGCGGGCAGCGCTTTCTTGGGCGTCGCCAATGTCCGGGCGCGCGCCAGCCTTTGTTTTGCCGCCGCGATTACCGGCACCGGATCGTCCGGCAGGAAAATCTTCCTTCGCGCCGCGTGGACCGCGCGGCTGCGCAGCAAGCCGGCGAGCCCGTAGGCGATGCCGGCCTCGCGCGCCAGATCGTCGAAGCGGCCTTCCCCCAGAATCCGCGCGGCCAGTCGCATCAGATTGCCGGACGTCTCGTCCAGATAGGCATCGCGCGCTGCGTCGTCCGCGAACGTCCCGTCGCTGAAATCGAACGCGCGCACATCTATCATCGCGTCGAACAGGTCGGGCGGGAGTGCCATGCTGGCGAAGGTCGCAGCAAGCGCGAGCGCCACGTCGTGCGGGCGCGGATGACCGGCCCGTGCGCCGTCCAGCGTCTCACGCCACCATTGCAGCCGGATTTCGCCGATCATCGGCTCGCGCACGCTTTCGCCCACATGGGCGAGTTCGTGGTTGAAGGCGTAGAGCGCGAAAAGGTGAAGCCGGCGCTCGGCCGGCGCGAACAGGGCCGAGAAATAGCGGTCCGGATCGGCGCGCCTCACCGCCGCCGCGCAGGCGGCGAAGGCATCGCCGTCCATTCGCCTAGCGAAAGAGCCGCCCGGCGGTCCGGACGGCTCCCCGAAGACCCGGCCCACGAAGACGCATCAGGGAAGATGCGACGCCGCCGCCATGCAGAACAGCATCGGGATCGAGAGCATCGTGTTGATGCGCGAGAACATGCCGGCCGTCTTGGCCGAGGCGTCCTTGTCGGCCTGCGGCAGGTCGGGATAGCGGTTGTTGATATTCAGCGCCTTCTGCTGGTTCGGCCAGATCACGAACCAGACGTTGAACCACATGATCGTGCCCAGCCACATGCCGATGCCGATCATGATGCTCTTCTCGTCGCCGAAGGCGCCCGCCGGGTCGACCGCGTCGAGCGTGTAGGCCTGGACGAGGTAGCCGTTGCGCCAGGCGAGGATGATGCCCAGCACGATCGTGCCCATCGCCGCCCAGCGGAACCAGAACAGCGCGGCCGGCGTGATGAACTTGCCGAGCGCCGGCTTCAGCTCCGGCGGGATCTTCGGCATGGTCGGCGTCGAGACGAAGTTGAAATACCACAGCAGGCCGATCCACATCACGCCGCAGATGACGTGCAGCCAGCGGATGGTGAACAGCTCGGTCGCCGCCGGGCTGAACGTCGCGCCGGCCAGTTTCCAATGCAGCACGAACACGAGGACCGCCAGCACGAAGCCCGCGATCACGACATTGCGCAAATTCCCGAAAAAGGCCGCCATGGACCATCCTCCCCTATGAGTCTGGCCGGACTCTAGGCGGTTCCCGCGGGGTTTTCAGCCCTTTTCTCCGCAGGGTGATCCGGCGCCCAGGGCTAGATGGTCAGCCGCTTGGGACGCCGGATGTTCAGCCAGGCGATGACGATCAGGCGCGTCACCATGACGGCGGTGAAGAACGAGGTCGCGATGCCGAGGCCGAGCGTCACCGCGAAGCCGCGGACCGGTCCGGACCCGAGCTCGAACAGGATCAGGGCGGCAATCACATGGGTCGAGTTGGCGTCGGTGATGGTCGTCCGCGCCCGCTGGAAGCCCTGGTCGATCGAGGCCAGCATGCTGCGGCCGTTGCGCTGTTCTTCGCGGATGCGCTCGAAGATCAGCACGTTGGCGTCGACCGCCATGCCCATGGTGAGCACGATGCCGGCGATGCCG
>JAATGL010000107.1 GCA_015654705.1 Alphaproteobacteria bacterium | reverse complement strand
GGATCGAGATTGGTGATGTCGAGCGCCCAGGCGACCAGCGAGGTGGCGCCCGAGCCGCGCACGCCGACCGGAATGCCCTGCTGGCGCGTCCATTTCATGAAATCCGAGACGATCAGGAAATAGCCCGCGAAGCCCATCTTGGTGATGACGCCGAGCTCGAATTCCAGGCGGTCGCGATAGACCTTTTCCTCGGCGAAGCGGCCGTGCTTTTCCAGGCGCAGCGCCAAGCCGGCCTCGGCCTGCGCGCGCATTTCCGCTTCCGGCGTGCGACCGGATTCGGGCACGAATTGCGGCAGGATGGGATCGCGCTTGCGGGGGCGGAAGGCGCAGCGCCGCGCGATCTCCAGCGTGTTCTCCAGCGCCTCGGGCAGATCGGCGAATTGCGCCACCATTTCCGCGGCGCTCTTGAAGCGATGCTCGCGCGTCAGGCGGCGGCGGTCCTCCTGGCCCACGAAGGTCGCGTCGGCGATGCAGAGCAGCGCGTCATGCGCCTCGTACATGTCCTCGCGGCCGAAATGCACGTCGTTGGTGGCGACCAGCGGCAGACGCTTAGCATAGGCGAGGTCGATCAGCTTTTCCTCGGCCGCGCGTTCCTCCGGCAGGCCGTGGCGCTGCAATTCGACATAGAGCCGGCCGGGAAACGTCTCGGCCAGGCGGTCCAGCAGATGCGCCGCCGCTTCGGGCTGGCCCTCGACGATCAGGCGGTTGAGCGGACCGCCCGGTCCGCCGGTCAGCGCGATCAGGCCGTCGGCATGTTTGGCGAGCAGCGCGGCTTTCACATGCGGCCAGTCGCCCGGTTCGGCATCGAGATAGGCGGCGCTGAGCAGCTTGGTCAGGTTGCGGTAGCCGATGTCGTTCTGCACCAGCAGTGGCAGCGACGGCGGCTTGCGCCGCGTCGCCAGCGCATTGGCGGGCGCCGCCGCATCGAGTTCGACCGACAGCAGAGCGCCCACGATCGGCTGGATGCCGGCCTTGGCCAGCGTATCGCTCAGCTCATAGGTGCCGAAGAGATTGTTGACGTCGGTGATGGCGACCGCCGGCATGCCGCCCTCGCGCGCCAGCTTGGCCAGTTCGCCGGGCCGCAGCGCGCCTTCAAGCAGCGAATAGGCGCTCTTCACCCGCAGGTGCACGAAGCCGGCCCGTTTGCGCTCTTCCGCCATCAGCTCCTCGATTCACCTTCCATGCGGCGCCAGTATCGTGCACGGGCACATCGCCACGAGCCCGCCTTTGCGTTCATCCACAGAGACCTATCCGGCGAGCAGCGCATGCGCCGCCGAGGTCAGCACGAAGGACGACGCCACGAACACCACAAAACCCAATCCCGCTGCCGCATCCTTCAACCAGGCCATGACGTTCTCCTCGTTCCATCGCGGAGAAAAGTTCTCTCATTGTTCCGGTTCTGTCAAGAACAAAACGGGATCAAGGAACGTTTGCCATATGCAGTAGGCTGAACAATCGGCGCCGCAAGGTTTCGCGGCGATCAGGCGGCACGGCGCAGAAATTCGTGGATCCGCTCGGTCTGCCCGCGCAGGTAATGGCCCGCGTCCGGAAGATAATGGATCTCGGCGCGCGCGACATTGCGTTCCAGCCGGCGCCGCGTCTCGGCGGAATCCAGCAGTACGTCCCTGCCGCCGACGATCGCCAGCAGCGGCATGGCCAGCCTCTTCAGCGCGTCGTCGCCGAAGACGGGAAGCGTCTCGAAACGCGGCCGGAAAAACTTGAAGATCAGCGACATCATCTGCGCGAAATCGCGCGTCGCCGGCGTCGTGGCGGCCGGCGTGCGGCCGAGGATCGTCTGGCGCAGCCGGCGCCTCCCCCAATCACCCAGCAGCAGCAGCGGCAGCGCCTTCCAGAGAAAATTCTTCTGCCGGCCCACTCCGCCGGGACAGAGCAGCGCCAGCTTCACCACGCGTCCGGGCCGCCGCGTCGCGTAATCCAGCGCCAGCCAGCCGCCGAGCGAGACGCCGACGACCGAGGTCTGCGCCAGTCCCAGTTCGCGCATCACATCGTCCAGCCACAGCGCATGGGCGTCCGACGCGAGCGGCGGACGCGACGGCGCGCTCAGGCCCGGCTCGCCGATCATGTCGACGGCATAGACGCGGAAGTCCCTCGCCCAGACGGCGACGTCGGACATCCACATCGCCGCATTGGCGCTCGAGCCATGGAACAGCAGCAGCGGCGGTGCATCCTCGGGCCCGGAGGCGACGATAAAGGTCTCGCCCTGCCGCGTCGGCACAAGGAAGTGCCGGTGGGCGACGGGCCAGCGTGCCAGGACCTCGCGATAGCGCACCGCGACCGCGCGGGCGCCGGCCTCGGATTTGTAGATCTTCGCCATGCCGGCAATGCCTTTCATCCGATCGGACCCGACAAGGTAGAACCGCGCTTGTTGCTTTGAAACAGAGGCGGAAATAGCGTGGCGTGAAGGGCCCAAAGGGCCGCGACGCCATGAGGTGGTCGCCGCCCGCCATCAGGAGATCAAATTGTTCACATCAAAAGCGCGCCTGTTCGGAGTCTGTGCAGCCCTTCTGGCGTCCACGGCGGTGATGCCCGCGGCGGCGGCGTCCTTCAAGGTCATCCATTCGTTCGTCGACGTGCGCAAGGGCGCGCGTCCCGAGGCCCCGCTCGCCAGCGACAGCAGCGGCGCGCTCTACGGCACCACCTATACCGGCGCCGCGAACGGCAACGGAACGGTCTTCAAGCTGACGCCGCCCGTCAACGGATCGAAGAAATGGGTCGAGACGGTGCTGCATCACTTCACCGACAACGTCAAAAACGGAATCCTGCCGGAGAACGGCGTTGTTTTGGACAGCCAGGGAAACATTTTCGGCGAGACCACGGAGGGCGGCATCAGCGATTCCGGCACCGTGTTCGAGCTGCTGCGTCCCACCACCCAGGGCGATCCGTGGAAGGCGGTCGTGCTGCACCGCTTCACCGGCGGCAAGGACGGTTCGGCGCCGCATGGCACGCTGGTGTTCGGTGCCGACGGCAATCTTTACGGGACGGCGGGATTCGGCGGCAAGCACGGCGCGGGCGTCGTGTTCAGGTTCTCGCCCAATGGCGCGGGCGCCTGGAAGGAGACGGTCCTTTACGACTTCGCCAACGATGCCAATGGCGCCTATCCCTATTGCACGCCGGTCTTCGACGCGGCGGGCAACCTCTACGGCACGACGCTGAACGGCGGCAACGCGGGGAACGGCGTCGTGTTTCAGCTTTCGCCGCCGGCCAATGGCGGCTCGCAGTGGACGGAGACGGTGCTGCACAGTTTCGACGATGCCGATGACGGGGTCGAGCCGCGGACCGGCGTCGTCAGGGATGCGGCCGGAAATTTGTACGGCACGACCGAGACCGGCGGCAGCGCTGGCTATGGCGCCGTCTTCGAAGTAAGCCCGCCGGCCGGCGGCAGCGGACCGTGGACCGAAACCGTGCTGCACAATTTCGCCTTCTCTCCGGACGGCGGAACCCCGGACTATTCGAACCTGGTGCTGGACCAGGCCGGCAATCTCTACGGGACCACCCAGACCGGCGGCACGCTGCACAATGGCGTGGTGTTCAAGCTGGCGCCGCCCGCCCAGGGCGAGCAGACCTGGACCGAGACCGTGCTGCACACCTTCGCGGGCTCGCCGGACGGTTCGCAGCCGGAGGCCGGACTGACGGCGGCGGCCGACGGATCGCTCTACGGCACCACCTTCTTCGGCGGAACCGGAAACGATTCCGGCACGGTGTTCAGGGTCACGCCCTGAAGGCAAAGGCGGCGCGCCGACCCATGCGCGCTGCCCGCGTCCGCTTCTTGTTGGAGTGCTTGTCACGATGGATCCCGGATCGCCTTGCGTCCGTACGCTGACGCTACGGACCTCGGCGTCCGGGATGACAGATCATAAGAATCCGCTACGCTCAGGCGGGTGAGGTGCCCGGCTTGCCGCCGTCGAGCAGGCGGCCTTCGTGCAGGATCAGGGCGCGGTCCATGCGGGCGGCGAGTTCGAGATTGTGGGTGGCGACCAGCGCCGCCGTGCCTTCCGTCCGCACGATGGCGATCAGCGCATCGAACACGCCGGCCGCGGTGCGCGGATCGAGATTGCCGGTCGGTTCGTCCGCCAGCAGCACGCGCGGATGGTTGGCCAGCGCGCGGGCGATCACCACGCGCTGCTGCTCGCCGCCGGACAGCTGCGCCGGGCGATGCGTCAGGCGCTGGCCGAGGCCCATCAGCACCAGAAGCCGCCGCGCCTCGGTCTCCGCCGCCGCGTAGGATTTGCCCGCGATCAGCTGCGGCATCATCACGTTTTCCAGCGCATGGAATTCCGGCAGCAGGTGATGCGCCTGGTAGACGAAGCCGATGGCGTCGCGCCGCAGCCGCGTGCGCTCGCGGTCCGACAGGGTGGAGGCGGCGGCGCCTTCGATCAGCACCTCGCCGCGCGACGGCGCCTCCAGCAATCCGGCCATGTGCAGCAGGGAGGATTTGCCGGCGCCCGAGGGCCCGACCAGCGCCACGACCTCGCCCTGCCGCAGCGACAGGCTGATGTCGCTGAAGACCTCCAGCGTGCCGGAGCCCTCGGCATAAAGGCGCGCGACCTTGTCGAGCCGGAGCGCCCAATCCGCCCCCGCCTCACTCATAGCGCAGCGCCTCGACCGGATCGAGCCGCGCGGCGCGCCAGGACGGGTAAAGCGTCGCCAGGAACGTCAGGCCCAGCGCCATCAGCACCACGGCGGTGACCTCGCCCGGATCCATGTCGGCCGGCATGCGGCTCAGGAAATAGATCTCCGGATTGAACAGCGTGGTGCCGGTCAGCGACGAGAGGAACTGGCGGATCGATTCGATGTTGGCGCAGAACAGCGTGCCGATCAGCAAGCCGATCAGCGTGCCGGTGATGCCGATGCTGGCGCCCGCGATCATGAAGACGCGCATCACCGCGCCGCGCGTCGCCCCCATCGTGCGCAGGATGGCGATGTCCTGGCTCTTGTCCTTCACCAGCATGATGAGGCCCGAGACGATGTTGAGCGCCGCCACCAGGATGATCAGCGTCAGGATCAGGAACATCACGTTGCGCTCGACCTCGATGGCGCCGAAGAAGGTGGAATTGACGTCCTCCCAGGTGACGACGCGCGCATAGGGCCCGGCCGCCGTGCCGACGGCACCGACCATCGCGTCGGCCTTGTCGGGATCGGCGATCATCACCTCGACGGCGCTGACCGACGGGCCCGTGTTGAAATAGAGCTGCGCCTCGTCGAGCGGCATGAAGATATAGCTCTGGTCGTAGATCGACATGCCGATCCGGAAGGTGCCGGCGATCGTATAGGTCTTGATGCGGGGCGTGACGCCGAACGGCGTGACGTTGCCGCGCGGCGCGATCAGCGTGATGGGCATGCCCGGCGCCAGCCGCAGCTTCTCCGCCAGCCCGGCGCCGATGATCACCGAATCGCCGCCCGCGAACCGCGCCAGCGCGCCTTCGGACAGCGTCTGCGAAACGATGGTCATGTCGGCGAGGTCGGCGCGGCGCATGCCGCGCACCAGCACGCCCAGCGAGGCGCCGTTCGACGTCGCCATCACCTCGCCTTCGACGATCGGCGCGGCGCGGGTGACGCCCGGCACGGCGCGCACCTGCCGCACCACCGCGTCGAAATCGGGCAGCGCGCCGCTCGAGCCCTCCACCATGATATGGCCCTTGAGCCCCAGGATGCGCGACAGCAGGTCGTGGCGGAAGCCGTTCATCACCGACATCACGATGATCAGCGTGGCGACGCCCAGCGCGATGCCGACCAGCGAGAATCCCGAAATGACGGAGACGAAACTCTCCGCCCGCCTGGCGCGCAGATAACGCCCCGCCAGCATCCATTCGAAGCGGGAGAAGGGGCGGGTGGCTGAACGGCTGGCGTCGGCCATCAGGTGTGTGTCACGAACGTCAAGCCGAGGGCCTGAAGAAGTTTCGCCAGCGCATTTTCTGTTGCCATGATGTATTCCATCAGGACGTTGCAAGCCGCTTCAACGCCGCTTCGAGGCTCATCTCTTCCTTGGCACCGGTGGCGCGGGATTTGACTTCGACCAGGCCCTTTTCCAGGCCGTGCGGGCCGATGACGATCTGGGTGGGAAGGCCGATCAGGTCCATGCCGGCGAATTTGGCGCCGGGGCGCTCGTTGGTGTCGTCGTAGAGCACGTCCTTCCCGGCCGCGGTCAGCTTCGCGTAGAGGTCGTCGCAGGCCGCGTCCGTCTTGGCGTCGCCGGATTTCAGATTGATCAGCGCGATGTCGAACGGCGCCACCGCCGCTGGCCAGATGATGCCGGCATCGTCATGGCTGGCCTCGATGATGGCGCCGACCAGCCGCGACACGCCGATGCCGTAGGAGCCGCCTTCGACCGGCACGTCCTTGCCGTCCGGCCCGGTCACCAGCGCCTTCATCGGCACGGAGTATTTGGTGCCGAAATAGAAGACCTGCCCGACCTCGATGCCGCGCGCCGACACGCGCTTGTCTTCCGGCACTTCGCGCTCGAAACGCGCCGCGTCGTGCACGTCCTCGGTCGCGGCATAGAGTTCGGTGCGCTGGCGCACGATGGGCTCCAGATCGCCGTCGAAATCGACCGTCTCGTCCGGCACCGGCATGTCGAGCAGGTCGCGGTGGCAGAACACGCCGCTCTCGCCGGTCTCCGCCAGCACGATGAATTCGTGGCTGAGATCGCCGCCGATCGGGCCGGTCTCGGCGCGCATCGGGATCGTCTTCAGCCCCATGCGCGAGAAGGCGCGCAGATAGGCGACATACATCCTGTTGTAGGAGCGGCGCGCGCCGGCCGCGTCGAGATCGAAGGAATAGGCGTCCTTCATCAGGAATTCGCGGCCGCGCATCACCCCGAAGCGCGGCCGCACCTCGTCGCGGAATTTCCATTGCGTGTGATAGAGGTTGAGCGGCAGGGCCTTGTAGGATTTCACATAGGCGCGGAAGATTTCCGTCACCATGTCCTCATTGGTCGGGCCGTAGAGCAGTTCGCGGTCGTGGCGGTCGCGGATCCGCAGCATCTCCGGACCATAGGCGTCGTAGCGGCCGGTCTCCTTCCAGAGATCGGAGGGCTGCAGCGTCGGCATCAGGATCTCGATGGCGCCGGCGCGGTTCATCTCCTCGCGGACGATCTGCTCGATCTTCTTCAGGACGCGGAAACCCAGCGGCAGCCAGGCATAGATGCCCGCGGCTTCCTGGCGGATCATGCCGGCGCGCAGCATCAGCCGGTGCGAGACGATCTGTGCCTCGGACGGCGTTTCGCGCAGCAGGGGCAGGAAAAAACGGGACAGACGCATGTGACGGGCATTCCGGGCTTGCCGCGCCTTCATACGGAATGAACGGCGCAAGGGCAAACCGGCGCGGCTACGGCGCCGCCAGCCAGTTCTCGAATGCGAGCCCGGGAATATCGCGAAAATCCGCCTCGTTGGCGGTGACGAGAACGGACCTCGTGCTGATCGCATGCGCCGCGATCATGCGGTCGAAATCGCGCCCCTTTACCCAGCCGAGCTGCGCGATGATCCGGCCATAGGCCTCGGCCGCCGCCGCGTCGAAGGCAATGACCGGGACCTGTTGCAGCAAAATATCGAGTTGTGCCTGGCGAACGGCGTTGTAGGCCGGATTCTTGTGAAGCCCTCTGTGTAATTCCGCGAACACCAGCGCCGACATGAAAATCGATCCCGCGTGCCGCGCGAGCTTTTCGATCACGGCTTCATGCGCAGCACCGGCATGGATCGCGATGCTGGTATCGAGCAGATAGGTCAATGCTCAATCCCAGTTGCGATCCGGGACTTCGATCCGCTCGTCATCCACGATCGTGGGTACGCGCGGGAGCGCTCGCAGCGCCGCAATCGTATCCGCCATGCTGGGCCGCTTCGGGTAGATCGTGATGACGTCGCCCGAGCGGGTGATCGTGAGTTCGACGCTGGTGTCCGCATACGCCATGTCGGCGGGAATGCGCACCGCCTGGCTGTTTCCGGATTTGAAGGCGCGGGTCGTGGCCATGGGATTCATCGACAAAGGACGAATCTAGCGTAATCCTTTCCCGCTGCGGCGTCAATACATGTATATACATAACGAACCCGCGCGGAATGGTGGGGCAAGCCGGTCGCATCAGCCGAAAAATAGAAAACGCGCAGCGCATTTTGGGAACGCGCTGCGCGTTGACGTAGATACGGTGCTCTTCGGCTTGCGCCGCCGTCACTTCTTCGAGAGGGCTTCCGTGAACTTCACTGAGGGAACCGACCCGCCGGCCGTGGTGCAGCTCCCCAGGTTCAGGTTGTTCGTCTCGCCGGTGGTGCCGTCATGCGACTGGCAGGTGGGCGCGGTCGTCGTTCCGTCCGTCACGTCGATCTCGACGGTCAGCGACGTTCCGGGATTGAAAACGGCCGCGGAGCCGCCGCCGTCGCCGACGATATTGAACTCCGAAGCCTTCCAGTCGGCCGCCAGGTAGACGACATTGTCGTTCCCCGTCGTGCTGTAGGCGTCGCGCTTCGTCGTCAGGACCAGCGTGTCGGTGCCTTTGGTCACGGCCGAACCCGACAATTTCATGTTCTTGAGTTGCTTGATCACCTGCAGGGGAACGCGAACCGCGGCGCTGTTCTTGTAGCAATCGGTGCTGTAGGTGAACCACCCGGACGGGCATTTGTTGGCGTAATCGATCAGCCAGTACTGCATGAAGGCCGCGTCGGAGCTGCTGGAATAGACGAACTGTTCCCAGCCCTGACAGGTCTTCGGATTGGCCGCGCCGGCGCAGGCCTTGCTGGTCATGAAATTCGAGTTGAGCTGCAGCGAATAGGTGTTGGCCCGGCCGCCATCGGTTTCGGTCTTGAGGCCTTTGACGATGGGAAAATATCCGACCGCCGACGAGGTCAGGCCCGACACCACGGCGGCATAGTCGTTGCCGTCGCCAGTCGTGCCCGTCCAGCCGCCGGCCCGGCGCGCCGGGAGATAGGGCCGCTGCGGCGCCGCCACGCAATCGACCTGCGTCCACACGGCGAGCGGATAGGATGCCTTGAAGCATCCCGCCCGCGGCACGGGCGTGCGCGCGATCGATGCCCGCCAGGCGTCTTCGCGCCGCGCGGCGTCCTGCGGCGCCGCCGCTGCGGCACATAACCCCATGAGGCTCGCAACGGCGACGATGCCGAGGATTCCCGTCACGCGCAGGCTCGCCGGTTTCACAGCTTTCACGACAGATACTCCCCTCCGGTTGATCGGAAGACGCCACATCGGATCGCCGGACGGTTGAACGCCCGGTTCGACGGCCTTCCGGTAAATTGGCTCCTTTATTAAGACTGCATCTCACTTTCGCTGCTGTCAAGGAAACGGCTGCCTGTATGGCGCAATAGACAAAAGCATCCGCCCGACGGCGCAGCACGCGGAAAATTCCGTCACGAAATTTTCACCGCCGGTTGATGCGACCGACGCCAAAGCCGCGCTACGAATGAAAGGCGGCGGTAGATTTGTCTATGCCGCGTCGCCGGATTAAACTGCGGTCGAATCCCGCCGCTTCCGCACCTGGAGTTTCCCCCATGCTTCGACCCGCTTCGCAGAGGTTTCGCTCTTGCATCGGTGCGGCGCCGTTTTGCGCTGCCATGTTGCTGCTCGGCGCCGCGCCGGCACAGGCTTATTTCAAGGGCGTCCAGCACGCCGTGACGACGGTGAACGGGCTGAGCGTCGACCAGTACAGCTGGTACGATTCGCACAAATTGCTGCGCACCGTCTCGCTGAAGCAGGAGGGCAACGGCAACCCCGGCCATGGCGGCTATGCCGTGCAGATGACCTATCAGAACGGGACTTCGACCGTCACCGTGAACGCCGAAAACAGCAGTGACGGCGGCTTCGGCTATTTCGTGTCGCACGAGCGCTACCGCGACTTCACCGACGGCAGCAACGACACGATCGCCCACAAGGTGTTCCACAAGGATGATTCGCCGCTCGGGCTCAGCTTCCCCGCCGTCGGCCAGATGCTCGGCACCAAGAGCCCGCGCGGCGCGGCGCACCAGTTCACGATGACCTATCACCACTATGGCACCATCGATCCCATCCCGAAGAACCGGGACGGCAGCGACGTGCGGCCGACGCCGACGGACCCCTCCAAGCTGGCCCTGTACCAGATGCCGATCACCATCACCTGGGTGTTCCAGGGCGGCACCGACTATCCGCGCATCGATTACGCGGTCGATCTGTCTCAAGTTGGCGAGGCCGACCGCGTCAATTTCGACGTCCGCGGCCCTTACGGCGTGATGGTGTTCGACAACGGCGCCGACGGCCTGGTCGACACGGCGATGTGGGGCGACCGGTTTCATTTTACCACGACGACCGATCCCGCGACCCGCAACAGCACCTGGACCTGGTCCGAGGCCAATGACGGCGCGCGCTATTCGGCGCTGACCGCGGGCGGCTACGAGATGGGGCTGTTCGAGCCGAAGCCCTTCGCCAAATCGGCCCTGGCGGATGCCTATGCCGACGAGCGCGGCAGCACGTCGGCGGCCTACAACAACGGCAATGGCTGCATCGGCGAGACGCAGCTCATCCCCTGCGACTGGGACTGGCCCTACCAGTCGATCCAATACAGCCTGTCCTATGACGACAACAACGCGCCCACGAATTTCAAGAAGATGGCGTGGGGCTCCAGCGCCTATTACGGCACCGGCAAAAGCCTGAAGCGGGTCTACGACACCTCGTCGACGAACGAGCCGCTGCGCGGCTGGCCCAAGAACGAGGAAATCGATTACAGCCTTTGCCTCGTTCTGGGCCTCACGACCACCGACGGACTGACCCGCGACGCCGCGGCGACGCACAAGAACTGCGCCAGCACAGTGCCGAAATAGCCGAAGCCTCGCGTGCGCGGCACCGCAGGGCCGCGCACGATCGATCAGCGGCCGCTGGGCTTCATCGGCTGGAACGCCACCTGATCCGGCATGGCGTCGATCAGCGCCCTGATATCCACCGGCGGCGGATCGTCGATGCCCGAACCCCTGACGCGACGGGTCAAGTCGTCGAGGTCGAAGCCCATCTGGATGTCATAGGTCCGGTCGGGCTGGTTGCGCAGGCGCTGCTCGGCCTCGTACCAGCGCAGCTTGACCCTGCCGTCCGGACAGCTTGCGCGCTCCTCGCCGACCGCGCCCCAGCGCAGTTCCACGCAATGAAAGGGATCGAAGGAGAGCCGGAACAGGCGGCGGACCATGTCGTCGAACGTGACGGCCACCGGCTGCCTGGCGGAGTTCAGATAGGTGATGGTGCAGGCGGACGCCTGCGCCGCATAGGCCTCGCGCAGATCCTGCTGCAGCAGCGCGCCGTCATAGACGATGCGCGGGTCGCGGCGGACCCACAGGCCGATCATCTCCTGCATGTCCTTGTAGAACTGCACGAAGGCCGCCTTGATGCGGGCGTCGCGCGACGGCGTCGAATAGGTCTCCCATTCCTCGTTGTCGGAGCCGTAGATGTTGTCCGGCAGGCGACTGGGATGCGGCTTCCCCGCGATGCCGTCCTTGATGTCGAGATCGACATATTGGGCGCGATCGTTGAGGTCGTTGCACAGCGTCTTCAGCGTCGCCTTCAGTTCGTAGACCGGATTGAACGACATCTTCCCGCCCGACACCGCGACGCGCACATATTCGTAGAAGCCCAACTCTGCGCCGTTGTAGAGGAAGCGCGCCTTCTGCACGTCCTGCGCCGGGTTGGGCTCGGTGCCGACATATTGGACCAGCGAGTAATCGGCGATCTGGTCGTTCCCGGCATAGGCCATGCGGCCGCCCAGCAGATGCCCCGCGCCGTCGCGACGGCTGCCCACCAGCCGGAACGGCCGCCAGTTCTTCAGGCCGCCGCCCAGGCGTAGCGGGCTCTGCCCGAACTGCGCGCCGTAGACGCTGCGCGTGATCGTGAAGTCGGGATGGGCGTCCATGTAGAAGATGCGCCCGTCGTCATCGACCCTGTAGACGATGCCGACATGGCCGTTGATGTCGTAGATCAGCGTGCCCGCGCGGATGCTGCCGGGCCGCAGCGCCAGCGCGTAGAAATCGGAGAGCACGCCGCGCGTCTGCGACGCATCGGTGCGGTAGGTGGCGGAGAAGACGCTGCCGAGCATCGCGCGGATCGCATGCGGCGCGTCGATGCCATCGCCCTCGTCGACAAGATCGTGGCGCGAGGTCGCGCGGTTGGCGGTCCTGGTGTAGCGCAGATCGCCGCCCTCCCCGCTCACCGTGTCGACATAGGAGAACGGCAGCCCGTTCTTCCACGCATAATAGGCGCGCAGCAGATAGGGCCATTTGGCGCAATCGACGTCGATGTCGAGGAAGTGCTGGTCGGTCGCGCGGTAGGGATTCGCCGGATCGCGCAGGCAGCTCTGCGAGGAGCTGCAATCGCTCCCGCCGATGGCGGCGACGAAGCGGCCGAAGCCCGCCTCGTCGGCGTCGCTCCAGTGGTCGCGGACGATGCGCCAGGGACCGGACGCCGGCGCGGCCTGCAGCGGGCCGCACAGGATCAGCGCCAGAAGGGCTGCCAGACCGATCTTTCCCATCATGCGGCATGGTCGAAGCGCCGCCGGGCCGAGTCAAGCCGCTCCGGCTGCGTGCAGCGAAGAATGGAAACCCGTCTAGATTGTCCGTAACTTAGTTACGCAGCCGGCAATGCGATTCGCCAATATATTTCGTGACATTTGTTCCCAGTTCCAGTATGAAGCGTGCCAATAAGGCGAGGCCATCGGGCAGAGCGGCCAAGTTCGGGGAAGAGGTTCGAGACAGCGGGCGAAAGGCCGGGCGACCGGCCTTTCGCTTTTGCAGCCCCGTCAAAAGATGCGCGACAACAGATGGATTGTAGAGCGGCTGCACTGGACAACGCGTCCAAAGCGGCTAGCTTGCGGGGAGCGGGATAGTACCTGCGGTTGAGAAATGTCTTGGGGAAACCTTGCCGATGAACCGTACCATCGCGGCGCTCGCCGGACTGGCCATGATGTTCTGCTTCCAGCCGCCCGGTCTGGCGGCGCCATCCGGTCCGACATTCGCGCCGGGGTTTCATCAGAAGCCGCGCCTGCCGGCAGGCGAACACAAGGCGGTCGCGACCTATGTCAACTCGGGCAATACGCCGACACACATCGGCATCGTCACATGGACCACGCTTGACGAAGCGACGGTCAAATGCCCCAAAAAGACCTGCACGCTCGCCATGACCGCGATGCAGACGCCCGGCATGGCCAGCACCGAAGGGGCACCCTGGGGCATCGTGGTTCTCGTCGACGGTAGCGATGTCGATGGCGGCCCCTACCAGGGCGTGTTGCCGACGACGAGCTATGTGACGGGAAACTGGCAGGGCCAGATGGCCGTTGCCGGGGGCCCGCACACCATCACCTGGCAGACAGTCGGCGGCGCGGACTACACGATGAGTCAGTGGGCCGACACCGCGACAGTCCTGGTTCCGTAAGTCCGGACCGGGGCGGTGGCTCGGCCCTTACGCCGCCGTTTTCCTGCGATGTCCTAGAGGTCGAGAACGCCCGTCAGGATCAGCAGGTAGAATACGGCCCACAGCAACGCGGCGATGCAAGTCGCGATCGCGGCTTTCCGCAGGAGCCTTGGGCTCAGCGGCGCGCCGGTTTCGGGATCGACCTCGCCCAAGCCCACCGGCAGCAGGCAGAACAGCGCCAGGAACCAGAAGATCAGGAAGGCGCTGATGAGAACCGCGCCGTGGATCACGCCTGTTCGAGCTCGACCAGCGTGCCGACGAAATCCTTCGGATGCAGGAAGAGTACCGGCTTTCCGTGGGCGCCGATGCGCGGCTCGCCGCTGCCGGTGATGGTGGCGCCCGCCGCGCGCATCCGGTCGCGCGCGGCATAGATGTCGTCGACCTCGTAGCAGACATGGTGCATGCCGCCGGAAGGATTCTTCTTCAGGAAATTCGCGATGGGGGAGTTCTCGCCCAGCGGCTCCAGCAGCTCGATCTTGGTGTTGGGCAGCTCGACGAAGACCGTGGTCACCCCGTGATCGGGCAGCGCCACGGGCTCCGACACCGTGGCGCCCAGCACGTCGCGATAGACCGCCGCCGCCTTGCGGATGTCGCCGGTCGCGATGGCGACATGGTTGAGGCGGCCGATCACGCTGCCCCCCGCATGGCCGGCATCAATGGCCGGCGGGGTTCTTCTTGCCCAGGAACACGATCTGCAGGGTATCGACGAATGAGGGTGCTCCCGGGTTGAGCGTCGCCACGACATGGGCGAAGCGATCCGAATAGGCGAAGTTATAGGCTTGCGAGAGCGGTGCAAGCGCCGCGGCCCAGCGATTGTAGTTGCTCTTGCGGGTCGGCTGGAGGGCCCCGAAATAGTTTGGCAGGGTGTACCAGTCCTGGCTGTTCATCTCGCCGACCTGCATGGTCCCGCCCGGCGGGATCACGGTGCTGCCGACGGCGCCGACATTGAGGCCGGCCAGCAGGTCTCCGATGATCCAGCCATAGACGTCGTTTTGCGGCGCGCCCGCCTGGCCCCCGTCGAGGGAGAAGGACGGGTTGGCGCCGTAGATGCCGGTCGGCGCGACAAGATTGGCCTTCGATAGGAACAGCGTGTGCGGCCCGACGACCGTGCCGCTGCCGGTCAGCGTGATGTCCAGCCCCGGATCGATAGTCGCGGTGAAGGCATAGTCCTGGGGCGCGGTCTGGGCGGTCGAGCCGTTGCCGACGCCGTAGAAATGCCCTTTGACCGTGGCGACGATATGCCCGTGCTTGGGCGCGTATTTCTTGTACAGGTAGGTGAGATAGGATTCGAAATCATTGTAGGGAGATGCCGGCTGTCCGGGCGGCGGCGGATAGACGCCCGGCCCGATCACCCGCACGAAGCCCTTGGTCGTCTTCACGACGGCCGCCCCGACCGGAACCGTCACGCGGCGCAGCGCCAGCTCGGCCGGATTGACCGGCGACCCCGTCACCGATCCGACCAGTGTGCCCGACGTGCCGCCCTGATAGACGTTGAGCGCCAGCGGAATGCTGAAATAGTCGATCGAGGTGGTATCGGCGACGTCGGCGGGATTGCCGGTATAGGTCATCTCCATCTTGTCATAGCGCAACGTGTAGTTGGGATCGGTCGAGATGGCCGGCGGCGGCTCATAGCCGCTGTTGAGAAACGTCCAGGGCGTGTCGTAGCCGACATAGATGCGCCCGCCGGTGAGCTTGGTCAGGCTGATGCCGGAGCGCAGCGTGTTGAGCTTGTACCAGTGCTCGTCCTGGAACTGGCTGAGGAACAGCGGCTGGCCGGTCGCCACATTGGTCGCGACAAGCTGGCTGCCGGAGCCGCCGACGAAGCCGATATAGACGCGCGAATCGGCGAGGCCCGAATCGTTCTTGAACGTGACCAGCAGGGGCGGCGCCGCCGCGGCACAAACCGGAACCCCGACAAGCGCCGAAACCAGCAGCGCACGAAACAGCCGATGCATCCCCGCAAACATCACGACATCCTCCATGGTCTTAAATCCGGCCCATCGCGGTCTAATCCCGATGGCTCCCGGCCCCTGCTCCACTCGGCCGGAATGACAGCATTTTGTTACGTCAAATTAATCACAGCCGGCCCCAGCCGCCGAAAAATATATCAACCTGGCGGATGGGACGAAAGACCGTCCGCCGCCCTCAGACCCACGCCACCTCGACCCGCGTCACCGGCTTCTTGCCCCAGGCGTCGGCGGCGGCGCGGCGCGCGGCACGGCGGACATTCTCCTTCAGCTTTTCCTCGTCGCCGCGCCTAGGATTGTGGCGCCGGATCGCCTCTTCCGCGGCGGTGCGGATCGCCGCATGGATGGGCTCCGGGATGCCGTCGATGATCAAGGACGGATCGGCCACGACGCGGCCCTTGTCGTTCAGCACCAGCGTGATCGCGATCATGCCGGCATAGCCCAGGGCACGGCGCGCGCGGGCGAAGCCGGCGCCCTCCGCCACCAGCACCCGGCCGTCGAGATGGATGCGCCCCGACGGCACCTCGTCGATGATCTCGGCGCGGCCCGGCGCCAGCCGCAGCATCAGGCCGTTCTGCACCACGACCGCCTGCGGCACCTGCAGCGCGCGCGCCAGCCGCGCATGTTCGCTCATATGGCGCAATTCGCCGTGGACGGGCACCGCGATCTGCGGCCGCGTCCAGCGGTACATCTCGGCCAGCTCGTCGCGGCAGGGATGGCCGCTGACATGGACGAAATGGTCCTGCTCGGTCAGGACTTCCACGCCCAGAGCCGCCAGCTTGTTGTGCAGCTCGAAGATCGCCAGCTCGTTGCCGGGGATGATGCGCGAGGAAAAGATCACCGCGTCGCCCCGGCCCAGGCTGACATTGGGATGATCGCCGGCCGCCACGCGGGGCAGCGCCGCGCGCGGCTCGCCCTGGCTGCCGGTGCAGAGATAGAGCACGCGGCGCGGCGGCAGTTGCGCAGCCTCGGCCTCGTCCAGCGTCGCGGGGAAGTCGCTCTGATAGCCGGTCTCGCGCGCCGCGGCGAACATCTTGTGCATGGAGCGGCCGACCAGCGCGATCTCGCGGCCATGCGCGCGCGCCGCCTTCGCCACCGTATCGAGGCGCGCCACATTCGAGGCGAACGCCGTCACCGCAACACGGCCCTTCAACGTGCCGATCAGCTCGGTGAGGCTCTGGCGCACGCGCGCCTCCGAGCCCGACGTGCCGGAGACCAGCGCGTTGGTGGAATCACAGACCGTGGCCAGCACGCCCGCGTCGCCGAGCGTCTTCAGCGCGTTCTCGTCGGTCGCCGCGCCCAGCATCGGCTCGGGATCGAGCTTCCAGTCGCCGGTATGGACCACGACGCCCAAGGGCGTGCGGATCGCCAGCGCGTTGGGCTCCGGGATCGAATGGGTGATGGAGATGAAATCGATCTCGAACGGCCCGATCCCGACATGGCCGCCGAGCGGCACTTGGCGCACGCGCACGCGGTCCGAAAGCCCCGCCTCGTCCAGCTTGCCCTCGATCAGCCGTGCGGTGAACGGCGTGGCGTAGAGCGGGCAGCCGAGCTGCGGCCACAGATGGGCGATGGCGCCGATATGGTCCTCATGCGCATGGGTGAGCACGATGGCCAGCACGTTTTCGCGCTGCTCGGCCAGGAAGCGGATGTCCGGCATGATCACGTCGACGCCCGGCGTCGTGGTCTCGCGCCCGAACAAGACGCCGCAATCGACCACGATCCAGCGCCGCTCGTGCGGCGGGCCGAAGCCATAGGCGTTGAAATTCATGCCGATCTCGCCTGCGCCGCCAAGCGGCAGCAGGACCAGTTCGCCGTCGCGCGCGGCAGCGGCCATCAGGCTTTGGGTTTTCGCGCGTTGCGCGCGTGGATCTGGATCAGGCCGCGGATCGTCAGGTCCGGATCGAGATGGTCGATCACCGAGGTCTGTCTGTAGAACAGGCTGGCGAGCCCGCCCGTGCCGATCACCGTCATGGGCTTGCCGTACTCTTCCTTGATGCGCCTCACAAGGCCTTCGAGCAGGCCGATATAGCCCCAGTAGAGGCCCGCCTGCATCGCGGGGATGGTGTCCTTGCCGATCACGTTCTGGGTGCGGGTGATGGCGACGCGCGGCAGCATGGCGGCGCCCTGGTGCAGCGCCTCGGCCGACAGGTTGGCGCCCGGCGCGATCACGCCGCCCTCGTAATCGCCGTTCTCGCTGACGATGTCGAAGGTCGTGGCGGTGCCGAAATCGACGACGATGACGGCGCCGGTATAGCGCTCATGCGCCGCGACCGCGTTGACCAGGCGGTCGGCGCCGACCGCGGCCGGGCGGTCCATCAGCACGGCGATGCCCAGATCGACGTCCGGATCGCCGATCACCAGCGGCGCGCATTTGAGATAGCGCCGGCAGAACTGGCGCAGGTCGAACAGGGTGGTCGGCACGACGGTGGCGATGATGGCGCTGTCGAGATCGCCGAAGCCCAGGCCCTGCAGGCCGAGCAGCGGACTCAGCATCACGGCATATTCGTCGGCGGTGCGCGTGGTCTCGGTCACCGCGCGCCATTCGGCGCGGATCTCCGTGCCGTCATGGACGGCGAAGACGATGTTGGTGTTGCCGGCGTCGATGGCGAGGAGCATGGGCCTATCCGAAAAACACCTCGCCTGCCGCGATGGCGCGGAGGCGGCTGCCGGCCTGGCGCAGCAGGAGCGCGCCGCTGTCGTCGATCCCTTCGAACACCCCCAAAGCCTCCTCGTTCTGCAGCCGGGCGCGGATGCGCCGGCCCAGACCCGCCGCCCGCGCCAGCCAGGCGTCGCGGACGGGCGCGAACCCCGCGGCGCGCCAGACCTCATACCATTTCGCGAAGGATGCGGCGAGTTCCCGCAAGGCGTCGCGCGGCGCCGGCGCGGCGACGCCCAGTGCCGGAAGCGACGTCGCGGGGAATTCGGTGCCGGCCGGATGGGTCTTGAGGTTGATGCCGATGCCGATGGCGAGCCACACCGGCTCGCTGCCGGCGCTGGCCGATTCCAGCAGGATGCCGGCGATCTTGCCTCCGGCGGCCAGCACGTCGTTGGGCCACTTGACGCGGATTTCGCCGGCGGGCGCGTAGGCGCTCACGACATCCGATACCGCCACGGCGGCGGCGAACGACAATTGGGCGCATTCGCCGACCGGCCTGCCGGGGCTCAATAACAGCGTCACGGAAAGATTGCCGGCCGGCGAATCCCAGTCACGGCCGCGCCGTCCGCGTCCCGCCGTCTGGCGCTCGGCCGCGATCCACAGCGGGCCGCGTTCGCCCCGCGCCGCCAGCCGCCGCGCCTCCTCGTTGGTGGAGTCGATGGACGGAAATTCCTTCAAGCCATAGCCGAGCGGCCAGGCGGTCACTTGAACAGTGCCTGCGCCGCGGTCCCAGCGAATTCCAGCAAGCGCCCTGTGTTGACCACGAAAAGCAGCGAGAACAGCGTCGCCACGGTGGCGATGGTGCCGACGCTCCAGCCCATGTCGCGGTCGAAGGCCGGTGCCGGCTCGTCGAAATACATCACCTTGACGATGCGCAGATAGTAATAGGCGCCCACCACGCTGGTCAGCACGCCGAACGCGGCCACGACATAGAGATGCGCCTGGATGGCGGCGATGAAGATGAACGCCTTGGCCAGGATGCCGGCCAAGGGCGGCAGGCCCGACAGGCTCAGCATCATCGCCATGAAGGCGAAGGCCAGCGCCGGGCGCGTCCGCGCCAGGCCCGCCAGGTCGGAAATGGATTCCACCGCCTTGCCGTCGCGCCGCATCGCCTGGACGCAGGCGAAGACGCCCAGATTGGTCAGCGAATAGAAGGCCAGGTAGAACAGCACGCCGCGGATGCCCAGTTGCGTTCCCGCCGCCAGGCCCAAGAGCGCATAGCCCATATGGCCGATCGAGCTGTAGGCCATCAGCCGCTTGATGTTGGTCTGGCCGATCGCCGCGAAGGCGCCCAGCGCCATCGACAGCACCGAGACGAAGAGGATGATCTGCTGCCATTGATGCAGCGCGTCGGGGAACGGGATCATGATGGCGCGCAGGATCAGCGCGAAGGACGCGACCTTGGAGGCGGTCGCAAGATACGCCGTGATCGGCGTCGGCGAGCCTTCATAGACGTCCGGCGTCCACATGTGGAACGGCACGGCCGAGATCTTGAAGACGAGGCCCGCGATCATGAACACCAGCCCGAAGACCAGCCCGACCGGCACGCCGCCGCTCCTGATCACATGCGCCACGCCGGCGAAATCCATCGTGCCGGTGAAGCCGTAGATCAGCGAGATGCCGTAGAGCAGCATGCCCGAGGAGAGCGAGCCCAGCACGAAATATTTGAGTCCGGCTTCCGACGAGCGCACCGAATCGCGGTTGAACGCGGCCAGCACGTAGAGCGCCAGGCTCTGCAGTTCGAGGCCCATATAGAGCGCGATGAAATTCGACGCCGAGACCATCAGCGACATGCCGAGCGTCGCCAGCAGCATCAGGACCGGCAGCTCGAAGCGTGCCGTCTTCTCCTGGTCGAAGAAATGCTGCGCCATCAGGATGCAGGCCACCGACGACCACAGGACGACCGCCTTGGTGAAGCGCGCGAAGCTGTCGACGACGAAGGCGCCGTGGAAGGCGCTCGCATCGCCGCCGACGAAGGAAAAATAGGCGGAGGCCACGACCACCAGCACCGCCAGGATCGACAGCAGGTTGGCGCTGCGGTCGCCGCGCACCGCGCCGATGAGCAGCAGCACCAGCGCGCCGACGCCGAGAATCAGCTCGGGCAAGAGAACGATCAGGTCGTGCTGCAGGGTCACCGCACGCCTCCAGGACCGGCCGCGGCGACTTGGGGGGCATGGTCGAAGGCGATGGCCGCGCGGTGCTGGGCGATCAGATTGGCGACCGAGGCCGAGGTCACGTCGAACACCGGCTTGGGATAGACGCCCATCAGGATCGTCAGCACCACCAGCGGCGCCAGGATGGCGATTTCGCGCGCGCTCAGATCCTTGATCGTCTGAAGCGCCGGCTTGACCAGATCGCCGAACACGACGCGGCGGTAGAGGAAGAGCGCATAGGCCGCCGACAGGATCACGCCGGTCGCCGCGAAGATCGCGATCCAGGTGTTGAACAGGAAGGCGCCCAGCATGGTCAGGAACTCGCCGATGAAGCCGCCCGTGCCCGGCAATCCGATATTGGCCAGGGTGAAGACCATCAGGCAGGCGGCATAGACCGGCATGCGGTTGACCAGCCCGCCATAGGCGGCGATCTCGCGCGTGTGCATGCGGTCGTAGATCACGCCGACGCAGAGGAACAGCGCGCCGGAGACCACGCCGTGGCT
>JAATGL010000138.1 GCA_015654705.1 Alphaproteobacteria bacterium | reverse complement strand
GAACCAGTTCAAGCTCCACGTCTTCGGCAGAGTGTATGATTTCCCGGCGCCGGACACGCTGGCGCTACTCGTCGCCGTCGCCGAGATCGTGCTGCCGGCCCTTCTCGTCCTGGGGCTGGCCACGCGATTCGCGGCGCTCGCGCTTCTGATCATGACCGGCGTGATTCAGCTGGTGTTTCCCGATGGCTGGGCGAATTTCCATCTCTATTGGGCGAGCCTTGCCGTCGCCATCCTTGCGCTCGGCCCCGGCCGGCTGTCGCTCGACTATCTGATCGGCCTGTGGCTGCGGATACGCCGCCCGCGAAACAAAGACTGATCGGACTAGCCAGGCGCGCGCCGCGTCGACCGCCGACGGCCGCGTTCGCGCGCGAACGCCGCCGGCGTGCAACCGACATGGCGATGGAAGCGCCGCGTAAAGTGGCTCTGGTCCGCGAAGCCGGTCATCAGCGCGACCTCCGCAAGCGGGATGTCGGTCTCCGAGATCAGCGCCTGCGCCCGGGAAATGCGGCATCGCTCGACGAAGCCGATCGCCGTCATGCCCGTGCTCTGCTTGAACAGGCGGGTGAAATGAAAGCGGCTCACGTTCACGATTGCTGCGAGTTCGGCGAGGCTGATCGACCGGCCGATATTGTCCTCGATGAATTCGGTCAGCCGCGCCAGCTCAAAGCGGCCCAAGGACGGCAATTCATGCTGTTCAAGCGGCTCGAACGCATTGTAGCCCCGCAGCAGATGCGCCGCGAGGGCTGCAGACACCTGATCGACGATGAGGGCCTGCGCCGGATGGGGCTTGCGCTGGAGCTCGGCCAGCAGGATCTGCGCCACGCGCTCGATCACGACATCGCGCGTCTCGAACACGTTGCGGATCTCGATCGCCGAACTGCTGCGGCGCCCGATCTGTTCTGCCGCGGATGCGATGAGCGAGGTGGGAATGCGTAGCCTTGCCGTCGCGGACGCGCTGCCCTCCCAGAGCGAATCATATCCCGCCGGCATGAGCATCGACACGCCGATGGCGACCAGGCTTTCGTGAAGGACGCCGTTGCGTCCCTGAACCAGTCGGGCATTGCCCGAAAGGCAATAGCAGATCAGATGGTGATCGAGCGCCGGATATCTTTCGGAGACCTCCGGCAGCGAGCGATAGAGATCGACCGTGACGCCGTTCCATCCGCGCTCGCGCGTGGTCGCGATCGGACGGTGCGACAAGACATTTATGATTTCGTCTATGGAAACCAGTTTCGGTCGTTCGGGAGTTTCGGTTTGCCGCCCCATCGTCGCTGCCCGTTCATTTCGAAGCGATAATATTACATTTTTTCCAGACCCGCGCGCGCAAGATCTTCGCGTGTCTTGCCAGGAGAGGTCCAGTGCCGGGTGAAGTCGCCGAGATGGCGTTACAGCGCATATCCGTGCGAAGCCAGGCCTGCCATTTCGATCAGGGACCGGAACTGTGTGCGCCCGCGCAGCGCGTCGAGCGCCGGATCGATCGCCAGGGCGATGTTGTCGGGCTCCCGGCGGGCCAGGCTGGTTCTCAGCATCACAAGGGCGGACTCGGCGTCCCCGGCGCCGGCATAGGCGAGAGCCACGCCATAAGCCGACACCTGTCGCCTGGCGTACAACTGCTTTTCGACTTTCAGCATGGCCTTGAACATCGCGTCACGCCCTCCCGCGCGATAACCCGATGCGGCCGCCGCGGAGATCGCCTCGGCGCCCGGATCGTGACGCGCGTCGGCGGCGGCTCTCGTTTCACGCAGGAAATCCCGATCGTCGCCGCGCGCCAGATAGATCGAAGAGAGGTATTGATGCGGCGACATGAAGGTGGGCTCGGCCTGTTCCAGCCGCTGCAGCAGATTGATCGCCTCGTCCGCTTTGCCGTCGTGAGACAGGATGAGGGCCTTGTCCGCCAGAATGGCCCGGGACCCCGAATCCAGGGCCTCGGCCTTCCCGATCTCATCGAGCGCCTTCGAGGATTCCCGGATCGTCATCAGAAACGTCGCATACCAGTGATGTATGACGGCGTCGCGGGGCTCCAGCGCGATCGCGGTCCGGAATTCGTGTTCCGCGCCGCGGATGTCGCGCGCCCAATAGAAATCGTCGAAGGCCAGCGCCGCATGGGCCTGTCCGAGCGTGGGCCTCAGGGCGACGGCACGCTCCGCCGCCGCCTTGGCCAGCGGGTAGGCGACCTGCGGCGGCATCGTGGCGTATTCGCGAAGCAGGTTGTAGCAATTGGCCAGCCCCGCATAGGCTTCCGCATAATTCGGCTCGCGCGCTATGGCGCGCTTGAAATCGCTGACGGCATGCGTGAGTCCGATGGGCGTTCGCGTCTGCCATTCGTAGAGGCCGGCATTGTAAAACGCCTCGGCCTGACGGTCATGGACGCCTGTCGGCGCGCCGCCGTCGCGCAGCAGCAATGTCAGGGCGAGACCGACGATCAGCATGACAGCGGCAATGGGCCACAACGAAATCAGGTTGGCCGCGCGGACCCTGCGCTCCGTTTTGATCTCTGCCGGCTGGTCGTCGATTGCCGGAAGCTTCGGATCTCTTCGGAGCCAGACGACGAGCTCCTCTTCATAGGCGTAGACCGTTCCCCCGCCATTGCCGGGAATGCGATGGATCGGAAGTCCGCGGTCCTTTTCCCAACGCCGGACCGTGCGGATGTCGCGCTCGAAATAGGTCGCGATCTCCTTCCAGGTATCGAGACGCCGTGATGCCGGATTTCGGCTTTTCTCGATTCCCATGCCCGCAAATGCCCGCTCTTGTCCCCAGATGGCCGTTGTCTGCTGCAGGCATTCCCGCGCAAACCTTGCACGGTATTCGCGCCTTCGCAAACGGGCGACCGTCGTCCCGGCCATCATCGGAGCAATCGCATGTTTTCCAGATCAATCGCCTGCTCGCTGGCCGCTCTGACCGTTTCCCTGTGCCTTGCGACGGCATCCCCGGCGGCGATGGTCCAGGTCAGTGACGGCGGTTCGGGCGTCGCGTCGCGGATCGTGGGGACCTGGTCGACGGGCACGCCGCAATCCGGCGTCGCCTTCGCCTTCAATCCCAATGGCACCTATGTGAATGTCGCCGGCGGGGGCGGAACGGCGCAGCGTCTTTGGGGCCGATATCGCGTCACACAGGTGTCTTCTTCCGTTGTTCATATCGATTTCGAGGTCATGGGATGGGCGCCGCGGGAGATGTGCGCCCAGGTCATCGGCGGTGCGCGCGCCTGCAGGCCCTATTCCCCGATCTACAGCAAGGGCGCCGACATGACGCTCACCTCGGCGTCGAGCTTCACGGCCGAGCAGACGGAATTTCGTCGCGATCCCGCTCCGTATCTGCTGCGGATGCAGGTGCCCGACGTCATGGAGCGCCAGATCGCGGGCATGGGCGGGATGCGCCAGCCCGTCATGCCGACGCTCCATCCCTATCAAACGCCCGGCGGGGCGGGCAGCGTCGGCGCGATGCGCTATGACGACCAGCACCTGCAGCCCTATCGCACATGCGCGGTCAATGACGGCTCGGTCTATACCGACCAGCAGGGCGTACAGCATTGCACGAACAATTGAGGCTTAAGGGCGGGATTTTGTTGCAGTGCCCTTGTACGCAAACATCTGTCCGCGGCCGCATCACCACGGGAGCGGGCCGTCTGCGTTCGAGAACGTGCCCGTGGGGCCGTCCGGGCCGAGCAGGGCCAGCCGCACCGGCTCGCGGGCGCCTTCCTCGACGGTCTGCGTGCCCGCATAATTGTTGAGGTTCGTCCTGGTGAAGCCCGGACAGGCGGCGTTGACTTTGATATTTGTCGGTTCCAGCTCGATCGCCATGGCGAGGGTCATGGCGTTGAGGGCCGTCTTGGACGCCGGGTAGACGGGGCCGAAGATCGCGCGCCAGGGATAGGCGGGATCCGAGTTCCGCGTCAGCGAGCCCACGCCGCTCGACACGTTGACGATGCGGGCCGCCGGCGCCTCGCGCAGGAGCGGCAGCATCGCCTGGGCGACGGCGAGCACGCCGAACACGTTGGTCTCCCACACCGTGCGCACTTCATCGAGCGACACGTTGCTGGGGCAGGTCGACCTGGCGTATTCCTCGACGGTCATGCCCTGCAACCGCCCCGCATGCGAGATGGCGGCGTTGTTGACGAGCACGTCGAGGCGGCCAAGCTCGCTGCGGATCCGCTCAGCCGCGGCAGCGATCGACGCCGGATCCGTCACGTCGAGCTGGAGCGCGCGGGCGTCCGGTCCGACCTCTTCGGCCGCAGCCTCGCCGCGCGCGAGATTGCGCGAGCCCACCAGCACCGTGAAGCCGTGCGCCGCCAGGTCTTTTGCGATCTGAAGACCAATTCCCTGATTGGCCCCGGTGACCAGGGCGACTTGTTTGTCCTGCATCGTCATCTCCTTTGAATGGGATTGTCCCGCCGGCTTTCATGCGTTGGGGGATATCCGGGCGGTTATTTGAAATTTATGCAGCGGCGCGTTCAGCAACGGGCCGGCGCCGCAATTCGGCCTTGAGGATCGCGGGCGGAACGTATGCAGCCGCGTTCGGTCCGACATCGGTGCCGGGCGGGACGATCTGGTCGATGCGGTTGAGGAGGTCGTCGCCGAGACGCACCGCGGCACCGGCGAGCAGGTCGTCGAGGTGCTGCATCGTGCGCGGGCCGAGAATGGCGGAGGTGACGCTGGGATGGGCCATCACAAAGGCCATTGCCATATGGGTGAGGGAGAGGCCTGCCTCCCCCGCCAGCGGGACGAGCTGCTCGACCACATCCAGATTGCGTTCATCGGACATCTGCTTGGCGAAGATTTTTGCGCGAGTGCCCTCGCCAGGCATGGGCAGGCCCTTGCGGTACCGCCCGGTAAGCATGCCTTTCGACAGCGGGCTCCAGACCGTCACTCCCATGCCGTAGCGCTCGGCGACGGGGAGCACTTCGCGCTCGATGCCGCGGTCGAGGATCGAGTATGGCGGCTGTTCGGTGCGGAAGCGGGCGAGGCCGCGGCGCTCGGCAACCCATTGCGCCTCGATGATCTCGGAGACGGGGAAGGTGGAGGAACCGATGGCGCGGACCTTGCCGGCGCGCATCAGATCGGTGAACGCGGACAGGGTCTCCTCGATGTCGGTGTCGGGCGCCGGACGGTGGATCTGGTAGAGGTCGATGTAGTCGGTCTGCAGGCGCCGCAGCGAGTTCTCTACCGCCTGCATGATCCAACGGCGCGAGTTGCCTTGTTGATTCGGATCATTGCCCATGGCTCCGTGCACCTTGGTGGCGAGTATAATGTTGTCGCGTCGGCCCTTCAGCGCTTTACCGACGATTTCCTCGGATTCGCCGGCGCTGTAGCGGTCGGCGGTGTCAACGAAGTTGATGCCGAAATCCAGAGCCTTATGGATGATGCGGATGGAATCGTCGTGATCGGGATTGCCGCCGGCTCCGAACATCATCGCCCCAAGGCAATAGCGGCTGACTTTGATGCCGGTTCGTCCCAACGTGCGATACTGCATTGTGGCCTCCTTGCTTCGATGTCGCCAACATTCTACATGTCAACCGGAACAGAACTCCGTTTATACGGATCGCTGTTCCGCTTATCAAGGCGCATTTGCATGAAGGGCAAAACGGAACATCGCAAAGAACGCGTGGACCCGGCAAAACGCGCGGATGCGCAACGAAACATGGAGGCGCTGCTGAAAGCTGCTTTGGCGGTGTTCACGACCTCGGGGGTGGACGCGCCGGTGCGGGAGATCGCCGAGAAGGCCGGTGTCGGCGTCGGCACGGTCTATCGGCACTTTCCGCAGCGCTCCGACCTGATCGCCGCCGTGTTCCGTCGCGAGATCGACGCCTGCGCCGATGCTGCGCCGATCCTGTCGGCCGGGCGCACACCCTTCGAAGCCCTGGCGAGCTGGATGCAGCGCTACGCGGCGTTCGTTGCCGCCAAACGCGGGCTCGCCAAGGCGCTGCACTCGGGCGATCCGGCGTTCGACAATTTGCCGGGCTATTTCGACCGGCGGCTGCGGCCCGCGCTTCGCACGCTGCTTGCGGCCGCGGCGGCTGCCGGCGAGGTCCGCGCCGATATCGATGCCGACGACCTTCTGAGTGCGGTGACGAGCCTGTGCATGTCGGCCCACAATGACGGAGCCGGCCGGGCGGAGCGCATGGTCGCGCTGCTCGTCGACGGGCTGCGACACGGTGCGGGCGCATCGACGAACGCGCGTTAGCGGCGGCGATCACGCGCCTGTTGTCGTTCCTTGCGTTTGCCCGTCAGGCCGGCGCGTCCGTCGTTCCGATCCAGTCGAGCGCGGCCATGGCGTCCTGCGGCAATTCGAGGTCTGCGGCCGCAAGGTTCTCCCGCAGATGTCCAAGCGACGAGGTGCCGGGGATCAGCAGGATGTTGGGGGCGCGGCGCAGCAGCCAGGCAAGCGCGACCTGCATCGGCGTCGCGCCAAGCCGTGCGGCGACGTCGCTCAGTTCGGTCGATTGCAGCGGCGTGAAGCCGCCGAGCGGGAAGAACGGCACATAGGCGATGCCCTCGGCCGCCAAATCGTCGATCAGCGCATCGTCGCCGCGATGCGCGAGATTGTAGTGGTTCTGCACGCAGACGATGTTGGCGATGCCGCGGCCCTGCGCGAGCTGCTTGGCCGTCACGTTGCTCAGGCCGATATGGCGAACCAGGCCCTGCCGCTGGAGCTCGGCCAGCGCCGTGAGCGGCGCCTCGATCGAGCCTTCGGCGGGGCCGTGGATGCCGAACATGACCCGCAGATTGACGACCTCGATAACGTCTACGCCCAGATTGCGCAGATTGTCGTGCACCGCGCCGGCCAGTTCTTCCGCCGAGAAGGCCGGGTTCCACGAGCCGTCCTCGCCGCGCCGCGCGCCGAGCTTGGTGACGATCACCAGATCGTCCGGATACGGATGAAGCGCCGTGCGGATCAGCTGGTTGGTGATATGCGGGCCGTAGAAGTCGCTGGTGTCGATGTGGTCGACCCCCGCCGCCGCGGCTTCGCGCAGCACGGCAAGAGCGCCGTCGCGGTCTTGCGGCGGTCCGAACACGCCCGGTCCGGCGAGCTGCATCGCGCCGTAGCCGAGACGCTTCACGGTGCGGTCGCCCAGCGCGAACGTTCCGGCGCTGCTGATATCGGTCATGTCTGCCTCATGTGGGGTCGACCGGGACTGTAGGCCGCGCCGATCTGTGCGATAAGAGAGCCCAATCGGGACAGGCTGTGCGGAGCGGCGAACAATGGCAGCGGATCTCGGCGACCTGGCCGCCTTCATGGCGGTGGCGCGCGCCGGCGGTTTCCGGGACGGCGCAAGGCTGAGCGGCGGCAGCGCCTCCAGTCTCAGCGAAGCCGTGCGCCGTCTCGAAGCCCGGCTGGGCGTGCGCCTGCTCAACCGCACCACGCGCAGCGTCGCGCCGACCGAAGCCGGCGCGCGCCTGCTGGAGCGGCTCGGTCCGGCGCTGGGCGAAGTCGAGGCGGCGCTGGATGTGGTGAACGGCTTCCGCGACCGGCCGGCGGGCACGCTGCGGCTGAACG
>JAATGL010000100.1 GCA_015654705.1 Alphaproteobacteria bacterium | reverse complement strand
CTGGTGCAGATGGGCGGCATGAACACCCGCAACATCACCGAAGAACATCTGATGCAGGTCAAGCCCGAGCTCTGGATGTCGATGATCGAGACCGCCGAGCTGGTGGCGGAGCGCTACGGCATCGCGCGCGAGCGCCAGGATGCCTATGCGCTGGAGAGCCAGCGCCGCACCGCCGCGGCGCAGCAGGGCGGTAAGTTCGACGACGAGATCGTCCCGCTCACCACCCGGATGAAGAAGGTCGACAAGGCGACGGGGCAGGAAACCATCGTGCCCTACACGGTCGATCGCGACGAATGCAACCGCCCCGATACGACGCTGGAGGGCCTGCAGGCGCTGAAGCCCGTGCTGGCCGGCGGCATGAAGGTGACGCAGGGAAAATACGTGACGGCGGGCAATGCCTCGCAATTCGCCGACGGCGCCGCCGCCTGCGTGCTGATGGACAGCAAGGTCGCGGCCCAGCGCAACATCAAGCCGCTCGGCATCTTTCGCGGCTTCGCGGTCGCCGGCTGCGAGCCGGACGAGATGGGCATCGGCCCGGTCTTCGCCGTGCCGCGCCTGCTCGAACGCCACGGCCTGAGCGTGGCCGACATCGACCTGTGGGAATTGAACGAGGCCTTCGCCGCGCAGCTTCTTTATTGCGTGGACCGGCTGGGCATTCCGCAGGACCGGCTGAACGTCGACGGCGGCGCGATCTCCATCGGCCATCCCTACGGCATGTCCGGCGCGCGCATGACCGGCCACCTGCTGCTCGAAGGCCGCCGGCGCAAGGCCAAGCTGGGCGTCGTCACCATGTGCATCGGCGGCGGCATGGGCGCGGCGGGGCTGTTCGAGTTCGTTTTATAGGCTCGCGCTTGGCGGTCCGGCCCATGCGCACGATCTTGTTCGCGATGACCTTGCTCGGCTGCGCGGCTTGCGCGCAGGTGCCGCAGGTCGCAAAGCCGCTGCCGCCGCCCGATCCGGCGACGCTGATGCCGGCGCTGGAACAGCGCATCGCGCTGCTGATCGAGGAGGAGCGCGAGAAGATCGACGCGCACGCGCGGCCGCTGGCGATCGATCCGGAACTGGTCGGCATCGCCCGCCGGCGCGCCGCCGACATGGCGGCCCGCAATTACTTCGCCCACACGGCGCCCAATGGCGACACCTCGGCCAGCCTGCTGATGGCGGAGGATGCGCGCTTCCAGGGACTCCTGGGAGAGAACATGGCGGCGCTGCATTACACCAAGGCGCTCGGCGTCGACGTCAATTCCTTCGCCCGCAATTTCGTCGACACCTGGCTCAAAAGTCCGCAGCATCGCGACAATCTCGCCTTCGCCGATTACGACCGCACCGGCGTCGGCGCGGCGGTGAACGGCGACACGGTCTATGTCACCGAACTGTTCTCGACCGATCTGGGGCTCGGCCCGCATGACGATCACGCGCCGCCCATAGGCGCGAAACACGGCGGACCCTAGAGACGGACGACCCCATGGCCGACGCCGACCACGCCAGGACCAATCGCCCGATCGCCACCTATCGCGATTTCTGGCCCCACTATCTGCGGGAACATGCCAAGCCGCAGACGCGCGCGATTCACTATGTCGGCACGGGCCTGTCGACGCTCTGCCTGCTCGGGTTGATCGTCAGCGGCAATTTGTGGTTCGCGGCGGGCGCGCTGGTCGGCGGCTACGGACCGGCTTGGATCGGCCATTTCTTCATTGAACACAATCGTCCCGCGACCTTTACCTATCCGCTCTGGTCGCTGATTTCCGACTACCGCATGACATGGCGCTGGCTGACCGGGCGCCTCGGCGAAGATTTGAAGCGCGCCCAAATCCGGTAAGGCAAAGACGCCGCCGCGCGATAACGGTCCATTAATCGTATCGCGCGAAGATGCGTGTCATGGAAGAAAGCCGGAAGCGACCCATCTTTCGGGGGCTTGACGTTCCTTTACACCATATCTTGGCATAACTGCTTTTTGTTGAGGGTGCGTCGTCCAGTGAGTCAAATGCGGCCTGATCTTCCTTGGAACGTGGCGGGCATTCCCCCCGAAGCGCGTGAAGCGGCGAGAGCGGCTGCGCGCAAGGAGGGCCTCCCCGTCGGCGACTGGCTTACGCGGCGCATCCTGCGCAGCTTTGCCGATGCCGGCGACGAGGACGAACTGAACCGCGACAACCGGACGGCAAACAAGATGTATCGCGCAGAAGAACAAACGCCTTCCTCCCGCCGCGACACCGACGAGATGCTCGAACGCGTCTCGCGCAGCGAGACGGAAACCAACGACGTCTATCGCCGCATCGAGGAACAGCTGCGCGGCGTCGCCCGGCGCCTGGAAACCACCGAGCGCAGCCAGACCGAAAACAACCGCGCCATGAGCAAGGCCGCGACCGAGATCAACATCGCCGCGCGCGAGCAGGCGCAGGCCTTCGACCAGCTCGCCGCGCGCGTCATCGGTCTGACCGAACGCATCGACCGCGTCGAGCATGCCGGCAACACCAGCGGCCTGAAGGAAGCGGTCAAGGGCCTGCACACCGGCCTGTCGCGCCTGGCCGACCAGATCTCGCAGAACGCCAGCCAGTCGGCGACGCAGATCTCCTCGCTCGCGACCAATCTCGAAGCGGTGGCCGGACGGCTCGGCCAGGTGCGTGAGGAAGCCGAAAGCATCTCGCAGACGCTCGAACACCGCATCGTGGCGCTCGACAACCGCGTCTATGCGGCGGAGAAGGCGGCGCAGTCCGGCGCCGCGGCGCTCGACCGCGTGTTCGACACGCTGCAGGCGCGCAAGGACGCGGAGGCGCAGAACGAACATCGTCACGCGACGGCGGCCGGCGCGCTGATGCGGCTGGAGGAAAACCTCGAGCGCACGCTGCAGGCGCGCAAGGACGCGGACGGGCAGAACGAACATCGCCACGCGACGACGGCCGGCACGCTGGCGCGGCTGGAGGAAAACCTCGAACGGACGCTGCAGGCGCGCAAGGATGCGGAGGCCGAAAGCGAGCAGCGCCATGCGGCCACCGCCGGCGCGCTGGCGCGGCTGGAAGAGAATCTGGACCGCACCCTGCAGGCCCGCGAGGCGGTCACCGCCGGCGCCATCGCAAGGCTGGAGGACAGCGTCGGCAAGCTCGAAACGCGCGGTCCCGATCCGGAGATCGAACGGCGCCTGGGCAGCATCGAGCATGCGCTGAGCGATATCGTCGCCCGCTTCGAAAGCGCCGAGCCGGTCTCGGCCAAAGCCATCGAGGACAGTCTGCGCAAGCTGGTGAACCGCGTCGAGGCGACGGAAAACCGCCAGCGCGACACGGTGGCCGAATTCCGCGCCGCGCTGAGCGACGCCGCGGCGCGCATCGCCGCCGTCGAAGCCAAGCCCGCAGCGGCGCCACCGCCGGCTGCTGCCTTCGCGCCGGCCCCGGCCTTCGACGCGCCGCCCTTTCCCGAGGTCCCGGCTGCGGCGCCGCCGCCACCCTTCGAGACCTATACCGACCCTTTTTTGCCGCCGCCGCCGCAGGCCTTTGAAGGCGTGCCG
>JAATGL010000299.1 GCA_015654705.1 Alphaproteobacteria bacterium | reverse complement strand
TTTTCGTGCCGCTGCTGCGCCAGCAATTTCCCGAGATCGTCGATTTCTGGCTGCCGCCCGAAGGCTGCTCCTACCGCATCGCCGTGGTCAGCATGAAGAAGGCCTATCCCGGCCACGCCAAGCGCGTGATGATGGCGGTGTGGTCCTATCTGCGCCAGTTCATGTACACCAAATGGGTGATCGTGGTGGACGACGACATCGACGCGCGCGACTGGAAGGATGTGATGTGGGCGGTTTCGACCCGCATGGACCCCGCGCGCGACATCACGCTGATCGAAAACACGCCGATCGACTATCTCGACTTCGCATCGCCGGAAAGCGGGCTGGGTTCCAAAATCGGTCTGGACGCCACGAACAAGCTCCCCCCCGAAACCAAGCGCGAATGGGGCCGGCCGATCAAGATGGACGAAGACGTGATCCGAGCGGTCACCGAAAAATGGCCACGCCTCGGCCTGCCAGGCGACGGAAAACCGATCTGGCGCGAGTGACGAACGGTAAGGTTGAACAATTCGGAATAGCGCGCCAATATCGAATTGACGGTTCGCCCCCCTCGCTGGGCGGGTAGTGAATCGGCGAGTCGTCGGGGGGGCGTATGCGAATTCACATGTTTGCCGGACTGATCGTGGCCGGCCTGTTCGCCGGCCATGGGGCGGATATTGCACGGGCGGAAGATTGCGGCCTCAAGCAATATGCAAGCCTCGAACTCAAAGAGGAGGAGAAGGACGAACCCATCGTACCGGTGATGGTTAACGATACGCCGCGATCGATGATTGTTGATGTCGGCGGTATCAACACGCTTGACGAAGGAATCGTCACCGCATTGAAAATGCAGGAGCACGACGTCAATCGCGGCGTCAAGTTTTTTTCCGGCAACGGAAGTCAGGTTACCCGTTTCGTCACTGTCCGCGACCTGCAAGTGGGCAGCGCACATATGCCGAACTGGTTCGCGCTGGTCGCGTCGTCCAGGCAAGCCTGGGCCGACAGAGGGATCGCGGGGGTCCTCGGCTCGGACTTCCTGGCGAATTTTGATCTGGATTTCGATTTTGGCGGCCGGAAATTGAACCTGTTTTCACAAGACCATTGCGAGGGCAAAGTCGTCTATTGGAGCGGCGCCTATGCAGAAATTCCGTTCGAGATCGACGAGAGCAGGCATATCCGGCTCGTCGTCACGCTCGACGGCAAGGATTTGCAAGGAATTCTCGACACAGGCGACAGTCAAAGCACCCTGGCGATGTCGGCCGCGCGCACGCTCTTCGGCATCGATCCGGATTCCGCCGGCGTGACCACCGACGAAGACGGCGACAAGCACGTGACCCTGCATGCGTTGACCATCGGCGGCATCGCCGTTCAGAATCCCAAATTCTATCTGACGCCGGACAAGATGGATCGCGCCTATGTGAAAGCGATGGGGCTTTCGATCTACAATGCCAATATCCAGAAGAAAATTGAGCCCTCGATCCTCATCGGCGACAACATCCTGCGCAAATTGCATCTCTATATCGCCTACAAGGAGCGCAAGCTCTACGTGACCGCTGCCGCCGCCCACTAGGCACAGAACTTGTGCGGGGCGCCCGGTCCGCCCTTGCCTTCGGGCGGGCTGCGGTCCAAAACCTGCCGCCATGACAAAAGCCGACCCGCAATCAATTCTGGAAACCCTCATCCGTTCCGCCAAGGCGGCCGGCGCCGATGCGGCCGATGCGCTGTTGGTGGAAGGCGTATCCGCCAGCGTATCCTACCGGCTTGGCAAGCTTGAGGACGTCGAGCGCGCCGAATCGGCCGACCTTGGATTGCGCGTGTTCGTCGGCCAGCGCGTTGCGTTTGTGTCCTCGACGGATTTCTCGCGCGACGCGTTGGAGGCCCTGCCAGCCCGCGCGGTGGCGATGGCGAGGCTGGCGCCGGAGGACAAATTCGCCTGCCTTGCGCCGGCCGACCGGCTGGCGCGGGACTTCCCGGCCCTCGATATCGAAGACCCGGAAGAGCCATCCGCCGATACGCTGATCGAGCGCGCGCGCGGCGCCGAGGGTGCCGCGCTGGCGGTCGCCGGCGTCACCAATTCCGAGGGCGGCGGGGCGAGTTTCAGCCGCAGCGCCGTGTCGCTGGCCACCAGCCAGGGCTTCGTCGGCCGCTATGCCGGCACCAGCCACGGCATCGGCGTCGGCGTGCTGGCGGGCGAAGGCACCAACATGCAGACCGATTACGACAATGCCAGCGCCCGCCACGCCGGCGATCTGGACGCGGCCGAGACGATCGGCCGGCGCGCCGGCGAACGCGCCGTGGCGCGATTGAACCCGCACAAGATCAAGTCCCAGGCCGTGCCGATCGTCTTCGATCCGCGCGTTTCCGCCGGGCTGGTCGGGCATTTCGCCGGCGCGATCTCCGGCGCCTCGATCGCGCGCGGCGTCAGCTTCCTGAAGGAATCCATGGGCAAGCAGGTTTTCGCATCGGGCATCCGGATCGTCGACGATCCGCATCGCCTGCGCGGCTTGCGCTCCAAGCCGTTCGACGGTGAAGGCGTCGCCAATGCGCGTCGCGCGCTGATCGAGGACGGCATGCTCACCACCTGGCTGCTCGATTGCGCCAGCGCCCGCCAACTGGGGCTCGCCACGACCGGCCATGCCGCGCGCGGCACCGGCGGCCCGCCTTCGCCCTCGCCCACCAACCTTTATATGGAGGCGGGCACGCTGACGCCGGACGCGTTGATGGAAGACATCCGCGCCGGTTTCTACGTGACCGAGCTGATGGGCATGGGCGTGAACGGCGTGACCGGCGATTACAGCCGCGGCGCATCGGGTTTCTGGATCGAAAACGGCAAGACCACGTTTCCGGTGGCGGAAGTCACCATCGCGGGAAACCTGAAGGACATGTTCGTCCACCTCACGCCGGCGAACGATCTGGTCTTCCGCCACGGCACCAATGCACCGACCTTGCGCGTCGAGGGGATGACCGTTGCCGGCGCCTGACACCGCGGCGGACCTGGCACTTCTGGAATCGACGGTGCGCGAGGCGGGCGGGATCGCGCGCGGCTTTTTCGGCGGCGACTACAAGCGCTGGAGCAAGGCGCAGGGCAGTCCGGTCACCGAAGCCGATCTGGCCGTCGACCGTTTCCTGAATGAACGTTTGCGCGCCGCGCGGCCCACTTACGGCTGGCTTTCCGAAGAGACCGACGACGATCCGGCGCGGCTCGCGGCCGACACCCTGTTCATCGTCGATCCGATCGACGGCACGGTCGCCTTCCTGAAGGCCAGGCCGCACTTCACGATCTGCGCCGCGGCGGTTCATGCCGGACGGCCGGTCGCCGGCGTCGTCTACAATCCGATCACGGAGGAATGCTTCACCGCGCGCCTGGGCCACGGCGCGTTCTGCAACGGCGCGCCGATCCATGTCAGCGCGCGACAGGATGTCGAGGGTTGCCGCATGCTGGCCGACAAGGCGATGTTCGCCCATCCGGCCTGGCGCGAACCGCCCAGCATTCCCTGGCCGCCGATGGAGATCGAGACCCGCAGCTCCATCGCCTATCGCATGGTGCTGGTGGCGAACGGCGCCTTCGACGCGATGCTGGCGCTCTCGGCCAAGCGCGACTGGGATCTGGCGGCGGCCGAGATCGTTCTGGCCGAGGCCGGCGGCATCGTGACCACACATGACGGAGCGGTTCTGCGCTACAATCGTCTCGACGCGGTCCAGCCCTCCGTCATCGGCGCGGGACCGGCGCTGCATGCGAAGCTGATGGAACGCGTCGCGCATCTAAAATTGCCCAGACGATAGGACCAAAATGGCCGACCACGCACCCAAACAGCTCCTGCATCTCGTCTTTGGCGGCGAGTTGACCGCGCCGGACCGCATCGAGTTCAAGGACCTCGACAAGCTCGACATCGTCGGCATGTATCCGAACTACAAGGCGGCGCTGGCCGCCTGGCGCGGCAAGGCGCAATCGACGGTCGACAACGCGCATATGCGCTATTTCGTCGTCCACATTCACCGCCTGATGGAGCCGGAGCCGGACGCTTGAAACCATGCCGCCTCGCCGTGTGGTGGGGCCCATGCTACAGGACGGTCCCATGACGACCGGCCCCGAAATCTTAACCAAACCGTCCCGCACGCAGGCGCGCGTGCTGCCGGTCGTGCGCCGGCTGTTCCGTGATTACATCGCGGGCCAGTGGCGCTATCTGGCCGTCGCGGTCGTCTGCATGCTGATCACGGCGGCGGCCGGCGGCGCGATCCCGCTGCTCCTCGATTTCACGATCAAGCACATTTTCCAGCAGAAGCAATCCGCCATGCTGTGGCCGGTGGCGCTGGCCGTGATTGCGATCATGAGCGTGCGCGCCGCCTCGTGGTTCGGGCAGAAGACGCTGGTCGACACGGTCGGCGAACGCGTCGTCGCGGCCTGCCAGTGCGACATGTTCGACAGCCTGATGGCGCGCGACCTGGCATCGCTCAACGCCGTGCATTCCGGCCAGTTCGTCTCCGGCTTTATTTACGACACGACGCAGATGCGCGACGCGGTGGCATTGGGCATTTCGGCCATTGCGCTCGAATCGGTGCAGCTCGTTTTCTACGCGGGTGTCATGATCTATCAGGACTGGCAGCTCGCCTTGATCTCGGTCCTGGTGCTGCCGGCGATCGCCTGGACGATGGAGCGGATCGGCGGCTCCATGCGCCGCGCCTCGATCCGCGGCATGGAACAGACCGGCGGCCTGACCACGGCGCTCTCCGAAGCGCTGGACGGACGGCGCATCATCAAGGCCTATGGGCTTGAGGCCTATGCCTCCGAACGCGCCCATGCCCGCATCGCGCTGCGTTTGAAGACGCTGCTCAAGGTGGTGCGGCGGCGCGCCTCCGCGGTGCCCTCGACCGATATTCTGGTCGGTCTTGTTCTGGCTGCGACCCTGTTCTTCGCCGGCTACCAGACGGTGCACGGCCAGCTTGAAATCAACCGCTTCGCTGCCTTCATCGCGGCGATGCTTCTGGCACAGGCGCCGGTGCGGAATCTGAGCCAGTTCTGGCCGCTGCTGTCGAGCGGCACCGCCGCGGCGAACCGCATCTTCGCGGTGATCGATGCCAAACCGCAGATCCTCGATCGGCCCGGCGCTGCGCTGCTGGCGATCGCACCGGCACCGAAGGGCGGCGCGGTACGCTTCCGGGATGTCGGCTTCACCTATCACGAAGACGCTTCGGCGCCGGCCATCGGCAATATCAGTTTCGAGGTCGCGCCCGGCCAGAAGGTCGCGCTGGTGGGCCCGTCGGGCGCCGGCAAGACCACGATCTTCAACCTGCTGCTGCGTTTCTACGAGGCCGATTCCGGGCGGATCGAGATCGACGGGCGCGATATCCGCGACGTCACGCTCCAATCGCTGCGCGCCAACATCGCATTGGTGACCCAGGACCCGATCCTGTTCGACGAGAGCATCGCAGAGAACATCGCGCTCGGCCGCCTCGACGCGACGCGGCCCGAGATCGAGACCGCGGCGCGCGACGCCGCGGCGCATGATTTCATTGCCCAATTGCCCGACGGCTACGACACGCGCGTCGGCGAAGGCGGCTTGAAGCTCTCCGGCGGCCAGCGCCAGCGCATCGCCATCGCGCGCGCCATGCTGCGCAATGCGCCGATCCTCCTGCTGGACGAAGCCACCTCGTCGCTCGACACCGAAAGCGAAAGACAGGTGCAGGAGGCGCTGAACCGCCTGATGAAGAACCGCACCACGATCGTGATCGCCCATCGCCTTTCCACCGTGCTCGATGCCGACCGCATCTATGTGCTCGAGCGTGGCCGCGTGGCGGAGGCCGGTACGCATGGCGAGCTGATCGCGCGCGGCGGTCTTTATGCCCGCCTTTACCAGCACGATCTCGACGACAGTGGCGATGCCGCGCCGGCTGCGAGAGCGAGCTAGATGAGGCGCGCGCCGATCGGATTTCTGGCCTATCGCGCCGCCACGGCCGCCCTGTCGCCGGCGCTTCCCATTTTCCTGCGTCGTCGCGCCGCGCGCGGCAAGGAAAACCCTGTGCGCGTCAACGAGCGGCTCGGCCTCGGCCTGCCGCCGCGTCCGCAGGGTCCACTCCTCTGGGTGCATGGCGCCAGCGTCGGCGAGTGCATCGCGGCGCTGCCGCTGATCGAAGCCTTGCTGAAAGACGAACGCCGCACCGTGCTGGTCACCAGCGGCACGGTGAGTTCGGCTGAGATCATGCAGCAGCGCCTGCCGCCGCGCGCGCTGCACCAGTTCGTGCCCGTCGACACGCCCTCGGCCACGCGCCGTTTCCTCGACCACTGGCGGCCACAGGTCGGCCTCTTCGTCGACTCCGACATGTGGCCGAACCTGATCCTGGGCGCCAGGGCACGCGGGATGACGCTGGCGCTGGTCAACGCGCGCATGTCGGCGCGCTCTTTCAGAGGCTGGCGCTGGGCACGGGCCACCGCCGCCGCCCTGCTCTCCGCGTTCGACGTGTGCCTGGCGCAGGACGACGAGATCGCCGCGCGCTTTCGCCTTTTGGGGGCCCGCGACGTGCGCGTGACCGGCAGCCTGAAGGCCGACGCACCGCCCCTGCCCGCCGACGCCCAGCAACTCGAAACCCTGTGCCAGGCCATCGCCGGACGGCCGGTCCTGCTGGCGGCGCAAACCCATCCCGGCGAGGACGAGACCATCCTGCCGGCGCATGACGTGCTGCGTCAGACCGTTCCCGATCTCCTGACGATCCTCGTGCCGCGCCATGTCGGCCGCGGACCGGAGCTCGCAATGCTCTGCGGCACGCGTCCGGTGCGGCGACGCGCGCTCGGCGAACTGCCTTGCGACGCCACGGCCGTCTATGTCGCCGATACGATGGGCGAACTCGGCCTTTTCTACCGTCTGGCCTCATTCGCCTTCATCGGCGGCAGCCTGGTGCGTCACGGCGGACAGAATCCGCTCGAACCGGCGCGGCTCGGTTGCGCCGTGCTGGCCGGCCCGCACACCTTCAATTTCGCCAGCGCCTATGAGGCGATCTTCGGCGCGCAGGGCCTTGGGCTTGTTCATTCCAGCAGCGAAATCGCGTCGATCGCGCGCCGGCTCCTGGGCGATCCGTCCGAGGCAAGAAAGCTCGGCGAGCGAGCGGCGGAAAGCGCCGCGTCGCTCGGCGGCGCCGTCGACAAAACTCTCGCGGCCGTCGAACACCTTCTGGCCGGCCATGCGTGAGCCGGAATTCTGGACACGGGACGATTGGCGCACGCGCGCGCTGGCGCCGCTGAGTTGGGTCTACGGCACGAGCGTGGCCTGGAAGGCAGTGCACGCCGCACCCTATCGTCCGAATGCCGCGGTGATCTGCGTCGGCAACCTGAGCGTCGGCGGCACCGGCAAGACGCCCATTGCCATCGAGATCGCGCGGCTGCTGATCGGGCGCGGGCGCCGTCCCGTCTTCCTGTCGCGCGGCTATGGTGGACGTCTGCGCGGGCCCGTCCTGGTCGCTGCGGACAACCGTGCCGTCGATGTCGGCGACGAGCCCTTGCTGCTGATGCGCGCCGCGCCCGTCGTGGTTTCGCGCGATCGTCGCGAGGGTGCACGCCTGGCCGTCGAGCAGGGCGCCGATACCATCGTGATGGACGACGGCCACCAGAACTTCGCGCTTGCCAAGGATTTGTCGCTGGTCGTGGTCGACGGCGAAACCGGTTTCGGCAATGGCCGCGTGCTGCCGGGCGGTCCATTGCGAGAGCCTGTGGCGCAGGGCCTCGCGCGCGCCGACGCGGTGATCGTCACCGGCGACGGCACGCCGCCGCTCGGCGCCTTCGTGCATCCGGTGCTGCGCGCCCATCTGATCCATGACGGCGGACCGGACATCGCCCGGCGCCGCCTGGTCGCCTTTGCCGGAATCGGCCGGCCGGACAAGTTCTTCCGCGCGCTTGAGGTTCAGGGCGCCGAGCTTGTTGCGACAAAAAGCTACGCCGACCATCACAGCTATACGCCGTCGGAGATCGCCCGGCTGAAGTCCAAGGCGCGCGCCTGCGACGCGCTTCTGGTCACCACGGAGAAGGATTTCGTGCGGCTGACGCCGATGGAGCGCGAAGGCATCGAACCCCTCCCCGTGCGCGCGTCGTTCGACGATCCGGCTGCGCTCGACCGCTTGCTTGACAGGCTGGCGGCGAAGGATTAGCGCGCCTCCAGCATGACAGACATTGAGGCCGGCCGGCCTGTTCCCGCGACCCAGATGCTGCGCTACGGCGCGGAGGCGGCGCCGTTCTTCCTGTTTATGGGGATTTTCAAGCTGCTCGGGATCGACGCGGCCTCGGCGCTGGGCGGCTTCATCGGCCGACATATCTTCTATCGCATCACGCCGGTGACCGACCGGGCGCGCGCGAATCTGAAAGCCGCCTATCCCGCCATGAACGCAGCGGAAATGGAATCGATCATCCGCGAGATGTGCGACAATCTGGGACGCACGGTCGCGGAATATCCCCATCTCGACAAGCTCAAGCTCACGGGTGCGAATCCGCGCCTGCAGATCGGCGGCAAGGAGCACGCCGAGGCGGCGATCGCGCGCGGCAAGGGCCTGATGTTCATCTCCGGCCATTTCGCCAATTGGGAGGTGATGCCGGTGACGGCGACCGAACTCGGCTATGAAGGCGGGCTGGTCTATCGCCCGCCCAACAATCCTTATGTCGACCGCTACATCTCGCGCCAGCGCGCCAGCGCCGGTCCGCAGATCCAGATCAGCAAGGGTGCGTCGGGCACGCGGCGCATCTTCACCCTGCTGCGCCGCGGCCTGGCGATCCTGATGCTGGTCGACCAGAAGACCGAACAGGGGGTCGCGGCGCCGTTCTTCGGACGCGATGCGATGACGACGCCGGCGCCGGCCGCTTTGGCGCTGAAACTCGGCGCGGCGCTGCTGCCGACCTCCAACGAACGGCTCGACGGCGCGCGCTTCCGCATGAACATCCGGCCCGCGATCGAATTCACGCCCAGCGGCGACCACGATGCCGATATCCTGGCGCTGACCGCGAAGATCAACGCGGCGATGGAGGAGTGCGTGCGGGCGCGGCCGTCGCAATGGCTGTGGATCCACCGCCGCTGGACCACGCCGCGCGACGCGACCAAGAATCTTGGAAAAACGAAGCCTCAGGCCTTGGCGGGCGCCGGCGCGGCGGTCGAGCGCGAGGGATCGAGCCTGACCTGAAACCAGTTCATCCCCCAATGCAGATGCGGTCCGGTGGCGCGGCCCTTGTGGCCGACCAGCCCGATGAGATCGCCGCGCTTGACGGTATCGCCGACCTTCACGCGCAGTTCACTCTGATGGATATAGGTGGTCGACACGCCGTGCCCGTGATCGAGCAGCGTGGTGCCGCCGGTCAGGTAGAAATCCGGCTCGGCCAGCGAGACAGTGCCGTCGGCAGGCGCGTGGATCGGTGTGCCGTCGGGAGCGGCGATGTCGACGCCGAAATGCGGCGCCATCGCCGTGCCGTTGTCGATGCGCTGGCTGCCGAAGGTGCCGCTGAGGATGCCCTTGGCCGGCCAGTCGAACGGCGCGGCAAAAGCAACCGCCGGCGTGTCGCGCTTGCGCGCCTCGCCCACCAGCGCATTCTCGCGCGCGATGCGGGCCACAACCTCCGGCGGCGGCGTGACGAATTTCTGCGGCAGTCCGTTGATGCGCTGGATATCGTAATGGCGCAGGACCGGCGCGACGTCGCGGCTTTCAATCTTGCCGTCCGCGAATTTCGCCGCGACCGCCGTGGCCTTGGTCTGGTCATAGGCCAAGCCGAACGCGAAAAAGCCGTCCGGCGAAACCTGCACCGCCGCTCCATCGACGGTGACGCTGGCGCCCTTCGCGGTTCCGACGACCAGGCTTCCCTGCTCCAGCGGGCCGGTGAGCGTGAGCCGCATCGCGTCTGCGCGCAGGAAGGTGGGCAGAGCCGCAAACGCACAGCCGCCCGCCAGAACCGCGCGACGCGGCATCATGCGGGCGTATGCCCCGTCTCCTGCAGGCGCTTGAGGGCCGCGGCCGGCGTGGCATAGGCCTCCTGCAGGTCGACGCTCCAATAGCGCAGCACCTCCAGCGGGATGTTGACACCCGTCACGGCGCAAACCACATACGCGCCGGGCTTCACGACATGATATTCGCCATCGAGGTATTCCAGCTCAGCCGGACCCTCAGGCCTCAGGTCGCGTTCCACCTTGTTCATCGAGGCAGCTTACGGGATTTCGTCCGGTTTTTCACGTCCCGATCCTGTTTTTGTCGCGGCCGTCAAAACAGACTGCCTTGCGGAGCGCCCGGCGGCTTGGTGCGGGACCTCGGCTTTGCAGGCAAAGGCGTACCACCAGCGACGGCTTCCACGGTGCCGTCTGCAAAAGTCAGGGACAGGGCTTCGCCGGTTACGACCGCGGCGGCGCGCCTTCGGATGGCCCCGTCGGCACCGCGTACCAGCGCATAGCCGCGCTCCAGCGCACTCTTGTAACTCACCCCGTCCAGCAATCGCGCCAGCGCATCGATATGGCGCCGCGCGTCGACCAGCCGCGCCGTCTGAATCTGCCTGAGACGCCGCCCCAAAACACCGGTCCGCTCGCCGCACTGCCCGATATGCACCGCGATCGCGCGGGGCCGCAGCAGCGCCCCGACCTCGACAAAGGCGCGCCGGTGCACCTGAAGATTTTGCCGCAGCGCCTGGCCCAGCCGTTCGGCGGCATGGTCGAAGCGCTGGCGCGGCTGGGCGAACAGCTGGTCGGCGCGGGGCAGCACGCGGGCCAGCTGGGCCAGATGGCGGCGGCGGTCCTCCATGCCCTTGCTGAAGCAGCGCAGGGTGCGGCGCTCCAGGTCCATCGTCTGCCCCAGAAGTTCGTTGCGCAACGGCACGGCCATTTCGGCGGCGGCGGTGGGCGTCGGGGCGCGGCGGTCGGCGACCAGATCGATCAGGGTCGTGTCGGTCTCGTGGCCCACGGCGGAGATCAGCGGGATGGCGCTGGCCGCCACCGCGCGCACCACGGCCTCCTCGTTGAAGGCCATCAGGTCCTCGATGGAGCCGCCGCCCCGCGCCACGATGATCAGGTCGGGTCGCGGCAAGGCGCCGCCGGGCGCAAAGCTATTAAAACCGGCGATGGCGGCAGCGACCTCTTCCGCCGCGCGCTCGCCCTGCACGGCAACCGGCCAGAGCAGCACGCGGCGCGGAAAGCGGTCGTCCAGCCGGTGCATGATGTCGCGGATCACCGCCCCCGTCGGCGAGGTGATGACGCCGATCACCTCGGGCAGGAACGGCAGCGCCCGCTTGCGCTCGGCCGCGAACAGGCCCTCGGCGGCGAGCTCCTTGCGGAGCCGTTCCAGCCTTGCCAGGAGCTCGCCCAGGCCGACCGCCCGCACCTCCAGGGCCGTCAGCGCGAACGAGCCCTTCGCGGCGTTGAAGTCGGGCTTCGCGTGAATCACCACGCGCGCGCCGACCTGCGGGTCGG
>JAATGL010000015.1 GCA_015654705.1 Alphaproteobacteria bacterium | reverse complement strand
CGTCGCCGTCGCGCGGCGCGCCACGGGCAGCACGGCGATGCCCTCGCCCGCCGCCACCGCCAGGGCCAGCAGCACGGCGCCCGCCGCAGCGAAGCCGCCGGCGATGTCGGGCGCGATGGTCGTGGCGCCCAGCCCGCCGGCCGTGGCAATGGTGGCGGCAAGCGTGACCAGCGCGAAGACCGCCGCGCTCGGCGCCATCACGCGCGCCGCCTGTGCCCCGTAGCGGCCGCGATGCACCAGATAGACCGTGATCCCCGCGGTCCCGACGACCACCGCGGCGTCGATCAGGATGGTCGCGCCCGGCAGGCCGAGCCAGGCGAGCACGGACAGCACCGTCAGCGCGATCAGGCCCCAGTCGAACCAGCGCACCGCGCGCGGCCATGCCTCGCGCAGCGGCACGATGATGTCGGCCAGCCGCGCGCCCGAGACCAGCGCCAGGCCGGCGAACAGCGCCATCAGCCCGTAAGGACCGCCGACATGGGTGGCGAGGCTGGCATCGAACATGCCGGTCCCGGCAAGCCGCACCAGCAGCACCAGCGTCAGCGTCATCGCGGCCCAGAGCGGCGGCTTGTGGCCGGTCATCACCGCGAGCCCGCCGGCGATCGCCGCGGCGGCGAAGATCAATCCCGCGACCGCAGCGATGAAGATGCCGAGCTGGCGGTTGTGGGCGGCCAGCGCCGGCTCGGTCCAGGCCAGCAGCGAGGGCGGCGACTGGGCATTGGCGATCGCCACCGCCAGGCCGACCGTCGTGCCCGGCGGAATGGTGACGCGCCAGGCGTGCCGTCCATAGGCGCGCGCCGTTTCGACCAGCACGCCGGGATCGGTGCTGACGAGGCTCAGGATCGCGGGCCGCGTCGAACGCGGAAAAGCGCGCACCGCCACGCTGGCCGGCTGGCCGGCCTGCAGCACCCGAATGGCGGGGCGCGCGGAGATGTTGGCGGCCGTCAGCATGTACCACACCGAGTCTTCGGGCTGGGCGCCGGGAGGCGCATGATAGGGACCGAGCACATCCTTCAGTTCGATGACGGCTTCGGGTCCGCCCAGATTGATGCCCTTGGCCGGCACCGATGGGGCCGCGGCCAAGGCGACGAGGTTCGCGAACAGGGCCGCGACGAGCGCCGCGGCGAAGGCAAATCGTTTCATCACCGGTATCTGGCGGTCCTGGGAAAAAACGCGGAACGAAGCGCGCTAACCTACAGGTGCCTCATCCGCGAGCAAAGCGAATAGGGCATGGTCGCGCCATTCGCCGTTGATCTGCAGGTAGCCGCGCGCCAGCCCTTCCTGGCGAAAGCCCACCTTGGCCAGGAGGTTCTTCGACGGTTCGTTCGACGGCAGGCAGGCCGCCTCGATGCGATGCAGGCCGAGCGTGGAGAAGATGAAAGGCACCAGCGCGCGCACCGCATCGAACATGTGGCCCTGGCGCGCGAACCGTTCGCCGATCCAGTAGCCCAGCGCGCAGCATTGGGTGACGCCGCGGCGCACATTGGAGAGCGTGCAGCCGCCCATCAGCGTGTCGTCGTCCCTGCCGAAGACGAAAAAGGCATAGGCCGAATCCAGCCGCGTCTCGCGCTGGTAGCGCTTGATGCGCCGGCGGAAGGCGCCCTTGCTCAGTTCGTCGCTGGCCCATACGGGCTCCCAGGGCGCCAGGAACGCGCGGCTCTCGCTGCGCACCGCCGCCCAGCCCGGATAATCGGCAAGGCGCGGATAGCGCAGATAGACATTGCTGCCTTCGATGACCGGCTGCTGGCCGCCCGGGAACGTCAGGCCGCGCATGAACGCCATGGGACCTGTGTTCATTCGGCCGCGCGCACCAGTGCCGTTGCGCCGAACCGCGCCGCGAAGACATCGTAATCCTCAAGCTTGCCGACCGGGCCGAGCGCCGCGATGGCGGGACGTTCGGACTGCATCAGCATGGTGCCGAAGCGCCGCACGGCCGCGGCATCGACCTCGTCGAGCCTGGCCGTCAGCTCCTCGACGCCGAGCACGCGGCCATAGGAGAACATCTGTCCCGCGATCTGCTCGGCGCGCGTCGAGGGCCGCTCCAGCCCCATCAGCAGGCCGGATTTGAGCTGCGCCTTGGCGCGCGCCACCTCGACCTCGGTGGCGCCTTCGGCCAGCGACGCCATCTCGCCCGCCACGACCGGCGCGATCTGGCCCGCTTCCGCTTCGCCCGTGCCGGTATAGACGCCGACCAGGCCGCTGTCATTGGCGCTGTGCGCGAACGCATAGATCGAATAGCACAGGCCGCGCTTTTCGCGCACTTCCTGGAACAGGCGCGACGACATTCCGCCGCCCAGCGCGGTCACATAGACCTGCGCCGCATAGATATTGGGATCGGTCTGCGCCAGGCCCGGAAAAGCGAATGTCAGATGCGCCTGTTCGAGCGAGTCGCTCTGGCGCATGTCGCCGCCGACCCAGCGCGCTGCGGACGGCGCCGGCGTCTCGCCCGGCCGCAGCGCCGAGAACTTCTCTTCCGCGAGCCGGACGATCTGCGCATGTGTCACCGCGCCGGATGCGACCAGCGTCATGCCGCCGGCGAGATAGTTCGCCTGCATGTAGGTGCTCAGATGCGCGCGGGTGAATTGCGCGACGGTGTCGTCGTCGCCCAGGATCGGCCAGCCCATCGGCTGGCCCGGATAGATCGTCGCCTGCAGATGATCGAAGATAATGTCGTCGGGCGTGTCGCGCGCCTGCCCGATCTCCTGCAGCACCACCTGACGCTCGCGCTCCAGTTCCGATTGCTCGAAGGTCGGGCGCGTCAGGATGTCCGCCAGGATGTCGAGCGCCAGCGGCACGTCGGCGCGCAGCACGCGCGCATGGAACGCGGTCTGCTCGCGGCTGGTATAGGCGTTGAGAAATCCGCCGACCGCTTCGATCTCCACCGCGATGTCGCGCGCGCTGCGCGTCTCGGTGCCCTTGAACGCCATGTGCTCGAGCATGTGCGAGACGCCCATCAGCGCGCGCGTTTCGTTGCGCGCGCCGGCGTTCACCCAGACGCCGACCGCCGCGCTTTCGAGCTGCGGCATCGGGTCGGTGACAATGGTCAAGCCATTGGAAAGACGCGATATTTCGACGTTCATGGCGGAGCCACTCTAGCCGTGATGAAGGCGCGAACCAAGTCCTTATCGGCCGACAACACCGCCATTTTTTCGGGCCGGTCAAGGAGGTCCTTAAGCCTCGGGGGCAATGGGGGAATTTGGCCCGTGGCCCGGCGGACGGCGTCCGGGAACTTGGCCGGATGGGCGGTCGAAAGGACGACCACCGGGCCCTCGGCGTCGTCCAGAACCCGGCGCGCCGCGGCAACGCCGACCGCCGTATGGGGGTCGATCAGCCGCCCGGTTTCGGTATGAACCCGGCCCATCGTCGCCAAGGTTTCCGCGTCATCGGTCCGGTAGGCGGAGTAGCGTTCGGCCAGCGCGGCGCGGATGTTTGCCGGCAGCTCGATCCTGCCCTCCTGCACGAAGGCCGCCATCGCATCGCGCAGCCAGTCGGTATCGCGGTCGCTGGCTTCGAACAGGGCGCGCTCGAAATTGCTGGCGATCTGGATGTCCATCGAGGGGCTCAGCGTCCGGCGCGCCGCGCCCGTCGCGTAGACGCCGTCGTTCAATGCGCGGGCGATGATGTCGTTCTCATTGGTGGCGACGACCAGCCGCTTGACGGGCAGGCCCATGCGCATCGCCGCCTCGCCGGCGAAGACGTCGCCGAAATTTCCCGTCGGCACCACGAAGGTCGGCGCGGCGCCCAATTGCGCGGCGGCGGTGAAGTAATAGACGCTCTGCGCCGCGATGCGCACGAAGTTGATCGAATTGACCGCGGTCAGGCCCACGGCGCCGGCGAATGCGCTGTCGGCAAACAGCGCCTTGACGATCGCCTGCGCTTCGTCGAACGAGCCTTCGAGCGCGATGGTGTGGACATTGGCGAAAGGCGAGGTGGTCATCTGGCAGCGCTGCACCTCGCTGACGCGGTCCTTGGGGTGCAGCACGAAGACGTCGATATTGGCCAGGCCGCCAAAGGCCGCGATCGCGGCCGATCCGGTGTCGCCGGAAGTCGCCGCCACCACCGTGGCGCGGCCGCCGCGCTCGGCGAGCGCGCGGGCGAACATGCGGCCCAGCACCTGCATCGCGATGTCCTTGAAGGCCAGCGTGGGCCCGTGGAACAGTTCCAGCAGATGCAGGTTCTGACCGATCTCGGTCAGCGGCGCGATGTCGGTCGTCTCGAACGAATCATAGGCGGCGGCGACATCCGCCTTCAGATCGGCATCGGCGAAGGCGTCGCCGGCGAAGCGCTTCAGGATCGCGTGCGCCGCGTCGGGGTATGGCGCCAGCGCGAAGCTGGCGATCTCCGCCATGCCGACCTGCGGCCAGGCGTCGGGCATCATCAGCCCGCCATCCGGGGCCGGGCCGGCCAGCAGCGCGTCCAGGAAACTGTGCTTGGTGGCCAGCCCGCGCGTACTGACGAAATATTGGTGGTTGTTTTTCACTTCTGGGACCCCCTCCCCCCTCTCGGTCGGAGAAGACGGTCAGTAGTACAACCCTAGTTAGGTCCGGCTATGCCGCGCTTCAAGCCCAACCGTCCGCGCGAGCGGTGATAGGCCAGATAGACCAGCAGCAGTACGGCCGCCAGACCGAACCATGTCAACGCGTATTGCAGGTGTTCGTTGCGGAATTCGACGCGCGTCTGCCCTCCCCTGGGCCAGCCGCCCGGATTGGGCGTCGCGTCGGCCTCCAGGATCACCGGCGCGGCCAGGACGATGCGGTCGACGCGTGCGATGGCCGCCAGGTCGCGCGCATACCAGATGCGGTGGGCCAGATCGGCTGCCGGCGTAAAGGCGCCGGGCGCGTCGGGCGTGCGCCAGACGCCGACCACCGGGCGAAATCCCTCCAACTGGCCGGCGGCGCGCGTCCCGGGGTCGAGCCGCTCCTTCGGCACGGCGCCGCGATCGACCAGCAGCACGCGCCGGTCGCGTGTCGTCAGCGGCGTCACCACGTGATAGACGGGCGCGCCGGTTTCATCCGTCGTGAAGACAGAGGCTTCTTTCGCGTTGTCGAACCGCCCCTCGACCGCGACGCGGCGGTATTGCGCCGCCGCGCCCAGCCGCAGCGCCGTGTCGAGCCGCACCGGCGGCGCGGCCAGATTGCGATTCACCTCCGCGATCAGTCCGAGCTTCCATTGCAGCCGCTCGAGCTGCCAAACGCCCAGTGCGATCAGGCCCGCGAACAGAACCGCACAGACGACGCTCAGTGCGGGAAGTGGACGAAAAAGCATTTTTCGATATCCGGCGGCATCGGGCTGAGGTGCAAAGCGAACTCGCTCCGAACCACGCTACTCCAGCCGCCCCTCGCCCGCGCGGTGCTTGTATTGCAGCACCAAGAGCAGCGACTTGACCAGCCTCAGCATTGCGAAGGACAGGATGAGGATCAGCGGCAGCCAGATCACCGCGTGGACCCAGTAGGGCGGCTGGTACCTGACCTCGACGAACAGCGCCGAGCCCGCGACGATGGCGCCGACGATCAGGATCACGAACACCGCCGGCCCGTCCCCGGCGTCGAACGCCGAATAGTCGAGGCCGCAGGCGCGGCAGCGCGGCGCAACGCTCAGGTAACCGCTGAACAGGGCATCCCCACCGCAGCGCGGACAGCGGCCGAGCAGCGCGGCGCGGGCGACGGAGGGCTCGGCGGCGGTCAACCGACCACGGCCGAGGCG
>JAATGL010000231.1 GCA_015654705.1 Alphaproteobacteria bacterium | reverse complement strand
GTGGCGCACGAGTATTTCCACAACTGGACCGGCGACCGCATCACCTGCCGCGACTGGTTCCAGCTGTCGCTGAAGGAGGGCCTCACCGTCTTCCGCGACCAGAGCTTTTCGGCCGATATGCGCTCGGCCGGCGTCTGCCGCATCCAGGACGTCAAGATGCTGCGCGTGCGCCAGTTCGTGGAGGATTCCGGGCCGCTGGCCCATCCGGTGCAGCCGCAAAGCTACATCGCCATCGACAATTTCTATACCGCGACGGTCTATGAGAAGGGCTCCGAGGTCATCCGGATGCTGCAGACGCTGGTCGGTGCGGAGGGCTATCGCAAGGCGACCGATCTCTATTTCGAACGCCATGACGGCCAGGCCGCCACCGTCGAGGACTGGGTGACATGCTTCGAGGACGCCTGTGGCCGCGATCTTACGCAGTTCCGTCTCTGGTATGCGCAATCCGGCACGCCGACGGTCGAGGCCAAAGGCGAATACGACGCGGCGAAGAAAACTTATGCGCTGAGCCTGACGCAGAGCCTGGGCCCGACGCCCGGTCAGCCGAGCAAGAAGCCGATGCACATTCCCGTGCGCCTCGGACTGGTCGGCACGCGCGGCGCGCTGCCGCTGACGCTGGCGGGCGAGAACGCGAAAGGGCCGGAAGAGCGCGTCCTGGAATTGACGCGGTCCGAAGAACGCTTCGTCTTCGTCGATGTGGCCGAGGAGCCGCTTCTCTCCGTGGGACGCGGCTTTTCCGCGCCGGTCGTCTTCCAGGTGCCGACTGACCGCAAGGCGCATGCGATTCTGATGGGCCGCGACGCCGATGCCTTCAACCGCTGGGAAGCCGGACAGGCGCTGGCGACGGACGTGCTCAAGGAGATGGCGCGGGCGGCGCTGCAAGGCGCGCAGCCGGCCGCCGATCCGATTCTTGTCTCCGCCATCGGCGAGGTGCTGGCGCGGGCGGAGGAAGACATCGCCTTCGCCGCGCAGATGCTGATGCCGCCGCTCGAAAGCGAATTGGCGGTGGCGATGACGCCGCCCGATCCCGAGGCGATCCACCTGGCGCGCACGACACTGATCCGCGCCGTGGCGGCGGCACATGGTACCCGCATCGAAAGCCTGTATCGCACGCTCGATACCGGAGATGCTTTCGCGCCCGACGCGGCGTCGGCCGGGCGGCGCAGCCTGCGCAACGCGCTGCTGCGTTATCTGACCGCCGCCGACGACGAAGCCGCCGCCGCGCTGGCGGATGCGCACTACCGCGGCGCCGGCAACATGACGGACATGATCGCGGGGCTGGCGGCGCTGACGCGGATGAATTCGGCGCGCCGCGATGCGGCGTTCGCCCATTTCCACGACCGCTTCCGCGCCGACCCGCTGGTGCTCGACAAATGGATGAGCCTGCAGGCCGGCTCGCCGCTGCCCGATACCGTCCGGGGCGTGCGCGCGCTGATGCAGCATCCCGCTTTTGACATGAAGAATCCCAACCGCGTGCGCGCGCTGGTCGGCGCCTTCTCCGGCAATCATCTGCGATTCCACGCCGCCGACGGTTCGGGCTACGCACTGGTCGGCGAGACCATCCGCGCGCTGGACGCCCTCAATCCGAAGGTCGCGTCGCGCATGGCTGCCGCGTTCGAGGCCTGGCGGCGCTATGACGGCCGGCGCCAGACGCTGATGCGCGCGGAGCTGGAGACGACCCTCAAGCTGCCGGGCATCTCGGCCAACCTGTTCGAGGTCGCCAGCAAGATGCTGGAATAAAACTTAACGCGCGCCCGCCAAATCGTTAATGCCGCGTGACAGCGACTCGCTGATTCGCATAATCATCGAGGACGAATCACTTGTGCCGCGCGCGGGGTGCGGCAGCCCATGGCTCTGAGCGATACAGCCTTCCGGCCGTTCGAAGCCGCAAACGGAATGGCCGCGCAGCTGGCCCGCCTCGCCGCGCGCAATATCCGCACCACTGTCGTTCTCTCGATCGTGCTGATCTGCGGCAGTTTCGCGGCCGCTGCGGTGCTGCAGATGCGCTTCGACCGCGTCCACGCGCTGAACCAGGCCGGCTATTTCGAGGCGCGTCGCGCCGGCGACATCGCCGCGGTGATTGGCGCCGCGCTCGACCGCACCGAAAGCCGCGGCCGCGCCTTTGCCGACGGCAACGCCGACCGGCATCCGCCCGGCTGGCTGCGCAATATCGCGGTCTTCGACGCCGCCGGCATGGCGGTCTCGACGCTGAGCGGCACCACCGCCTTCGTGCATCTGCCGCAGGACGTCATCGCGCAAGCGCGTGTCCGGCGCGTGCTGGTCGGCGACAACGGCCTTGCCACCATCGCGTTCGCCCATGGCGCGCGCGTCGTCGCGGTGGCGTTCGACACCGCTTCGCTGGCGCCCGCCGCCCTGCTCGACGGCGCTGCGATCACGACGACGCGTGGTGCGACGCTGACGGGCGATCCCGGCGCGGTGAACGACGATGCCGTCCGCGCCGCGGTGGCGGGCTGGCCGGTCACCGTTTCCATGGCGCCGAACAACGAAGGCGCGCTCAGCGCCTGGTACGGCTCGCTGCCGCTTTATCTTTTCGTCATCCTGGGTCCGGCGCTGGTCGGCGCCGGGCTGGCGGCGGTGTTCGTGGGCGAGTTCGAGCGCCGCGTGCGAGCCTCACAGGCGGTCAGGGCTTTGCGCTCCACCCAGTCGGCCGACGCGCGCCTGCTGGTGCGGCTGGCCCAGGCCGAACGCGACGCGGCGGAGGCGCAGCGCTCCAAGACCGAATTCATCGCCCATATGAGCCACGAATTGCGCACGCCGCTCAACGCCGTGATCGGCTTTTCGGAGATCATCGAACGTGGCCTGTTCGGCGCCGTCGGCCATCCCAAATACGTCGAATATGCGCGCGACATCGGCATGGCGGGACGCGGCCTGCACAGCAAGATCGGCGACATCCTGGAATTCGCCAATCTGGAGGCCGGACGCTATCCGGTCGCGCCGATCGATTTCGACCTCGGCGAACTGGCCGGGGCCTGTGTCGACGAGCATGTCGGCCGCGCCTTCTCACACCGCATCACACTGGATTTCGTACCCGCGCTGCTGGTCTTCGCCCACGCCGATCCGCTGGCGGTGCGACGGGTCCTGACCAATCTGCTGACCAACGCGCTCGCTTATACGCCGGAGGGCGGACGGGTGCGGGTGGAGATCACCGCCGAAGAAGGCGCCGCTGTCGCCAGCGTCTCGGACAACGGCCCGGGCTTCAAACCGCACGAGGCCGAAGGCGCGGGCAAGGCCTTCCGCCGCTTCGACCGGCCGGGTGCCAGGACCGGCGCGGGACTGGGCCTCGCCATCGCCATGGCCTTGGCGCGGCGGATGGGCGGCGCGCTCAGGCTGGCATCGAGCCCCGGCCGCGGAACGCGCACGGAATTGCGTCTGCCGCGCGCCGGCCGTCTATAGATACCACTCGTACTCCGCCGGCGAGATGAGCCGGGAGAAGCGCCTGGCCTCCAGCCGCTTGGTCTCGCCATAGAGCGCCAGCGTCTCGCCACCGAGATAGGAGCCCAGCACCGCGTCCTCGGCCAGGCGCGCCAGCGCGGTATCCAGCGCGAACGGCAGGGCAAGATCGGGCTCGCGTGAGACATTGCCCGTCGCGGCGGGGCCCGGATCGAGGTCGTTGATCAACCCGTGATGCAGCCCGGCCAGGATCGCGGCCAGCGTCAGATAGGGATTGGCGTCGGCGCCGGCGACGCGATGCTCGACACGCCGCGCCTCGCCCGGACTGATCGGAATGCGCAGGCCGGCCGAACGGTTGTTGACGCCCCAGCGGCGGTTGACCGGCGCGAACATGTCGGTCTGGAAGCGGCGATAGGAATTGAGCGACGGCGCGAACAGCGCCATCGATCCCGGCATC
>JAATGL010000204.1 GCA_015654705.1 Alphaproteobacteria bacterium | reverse complement strand
TACAAGCTGCAGCTGATCGAGGAGAGCGAGGGCGAGGGCGCCGGGATCAAATCGGCGACCCTGCTGGTCAAGGCTCGCAACGCCTATGACTGGCTCAAATCGGAGGCCGGCGTGCACCGTCTGGTGCGCATCTCGCCGTTCGATTCAAACGCGCGCCGCCACACCAGCTATTCCAGCGTCACGGTCTATCCGGTGGTCGACCAGACCATCGAGATCGACATTCCCGACAAGGAAGTCCGCATCGACGTCTATCGTTCGTCGGGCGCCGGCGGCCAGCACGTCAACAAGACCGAGAGCGCGGTGCGCATCACCCATCTGCCCACCGGCATCGCGGTCGCCTGCCAGACCGAACGCTCGCAGCACCAGAACCGCGCGGTGTGCTGGGACATGCTGCGCTCGCGGCTCTACGAGATCGAGCTGGAGAAGAAGGCGGCCGAGACCGGCGCCTTCATCGGCGAGAAGACCGATATCGGCTGGGGCCACCAGATCCGCTCCTATGTCCTGCAGCCCTATCTGCTCGTGAAAGACCTGCGCACCGGCGTCGAAAGCCGCACCCCGCAGGATGTGCTCGACGGCGATCTCGATCCCTTCATGGCGGCGGCGCTGGCCCAGGCCGTCGGCGGCAAGAAGGCGGAAAAGATTGAGGATCTGGAATAGAAGGACGAAAGCCTCGCGCCGCCATGCGGGCGAGGCTTTTCATTCGTCTTGAAACGATCAGCCGCCGGATTTGAGCGGGGCGAAGGTGGCCGCGCTCGGGCGCGGCGCGGCCTCGCTGGCGCGCGCCACCGCGACGACGGAGGGGGGCGGGGGCATCGATGCGACCGGCGCGCCCGTTACCGGCGCCGACCGGCGTTCGGATTCATTCCTGACGGCGCCATCGGCGAGCGGATTGTCGGCGTGGCGGCAATTGCCTTCGAAGAAGGCGCCGGTCTCGACGGCGAAGGCCTCATGAAGGATGTCGCCCTCGACATGGCAGGTCGAAGCGAGCAGGACCTTGCGCGCGCGGATGCTGCCCTTGACGCGGCCGCGCACGATGACGTCCTCGGCCATCACGTCGCCTTCGATATAGGCCTTGTCGCCGATCACCAGGCTGCTGGTATTGACGTTGCCCTCGATCTTTCCATCGACCTGGATGTCGCCGCTCGAGGTCAGCGTGCCGGTAACCACGAGGTCGGCGCTGATGATCGACGGTGCCGATCCCGATCGCACCGGCCGCTTTTGCTGCAGGACGGGCGCAGGCGCCGCGGGCATCGAAGGTGTCGTGGTATCCTTACCCTTGCTAGAGAACATGGCGGCCAGCCTCGATAAATTTGCTCGGATTTCTGACGATGTCATCGTACCAGACCTCGTAGTGAACATGCGGCCCTGTGCTGCGGCCGGTCGACCCGAGTTTTCCGATCGGCGCGCCTCTTCCCACTCTAGCGCCAACACCGACGAGAATCGATGACAGATGGCCGTAGCGGGTATGGATTCCCAGACCATGGTCAATTTCCACCAAATTCCCGTAGGCGCCGTGCGGCCCCGCCCAGACAACCACGCCGGGTGCCGTCGAGCGCACGGTCGCGCCCCAGGGGCCGGCGAAATCCACACCGGGATGAAAGGAATAGCGACCGGTGAACGGATCGATGCGCGCGCCGAAGCCGCTGGTGCGCTCGAACTCCGGACCGCTGACCGGCAGCGCGAGCGGGATATGGCGCATCGCGCCCAGCAATTCGTCCATCTCGTTGAGCACGGCGGAGGCATGCAGATAGGCGTTCTGGAACGCGCCGTCCGAAATGCCTTCGATGTGGACCGATTGCAGCGGGATGTCCGGACCGCCCATGCCGTAGGCCGCGGCATATTTCTGCGTGAACTGATCGGCGTCGATACCGGTGTCGCGCACGACGGAGCGGATGGTGTCTATCCCTTCGGCCACTTCCGTCTGGGTCCTGGTCATCAGCGCGGTTTCGATCGCCCCGATCCTTCTGACGCGTGCCGTCTGTTCGGCGAGGACGCGCAGCGCTGGATGACGCATCAGCGTGTCCGCCTCCCGCGGCCTGGGCGGGGGGGCGCCGAACAGAACGCCGGCCAGCCGTCCGACCGCGCCGCCCAGGTCCAGCAGGCTTGCATGCATCGGCTTCGCCGTGCGCGGTTGCGGCTGGACGGGCTGCGGGCTCACCGACAGGGACGAGCCGCTGCTGGCGTCGTCATCGGACGAGTCCGTATCGGCCGACGGCGCGCTGGTGCCCAGGCTATCGCTCGCGGCGGAATCCGTGCCGGCCATGGCGCCGCTGCCCGCCCTTGCCGCCGGCACAGTGCCGCCCGCCAGGGTGTTGTCGGCAGGGCCCGTCAGCAGGGAGTCGACCTGACGCTTGCGGTCGAGGAATTTCACGATGGTGTTCTGCTTGGTCTGCAGTTCGTCGGCGGTCGCCTTGAACCGGTCCTCGGCGGAGACCAGCGCGCCGTTCAGTTCGTCATAGGAAAGCTGAAGGTCGGCCACCCGGTTCTCATAGGCCGACTGCATCTGCTGATAGCGATGATCCTTCGCCGCGATGATGCGGTCCTTGAAGATCACATTCACGGTGGAGAATGCGACCCAGCCCAGGAAAATGAGGGAGAGGCCGGCGAGGGTGGCCTGCAGGCTCGGCCCGAAGGTGAAGAATTGCACCCGCCCATCGCTGCGGATGTAGATCTGACGCTCGGGAAAGGTTTCATGGAGCCACGCCCACGCGCGCTCCACGAGCGTTTCCGCCATTGCTAAACTTCCCTTTTGGGCGTCTCGACCGCCAACCCCTGTTGGACCCATTTCATCCAATTGTCGGCGTCTGATCAAGCTCTTAGCCCAGAAAAACGACCGCGAGGTTAACCGTGGGCCGAAGCGCCGGCCAAGATCCTCGGGCCCGCTCACAGCGATTTCGCCGCGGCGAGCACGGCCTCCACATGGCCGGGAACCTTCACTTTCCGCCAGATTTCGCGGATCACGCCCTTGGCGTCGATCAGGAAGGTCGCGCGCTCCATGCCCATATACTTCCTTCCATACATGCTCTTTTCGCCCCATACGCCGTAGGCCTGTGCCGCCGCGGTTTCGGGATCGGAGCCCAGGGTCAGCTTGAGGTCGTATTTGGCCTTGAAGCGGTCATGCGAGGCCACGCTGTCCTTGGAAACCCCTATAACACTAAGCCCCAACCCATGGAATTTCCTGTAGTTTTCTGAGAATCCGATGGCCTCTTTGGTGCATCCCGCGGTATCGTCCTTGGGATAGAAATAGAGGACGAATGGTTGTCCCTTGAGGCCGGAAAGCGAGGTTTCGCCGCCGCCATCCGTGGCCAGCTTGAAATTGGGGGCCTTGTCGCCGGGTTTGAGTTCCATGGCTCCCGAAATGTTTCGTGCGGTTACAGGCGGCATAGGCGATAAAGCCATGTGCGGCGGAGCGCAAGAGGCCAGGGTTTAGAGCCCGTTTGGAAATGAACGGCCAGACTGTCGGCCCTGCTTCGGCCTCAATCGGCCGCGATAGCACCGGGCCGCGCGGGTCGGCCCCGCGTGCAACCCCTTATCCAGGACCGTGAGCTTGTTCTTCACGCGCTACATCAAGGCCCATCACATCAGCCGCGCCGCCCTGGTGGCGGGGAGCATCGGCGCGGCCGTCCTCTTCTTCGTCGTCGGCGCGGCGATCCGGCTTCTGGTCGGACCGGTGTCGCTCGGCCCTCTCGGCAGCACGCTGTCCAATGCCATCGCGCAGGCCCTTCCGGGCGTCACGGTCCAATACGACCAGGCAGCCATCGAATGGTCGCGCGACCAAGGGCGCGTCAGCCTCGTGATCCTCGGCGCGCGCGTCTTCGACACGGAGGGCCGCCTCATCGCCCAGGCGCCCAAAGCGGACATCGATCTGGCCGCCCAGCCGCTTCTCGAAGGCAGGACCGTGGTGCGGCGCATCACGCTGGTGGGCGTCCAGCTCACGCTGGTGCGCACCTTCAACGGAGGCCTCCGGCTGGGCGTCGAAAAGGACAAGAACCAGCACGACATCCTGAGCCGTATCGCCGACGCGATCACGCTGAGGAGCGACAAGGCCTCCTCGCTGCAGGCCTTCGCGGTGCACGACGCGCGGCTGGCCTTTTACGACGAGCCGAGCGGGCTGTTCCTGCTGGCGCCGCGCGCCAATTTCCTCGTCGCGACGGCCGGCGCCAATCTGAAGGCGACGCTCGACGCGGCGGTCGAGATCTCGGGTCACGCCACGCATGTGACCGGCGAGTTCACCCTGCCTTCCAAAAAAGGTCCCGTCAGCGGCGCCATCGCCGTCAGAGGTCTGGATCTTCGCGCCCTCGGGTCGAGCAGCAAGACCTTTGCGGGCGTCAAGCGCCTCGGCCTCGTGGTCGACATGTCGGCCTCCTTCGCGGTCCAGGGCACGCATCTGCTCAACGCCGATTTCGGCATCGGCGCGAAGGGAGCGATCGACGTTCCGGGTCTCGCGCGCGGCCCGCTGCGGGTGAAGACGCTGCAGGTCGTGGGCCGCTATGACGGCACGACGGGAACGCTGCTGGTCGACGACGCCAATTTCGCGTCCGACCGGGCCTCGGCCCACATGACCGGCAGGGGGACGCTCGCCTATGACGAGAGCGGCGCGCTGACGCGCCTCGGCTTTGAAACGAATGTCGACAAGATCGCGCTCGTCATGCCGGGCGTGCTGGCAAGTCCGCTCGGACTGAGGCTGGTGGCGGCGCGCGGAAGCTATCTGCCGACCACCAGGGACATCGTCCTCGATCATCTGGAGGCCTCGGCCGGTGCGTTGTCCGTCCAGGCCGCGGGCAAGGTGACGCTGGTCACCGGGCAGGCGCCGGCCATCGAACTCAAGGGCCAGATGGCGGCGATGGCGGTGCGCGACCTGCTGCGCTACTGGCCCCTGGTCGTCGGCTCCGGCGCGCGCGACTGGGTCGACAAGAACATGCCGGCCGGCAAGGTCGGCCCGGTCGCGTTCGAGGCGCACATGCCGGCGGGGCTGCTGGACCAGCCCGTGCTGCCCGACGGGGCGTTGAAGGTGACGATCCCGATCGCCGGCGCCGAGGCGAATTACGTGAAGGGCCTCACCCACATCACGCAGCTGAACGGCGTCGCCACGCTGACCGGCGACACGTTCAGCGCGGACATGCCCTCCGCGCGCATCGGACCGCTGGTGCTGACGCAGGGCAAGGCGATCATCGCCAATCTGCACGTGCCGGCCTCGCCCGGCGACTTCAAGGCGCATGTCGCCGGCACGATGCCCGACATCCTCGCGCTGGTCGATCTGAAGCCGCTGAATTATCCCACCCGCTTCGGCGTCAGCGCCACGCAGACCAAGGGCTCGGCCAATCTCGATCTGGCGTTCCATCTGCCGATGCGGAAGAATCTGAGCGTCGACGATGTCGACATTCTGGTGAAGGCCGCCGTCAGCGGCTTTTCCATCGCGCTGGGCGAGCATGCGCGGCTTTCCGACGGCGCGGTCAATTTCACCATCGACAACACCAAGCTGCACGCCGGCGGCACGGCGATGCTGGCCGATTCCAAGCTGACCTTCGACTGGGCCGAGGATTTCAAGACCAAGGATCCGGTGACCACGCGCATTGCCGTCAAAGGCACGCTGGACAATGACGGCCGCGCGGCCCTCAATTTCCCGACCTCCAGCTTTCTCAAGGGCCCCGTCCTGGTCGACGGGGTGCTGACTGGGCATCGCGGCGCGCTGCTGACGGCCGACATGACGATGGACCTGGCGCCGGCAGCGCTGAATTTCGATCTCCTCGGCGTCAACAAGCCGCCGGGATTTCCGGCAGCGGCCCGGATCGGTGCGACGTTCGGGCCGGAGAGCGCGATACAGACCGAAACGATCAAGTTCAGCGGGCCCGGAATCACCGCCAATGGCAGCGCCGCCTTCGACAAGGACGGGCATCTGACGACGCTGGCGTTTCCGCTGCTGCATCTGGGCGCCGCCGACGATTTCTCGTTCAATCTCACGCGCAACGCCGCCGGTCTCGACATCGCGCTGCGCGGCCGTTCGCTCGACGGTTCGCGCCTCGGCGGCAGCGGCACCGGCGAAGGTACGCTGATCGACGGACCGTTCCATATCAGCGCGCGGCTGGACCGGCTGATGCTGCGTGAAGGCGTTGCCGTCTCGCCGTTTGCGCTCGACGTGTCGGGCGTGTCCGACAGGCCTTCGACATTGTCGCTGAGCGGATCGCTGTCGAAGTCCGCGACGCTGTCCGGCGAGATCGCGGCGGGCGGTGCGGGCCGCAATCTGACGTTTTCCAGCGACGATGCGGGGCTCCTGGCGAAGGGTCTGTTCGGTTTCAGCAGCCTGAAGGCCGGGCGGGTCGATGTCAGCGCGACGCTGCCCGGCAAGGCGGCCGATGCCGCGCCGAAAGATGCGAACGCCGCGGATTTCCAGGGAAAATTCTCCCTGCGCGATTTCAAGGTTCTCAATCAGCCTTTCCTGACCCGCCTGTTTTCGGCGGGCTCGCTTGGCGGCATGGTGAACCTGATGCAGGGGCAGGGCATCGCGGTCGACAAGCTCGATGTGCCGTTCTCGTCGCGCAACGGCGTGATCGACGTGCATGGCGCGCGCGCGACCGGTCCGGCGATCGGCCTGACGGCGGACGGCTATATCGACCGGCCGAAGAACGACATCGCGCTGAAGGGCTCGCTGGTGCCGCTGTTCGGATTGAACAGCATGCTCGGCGCGATTCCGCTGGTCGGCAATGTGCTGGTGTCGAAGCCGGGCGAGGGCGTCTTCGGCATGACCTATTCGGTGTCCGGCAACGCCGATCAGCCCAATGTCAGCGTCAATCCGCTGGCGGTGCTGACGCCGGGAATCCTGCGGCGGGTGTTCGAGGGCCGGATGCCGACATCCGCCCAGGCGCCGTCCAACGCGCCGCCCGCGCCGGTTTCGCCGAAATCGGAATAAGCCCGCGTTAGACCGGCTTTATCAAGATGTGCTTCTTGCGGCCGATGGAGAGCTTGACGACTCCGCCGCTGGCATCCGCGAGATTCACCGATGCCTTGACATCGCTCACGGCGATGTCGTTCAGGCGCAGGCCGCCGCCCTCGATCTGGCGCCGCGCCTCACTCGCCGAGGCCGTAAGCCCCGACAAATGGGCCAGGGCGGTCAGCGCGATGCCGGCGGCCAGCCGGTCCTGCGCGATCTCGAAGGTCGGCAGGCCGTCCGCGATCGCACCGTCCTCGAAGGTGCGCCGCGCCGTTTCGGCGGCGGCTTCGGCGGCGGCGCGGCCATGCACGATGGTCGTGGCTTCGGTGGCGAGGATCTTCTTGGCTTCGTTCAATTCCGCGCCCTGCAGCGTTTCCAGCCGCGCGATCTCGGCGACCGGCAGGTCGGTGAAGAAGCGCAGGAAGCGCCCGACATCGCCGTCCTCGGTGTTGCGCCAGTACTGCCAGTAATCGTAGGGCGAAAGCATGTCGGCGTTCAGCCACACCGCGCCGGAGACCGACTTACCCATCTTGGCGCCAGACGATGTGGTGATCAGCGGCGTCGAGAGTCCGAAAAGCTGCACGCTCTCGACGCGCCGGCCCAGATCGATGCCGGAAACGACGTTGCCCCACTGGTCCGAGCCGCAGGATTGCAGGCGGCAGCCATAGCGGCGGTAGAGCTCCACGAAATCGTAGGCCTGCGTCACCATGTAGTTGAATTCGAGGAACGAGAGCGCCTGCTCGCGCTCCAGCCGGATCTTCACGCTCTCCATCGTCAGCATGCGGTTGACGGAGAAATGCCGCCCGATCTCGCGCAGGAACGGGATGTATTCGAGCCTGTCGAGCCATTCGGCGTTGTCGACCATGATCGCGTCGCAGGCGCCGTCGCCGAATGTCAGAAGATGGCGCACGCCGGCCAGCATGGAGTTCTTGTTGGCCTCGATCTGTTCGGCGGTGAGCAGCTTGCGCACCTCGTCCTTGCCGGAGGGATCGCCCAGCTTCGTCGTGCCGCCGCCCATCAGCAGGATCGGGCGATGCCCGGCCTGCTGCAGCCGGCGCAGCGTCATCAACTGCACCAGATTGCCGATATGCATGCTGCCGGCGGTGCAGTCGAAGCCGATATAGGCGGTCACCCGTTCGCGCGCGAACAGCGCGTCGAGATCCTCCGGCGCCGAGCAGTCGTAATAGGCGCCGCGCTCCACGAAGGTGCGGAGGAATTCGGATTGGAATTTCGGCGCGGCGGGCATGATATACACTCGGTTCGGAAAGGGCTGGGTGTTTAGCACGGATGGCGGAAATTCTTAAAGTCATCGGCCTGATGAGCGGAACCTCGCTCGACGGCATCGATGCGGCGCTGGTCGAGACCGACGGCGAGGACGTGGCGGCGCCCGGCGCGGCGATCACCGTGCCCTATGACGCGGAAACCCGCGCCATGCTGCGCGCGGCGCTCGACGATGCGCAGGGCGTGGCGGCGGGAGAGCCCGTGCCCCAGGCCATCCGCGAGGCCGAGCGCCGCGTCACCGAAGCCCATGTCGAGGCAGTGTTGGAACTGCTGCGGGTTGCCAGGCTGCGGGCGAGCGATATCTCGCTGCTCGGCTTCCACGGCCAGACGATCCTGCACCGGCCAGCGCTGCGCTGGACCTGGCAGATCGGCGACGGCGCGCTGCTGGCGCGCCTCACCGGCATATCGGTCGTCAACGATTTCCGCTCGGCCGATGTGAAGGCGGGCGGGCAGGGTGCGCCGCTGGTGCCGCTCTATCACGCGGCCCTGGTGCGCGACGCAGCCGGCCTTTCGCCGCCCGTCGCGATGATCAATATCGGCGGCGTGGCGAACGTCACCTATGTCGGGCGCGATGCGATCCTGGCCTTCGATACCGGGCCCGGCAACGCGCCGATCGACGATTGGGCGCAGCGCCACACCGGCAAGCCCATCGATGATGAGGGCGCGCTGGCCCGCCGCGGCCAGGTCGACGACCGCGTGCTGACCGACATGCTGGACAACGATTTCTTCCTGCGCGCGCCGCCCAAATCGCTGGACCGGATGGATTTCACGACCGACGCGGTGGAGCATCTGGGGCCCGAGGACGGCGCGGCGACGCTGACGGCTTTCACCGCCGCTTCCATCGCTCGGGCGCGCGAGCATTGTCCCGAGCCTGCGACGACCTGGATCGTCTGCGGCGGCGGCCGGCACAATCCAAGGCTGATGGAGGAATTGCGCGCGCGGGTGAATGCGCCGGTGCTGAGCGCCGAGGATGCCGGCTGGCGCGGCGACTTCATCGAGGCGGAGGCGTTCGCCTATCTTGCCGCGCGTTCGCGCCGGGGCCTGCCGCTCAGCCTGCCGACCACGACCGGCGTGCCCCAGCCGATCAGCGGCGGGCGCTTCCACAAATCCGGCTGATGCTTGGAGGCGAATCTAAGCTTTTATTGCGTTGTCATCCCGGCCGAGCGCAGCGAGAGCCGGGACCCATCGGGAAAGCTTCGCGATGGGTCCCGGATCACCTCGTGTCCGTAGCTGACGCTACGGACCTCGGCGTCCGGGATGACAAGTTTTGCTAGTCTGATTGCAAGTTACTCTAACGCCCCACCCGCGGCGAGCTCATCATCCGCGAGACGTACTCTTTCACCACCTCGACCACGTCGGCCTCGTGCTTGTCGAAGAAGTGGTTGGCGCCTTCGATCTTATTGTAGGTGATCTTGATGCCCTTCTGCGCGGTCAGCCGGTCGACGAGCTTCTGCACGTCGGCTTCCGGCACGACCTGGTCCTTGGTGCCGTGCACGATCAGGCCGGAGGCGGGGCAGGGCGCCAGGAAGGCGAAATCGTACATGCTGGCCGGCGGCGCGATCGACACGAAGCCGGTGATCTCCGGCCGGCGCATTAGGAGCTGCATGCCGATCCAGGCGCCGAACGAGATGCCGGCGACCCAGACATTGGTGGGATTTGGATAAAGTGTGTTCATCCAGTCGAGCACCGCGGCCGCGTCGGAAAGCTCGCCGGCGCCGGAATCGAATGCGCCCTGGCTGCGGCCGACGCCGCGAAAGTTGAACCGTACCGTGGTGCAGCCCAGCCCGTGGAACATGTGGAACAGGTCATAGACCAGCGGATTGTTCATCGTGCCCCCGAACTGGGGATGCGGATGCAGCACCAGCGCCATGGGGGCGCCGGGCGCCTTCTGCCGCTGATACCGTGCCTCGATGCGCCCCGCAGGGCCCGGCAGAATGATGTCAGGCATGGGGATCGGGTCTTCCGTTGTATGTCGCGCTGATTCGCGCCTTTTCCGGGGCATGCAATTCGGGTATCAAATCGCACGAACTCCGAAGAAAAGTTTTTATTCTCAAAGCGATATATCCCGAAGCCGGCGCCTTCATGCTCAATACTTGACCATCGTACTCGGGAATTCTATATCCGGCATGAAGAACGCCGCGCGCGGGTTGCTGCTTTTACACCAAAGCGGCACCCCGGAAGCAAGGAAAACGCGCGAAGCTGGCGGAGTTGGAGCCGATGAGGCTGAGCACCAAGGGACGTTATGCCGTGATGGCGATGGCCGATCTGGCCGCGCACGAGGCCGGCGCGCGCCCGGTGTCGCTGGCCGATATCGCCCAGCGCCAGGAAATCTCGCTGTCCTATCTGGAGCAATTGTTCGCCAAGCTCAGGCGCGGCGGGCTGGTCAGCAGCGTGCGCGGTCCCGGCGGCGGCTATCGCCTCAGCCGCACGGCCGGCGAGGTGCGCGTGGCGGACATCATCATGGCGGTGGACGAACCGATCACGGCGACGCGCTGCCGTGCGGGCAGTCCCAAGGGCTGCACCGGAACCAGCGGCCGCTGCGTGACGCACGATCTATGGGAAGAACTCGGACGGCAGATCCAGGTGTTTCTCTCCTCCGTCTCGCTGGCCGATGTGGTGGAGAAGCGCGTGCTCGGCCGGGCGCGGCCCTGCGACGGCCAGATGGACGACAACAGGGCGGCGGCCTGAAGGTTGATGTCCCAGACCATGCATTATCTCGATCACAACGCGACCTCGCCGCTCCGTCCCGAAGCACGGGCACAGATGGAGCGTGCCCTGGCGGTCGGCGGAAACCCGTCTTCCGTACACGGAGCAGGGCGGGCGGCGCGCTCGATGGTCGAGCAGGCGCGCGAGCAGGTGGCGGAACTGGCCGGCGCGCGCGCGCCGGACGTGGTGTTCACCAGCGGCGGTACGGAAGCCAATGCGCTGGCTCTGTGGGGCGCGATTCATGCCGCTCTGGAGGCCGGCCGCCGGATCACGCGGCTGTTCGTCTCCGCCATCGAACATGACAGCGTTTTGGCGAACGCGGCCGCGCTTGCCGAGCGGGTGTCCGGATTGCGCATCGAGACGGTCGCGGTGACGGGCGACGGCGTCGTCGATCTGGATGCGTTGCGGGTTCAATTGCGCGAAGGCAAGGGCCGCGCGCTGGTCGCCGTGATGGCGGCCAACAACGAGACGGGCGTCGTCCAACCCATCGCCGAAGTTTCGAAACTGGCGAAGGAAGCCGATGCGCTGCTGCTGGTCGATGCGGTGCAGGCGCTGGGCAAGGGTGCGGTGGATTTCGCGGCGGATTATCTCTCCTTCTCGGCCCACAAGATCGGCGGACCGCAGGGTGTGGGCGCCCTGGTTCTTAGGGAAGGCGCGCCGTTCGCGGCGCAGATCCTGGGCGGCGGACAGGAACGCGGAATGCGCGCCGGCACGGAGAACGTCGCCGGTATTGCCGGCTTCGGCGCGGCGGCCTCCGCCTCGCGCGGCAACACCATGGACATGACACGGATGGCGGCGCTCAGGGACCGTTTCGAAAGCGAACTGCGCCGCATGGTGCCGGATGTCACGATCTTCGGATGGAATGCGGCGCGCCTCGCCAACACGTCCAATTTCGCTCTGGCCGGCGTTGCGGCGGAAACCGCGGTGATGGCGCTCGACCTCGACGGCGTGATGGTCAGTTCGGGGGCGGCCTGCTCGTCCGGCAAGGTCAGGCCTTCGTATGTGCTGAAGGCGATGGGCGTGTCCGACGAATTGGCGCGCTGCGCCTTGCGGGTGAGTTTCGGCTGGAATTCGGCGGAAAGCGACGTCGATGCCGCGATCGCTTCGCTGGCGAAACTGACGGCGCGGGTCCAAGCCCGGGAGGCGGCGTAACATGGCCGCGATCGAAACCCGCGAGAAGGTCGCCGCCCTCGGCGAAAAGTACAAATACGGCTTCGTCACCGACATCGAGATGGAGCGCGCGCCCAAGGGCCTCTCCGAAGACACGGTGCGCTATATCTCGGCCAAGAAGGGCGAGCCGGAGTGGATGCTCGAATGGCGGCTCGCCGCCTTCCGCCGCTGGCTGGAGATGCGCGAGCCCGATTGGGCGCGGGTGCATTATCCGCGGATCGACTACCAGAATTCCTATTACTACGCGGCGCCCAGGAACACGCCGCAGAAGCAGAGCCTCGACGAGGTCGATCCCAAGCTGCTGGAAACCTACAAGAAGCTCGGCATCCCGCTCAGCGAGCAGATGCTGCTGGCCGGCGTGGCGGTGGATGCGGTGTTCGATTCCGTGTCGGTGGCGACGACCTTCAAGGCCAAGCTCAACGAGGCGGGCGTGATCTTCTGCCCGATCTCGGAGGCGATCCGCGACTATCCCGATCTGGTGCGGAAATATCTGGGCACGGTCGTGCCGGTCAGCGACAATTTCTTCGCGACGCTGAATTCGGCGGTGTTCTCCGACGGCACCTTCGTCTATGTGCCCAAAGGCGTGCGCTGCCCGATGGAGCTGTCCACCTATTTCCGCATCAATGCCAGCGAGACGGGCCAGTTCGAGCGCACGCTGATCGTGGCGGATGCGGGCGCCTATGTCTCCTATCTCGAAGGCTGCACCGCGCCCAAGCGCGACGAGAACCAGCTGCATGCCGCCGTGGTCGAACTGGTCGCGCTGGACGATGCGGAGATCAAATACTCGACGGTGCAGAACTGGTATCCGGGCGACGAGGAGGGCAAGGGCGGCATCTACAATTTCGTCACCAAGCGCGGCGATTGCCGCGGCCGCGGCGCCAAGATTTCCTGGACGCAGGTCGAGACCGGCTCGGCGATCACCTGGAAATATCCCAGCTGCATCCTGCGCGGCGACGACAGCGTCGGCGAGTTCTACTCCATCGCCATCACCAACAATTTCCAGCAGGCCGACACCGGCACCAAGATGATCCATCTGGGCCGCAACAC
>JAATGL010000051.1 GCA_015654705.1 Alphaproteobacteria bacterium | reverse complement strand
GCGCAGCTCCATCTTTTTCGAGATGCGTGAGCAAGGGAACTCAGGCGCAGTCGGCGCAGACGGCGACCTCGACCGTGACGTGGCTGAGATCCGGATACCGTTCGCGCAACGAGTTGCGGATGCCGTCGGCGGTGTTCTGGTCGGGACTGAGGAGCGAGACGATCAGGCCGCGATGCCCCGGCCCTAGCCGCCACAGATGCAGATCGACGACCCGTGCGTTCATCTCGGCTTCGATCATGGTGCGGATGGCGCGGGCGAGGACGGGATCGTCTTCCGCGTCCAGCAGCACTAGCGCGCTGTCGCGGATCAGGCCATAGGCCCAGGACGCGATCACGAAGGCGCCGATCAGGCCCACCACCGGATCGAGCAGGCCGACGTGAAAGAGCAATCCGGCCGCCAGCGCCAAGATCGCCAGCACGGATGTCGCGGCATCGGCCAAGACATGGACATAGGCGGCGCGCAGATTGTGGTCGTGATGATGATGACCGGCGGGTCCATGCGCGTGGTCATGATCGTGATCATGCGGCTCATGCAGGATGAGAGCGCTGATGATGTTGACCGCGAGGCCGATCGCGGCGATCGGCAGCGCCTCGGAATAGCGCACCGTCACCGGAGCCATCAGCCGCAGGACCGATTCCGCCGCGACCCCCAGGGAAATCAGCCCCAGGACGATGGCGCTGGTAAAGGCCGCGAGATCGCCGAATTTTCCGGAGCCGAAGGTGAAGCGCGTGTTCGTCGCGTGGCGGCGCGCCAGCCAATAGGCGCCCGCGGCGAGTCCCAGTGCGCCGACATGCGTCGCCATGTGCACGCCATCGGCCAAGAGCGCCATCGAACCGAAGGCGAAGCCCGCGGCGATCTCGACCACCATGAAGACGGCGGTGATCGTGGTGGCCAGCCGCGTGCGGCGCTCCGCGCGTCCGTGCCCGGCACTCAGGAAGATGTGGCCGTGGGTCCAGGCGTCGTGATTGTGGGCTTGGTCCGTCATTGCATCAGCATAGCACGGCTCGAATGAAAAAGGCCGCGCGATAGGGCGCGGCCACTCTCATTCAGGCAAATTTAATCAGTGACTCGCCGCGACCGTGGAGCCGTCGGCGCTGAGGACGAGAGACCGGCCATCGGCGAAACGGGTGCCGGCATAGCCGCCATCCTTGGACTTCAGCAGGGCGACCGTTTCGCCCCGGGCCGTCTGCAATTCGAGGCCGTTGTACTTGGCCTGCCAGCGCGCGACATCGCCGCCCTGGGCGCAGCCGCCCGCGTAGCTGGCGGTGCCGTCGGCGGCCAGCGTGATCGGGCAGGTCGTATTCGCCCCGATCGCGAGCTTGTAGGACCCCGCCGCCGGGTCGGCCTGGGCTGCGGAAACCACCGCCAGCGCGAAAGCGGAGGATGCCATCAGAAGCTGTAGATTGTTCATCTGAATAAATCCTTTAACGTTTCGTATTCAGAACAATAGGGTCAGTTCACCGGCCTGCCAAGCGCGGGGCAGTGCTATTTTCCGGGCATTCGTGACGGAAGCGATAAATATTTAATAATCTGAACGGCTTGGAGCGTTGCTTGCGGCGCATAGCCGCCGCGCGGCCCTTGAAAAGACCGCGCGGCTCCCCATGGCGGATATCCTATTGCGGCTGCGGCACGATGCGCAGGTACGGCTTGGGCGCCTTCCAGCCCTCGGGATAGACCTTCCTGGCGTCCTCATCCGAGACCGAACCGGCAATGATGACGTCCTCGCCCTGCTTCCAGTTCACCGGCGTTGCCACCTCGTGCTTGGCGGTCAGCGGCAGCGAAACGATCACGCGCAGCACCTCATCGACATAGAACCCGGACGTCATCGGATAGACAAGGATCAGCTTGAGCTTCTTGTCCGGTCCCACGACGAAAACGTTGCGCACCGTCTGGTTGTCGGCCGGCGTGCGCTTGGCGGGATCGCCGGACACCACGGCCGGCAGCATGTCGTAGAGCTTGGACACTTTGAAATCGCTGTCGGCGATCATCGGATAGTTCGGCGCGGTGCCCTGCGTCTCCTCGATGTCGTGCGCCCATTTGGAATGCGAATCGAGCGGATCGACCGAGAGGCCGATGATCTTGACGCCGCGCCTGTCGAACTCCGGCTTGAGCTTGGCCATGTAGCCGAGTTCGGTGGTGCAGACCGGCGTGAAATCCTTGGGATGCGAGAACAGAACACCCCAGGAATCACCCAGCCATTTGTGGAAATGGATCGTGCCCTGCGTGGTTTCGGCTTCGAAGTCGGGGGCGGTGTCGCCAAGACGGAGGCTCATGGAAATTCTCCAGTTCGGGTTGGGACGCCAGCTTAGCCCGGCCGAATTTTCCGGGCGAGCGGTCGATTTTGCAAATACTACTTTGACTCTATCGACATAGTATGGTTTAAGCCCTCTCGTCAACGCGCCGAACGGCGTGTTGAGCCTACCCTCCCTGAACTTGGCGGGCCGGCGGGTTGGGAAAAAGATCATGCGCGGCTCCCCTTGCTCATGCTTTTTGCATTTCCCGACCAGGCCGGCCCGCGCTCTTTGGCAGAGCGCGGGACTGGTCCCACCGCCGGCGATCGGCTTCAATGCCGAAAACGGGAGCGCGCCATGGCCAGGATGTCCGTCGTCACGCTGACGCACACGATCGGCGGCCTGGTTCAGGGCATCGATCTGGCGCAGCCGCCGGGCGACGAACAGATCGCCGCCATCCGCGCCGCAATTCTCAGACACAAGGTGATCTTCTTCGAAGATCAACACATTACGGCGACGCAGCAGCGCGATTTCGCGGCGCGCTTCGGCGCTTTGCACACGCATCCGCTCTACCCGGGCGTCAGCGAGGCGCCCGAACTCTTCATTCTCGACAATCATGCGGGCAATCCGACCGACAACGACGCCTGGCACACCGACGTGACCTTCATCGAGACGCCGCCGCTCGGCGCCGTTCTCTACGCGAAGCTTCTTCCCGAAGACGGCGGCGACACGTTGTGGAGCAACATGCAGGCCGCCTATGAGGGCCTCTCCAGGCCGATGCAGAATTTTCTGTGCGGTCTCGACGCCGTGCACGATTTCGCGCGCGGCTTCCCCGCCAAACGCGGCGTGGCGCAGGCGGCGGGCGAACAGAAATACGCCAAGGCGCTGGACGATCATCCGCCCGTCATCCATCCCGTGGTCCGTACCCATCCCGAAACCGGCGCGGACGGGCTGTTCGTCAATTACGGCTTTACCGCGCGCATCAAGGGGCTCAAGCGCGCCGAGAGCGAAGCCCTGCTGACCATGCTGTTCCAGCACATCCAGAAACCGGAATACCAGGTGCGCTGGCGCTGGAAGCCGAATTCGGTCGCCTTCTGGGACAACCGCATCACGCAGCACTACGCGGTGAACGACTACCTGCCGCATCGCCGCGTCATGCACCGCGCGACGATCCTCGGCGACCGCCCCTTTTCACCGCTCGCGCATGCAGCAGCACGCCAAGCAAGCAGCGGAATAGTCGGCTCGAAGTTCTGTACAGCAAATTTCTTTTTTCTGTTCGTTGCGGACATTGCTCCGCCGTTCACCGAAGCCGGAAAAAATCCAGCAAACCGCGCGCCCAAGCCGCGCCGGGTGAGAGCGTCCTGCATACCTTCGCAATTGTGGGGATTTGGCAGAAATGGCGTTTCGACCGACTCGGTTCAAGGGGAAAAACGCTTTTTTTTCGTCAAGTCGGCGGCGGGGCGTGCAGGTAACTTTCGACAAGCGACCCCGCGACCAGGCGCCAGCTGTCGACCAGAACGAAGAAGATCAGCTGGAAGGGCAGCGAGATGACGACCGGCGGCAGCATCATCATGCCGATCGACATCAGGATCGAGGCCACCGCCATGTCGATGATGAGGAACGGCACGAAAAGCAGGAAGCCGATCTCGAAGGCGCGTTTCAGCTCCGAGAGCATGAAGGCCGGCGCCAGCGTGGTCAGCGCCACCTGGTCGGGCGACGCGGGCGGCTTGGCATGGGCCATGTCCATGAACAGCTTCAGATCGGCTTCGCGCACATGGGCGGCCATGAATTTCTTGAGCGGCGTGGTGGTCTTGTCGAAGGCCTGTTCGGTGGTGATCTGGTTGGCGACCAGCGGCTGGATGCCCTGGTGATAGGCGTCGGTCAGCGTCGGCGTCATCACGAACAGGGTGAGGAACATCGCCAGGCTGACGATCACGCTGTTGGGCGGGCTCTGCTGCAGCCCCATCGCGGTGCGCAGCAGCGACAGCACGACGACGATGCGCACGAAGCTCGTCATCATGATGAGGATGGAGGGCGCGACGCTGAGGATCGTGATCAGCGCCACGATCTGCATCAGCCGGTCAGTGAACAGGCCCGAGCCGCTGAAATCGATCGACAGCCCGCCCGCGGCGGGCGCAGCCGCAGCAGCCGCGGCGGAGGCGACGTCCGGCGCCGTCAGCGCGAGCAGCAGGACGCCGAGCGCCGCCAGGATATTTTTCATGGCGCGGCTCCGCCCTGGTCCGGCTGCGGCTGGATGCCAGTTTCGACCACGCGCATGCCGTCCGGTCCGGCGAGAACGAGATGCTCGACCTGGTCGCGGCGCAGCAGATAAAGCCGCTGGCGCGGCCCGATCATCAGCGTCTCGACCACTTCGAGCCGGCGCGTGCCGAGCGGCTTGACGAAGCCCGGCATGCCGAAGCGGCGCACCGCCAGCCCCGCGAAACCCACGAGCGCCAGCACCAGAAGGAGGGCCGCCAGGTAGCGGCCGATGTCGATCAGATCCATGCCGCATCTGAGCCCGTTAATCTTAATCGCCGGTTAAGCGCGGGAAGAAACTGCCGGGCAGAAACTTCCACGTCGTTAAGCGCGGCTTAATTCTTCGCGCGCAGCATGGCCGCGGTTAAGCCTAATTTTCCGTATACGGAGAAGCCGCATGAACCTTCCCGACGTTCCCCTGCTCTCGATGCTGCGCGGGCAGATGACCTGGCTGGAGGCGCGCCAGAACATGCTGTCGCAGAACGTGTCCAACGCCGACACGCCGGGCTATGTCGCGCGCGACATGAAGCCGATGGATTTCGAGAAGCTGCTGCGGACGGCAGGCGACGGCCCGTTCCAATCCGGGCTCGCGACCACCGATGCGCGCCATATCGCGGTCACGCCCGCGTCGAATGACGGCTTCGACGGCACCGACGCGCCCGACGTCGAAGCCAGCCCCAACGGCAATTCCGTGTCGCTGGAGCAGGAGATGATCAAGGTCTCCGACACCCAGGCGCAGTTCCAGGCCGCCACCAATCTCTATTCCAAGGCCGTCTCGCTGATGCGCACGGCCATCGGAAAATCCGGATCCTAGGAGGACTGAACAATGGATCTCACCACGTCCATGGTCATCGCCGCGTCGGGCATGCGCACGCAGTCGGAGCGCATGCGCACCATCGCGGAGAACCTCGCCAACGCGAACTCGACCGCGCAGGTCGCCGGCGGCGATCCCTACCGCCGCAAGGTCGCGACGATGCACGGCGAATTCCACCGCGACCTCGGCGCCACGCTGGTCGCATCCGGCAAGCCGGCGCCCGACATGAGCGAATTCCGCAAGCAATACGATCCGGCCAATCCCGCCGCCGACAAGACCGGCTATGTGAAGGTGCCCAACGTCAATTCGCTGGTCGAGATCATGGACATGCGCGAGGCGCAGCGCTCCTACGAGGCCGACCTCACCGTGATGGACGCCACCAAGTCGATGCTGTCGCGCACCGTCGACCTGCTGCGGCGCTGAGGAGACAGACGATGGCCGTTCTTCCCGCCGCGGCTGCGGCCGCCTACCAGTCGATCGCCAAGATCGGCGTCGATGCCGCCGCGACGCAGGGTGCCGCGCCGGCGAACATCGGCACGGGCCCCGGAAGCTTCACCGATTTCCTGACGGACGCGGTCAAGGACGGCATCAAGACGATGAAAACCGGCGAGCAGATGGCGACGCAGCAGGTCGCGGGCCAGGCCAACATCGTCGATGTCGTCAACGCCGTGAACTCCGCCGAGATCACCCTGGATACGGTCGTCGCGGTCCGCGACAAGGTCGTGCAGGCCTATCAGTCCATCATGAACATGCCGATCTAGGAACCCCCATGACACCCGCCGATTCCATCGATTTCGCACGCTCCTCGATCTATGTGCTGCTGGAGATCATCACCCCGGCGATGCTGACCGCGCTGGTCGTCGGGCTCGGCATCGGCCTGCTGCAGGCCCTGACGCAGATCCAGGAGATGACGCTGGTCTTCGTCCCCAAGATCATCGCGATCTTCGTCGTGCTCCTGATCGCCCTGCCCTTCGCGGGCGCGGCGATGAACGGGCTGATGACCGACATCGCCCAGCGCATCGCGGCCTATTAGCGCCATGACGGTCCACCTGCCCGAACTGTCCGGGCTCGTCCTCGTCTATCTGCTCGTCTTCGCGCGCACCGGCGCGATGGTGATGCTGCTGCCGGCCGTCGGCGAGGCCAGCGTGCCGCCGATGGTGCGGCTGGTCCTGGCGCTGGCGATCTCGCTGGCGCTGGCGCCGACGGTGGCCGGCGCCTATCCGCAGGCCGCGCCCGCCTCGACGCTGGCGCTCGGATTGATGATCGCGCAGGAAGTGACGGCCGGCATCCTCGTCGGCACGATGGCGCGCGTGATCATGAGCGCGCTGCAGGTGGCGGGCACGCTGATCGCCACGCAGACCGGCCTCGCCTATGCCCAGACCGTCGATCCGACCAGCCAGGGCGAGCAGAGCGCCATCATCGGAAATTTCTTCGCCATGCTGGGCGTGGTGCTGATCTTCGCCACCAATCTGCACCATCTGGCGATCGGCGCGGTCGCCGGCAGCTATCGCCTGATCCCGCCGGGCGGCACGCTTCCCACCGGCGACATGGCGGAATTGACGATCCGGCTGGTCAGCGGCGCCTTCGCGCTGGGCTTCCAGCTTGCCGCGCCGTTCCTGGTGTTCGGTTTCGCGCTGACGGCGGGGCTGGGCGTGCTGGCGCGGCTGATGCCGCAATTGCAGATTTACATGGTCGCGATGCCGCTCAACATCCTGGTCGGCTTCCTGCTGCTGGCGCTGGTGCTGGGCAGCATGATGACGCTGTTCCTCAACTACTATACCGGCCAGATGGGGGCGTTCCTCTAGCCCATGGCCGACGAGAAAGACAAATCGACACAGACCGAAGAGCCGACACAGAAGCGGCTCGCCGAGGCGCAGGAGCACGGCGACGTCGTCAAGAGCACGGAGCTGTCGACCTTCGTCGTGCTGGCGGGCGGAACGCTGGCGGTCGCGATGTTCGCGCACTCCGCGGCGGTCGGCATCACGACGACGTTCCGCAGCTTCCTGGAGCAGCCCGACCAGATCGCGGTCAGCGGCACCGACCTCCAGGTGCTGATGCATTCCATCCTGTGGCGGGTCGCGGCGATCCTCGGGCCGTTCTTCGCGCTGGTCATGGCGGCCGGCGTCGGCGGGAACCTGATCCAGCATCGTCCCGTCTTCACGCTCGACCGCCTCAAGCCCGACTTCTCGAAGCTGTCGTTGACGGCGGGATTGAAGCGCATGTTCGGAATGGACGGGATTTCGAACCTGCTGAAAGGGGTGGCCAAGATCGCCATCGTCGGCATGGCGATCTGGACCCAGGTCTGGCCCGAACGCAACATGCTCGAATCGGTGCTGGAGCAGTCCCCGGCGGCGGTGGCGGGCGACATGAGCCATCTGCTGTTCAAGGTGCTGATGGCGGCGCTAGCAGCGCTGGCGGTGATCGCCGGCGCCGATTATTTCCTGCAGCGCTTCCGCTTCATCCAGCGCAACCGCATGTCCAAGCAGGAGATCAAAGAGGAAGTCCGCCAGTCCGAGGGCGATCCCGCCGTCAAGGCCAAGATCCGCCAGGTCCGGCTGGAGCGGTCGCGCCGCCGCATGATCGCCGCCGTGCCGGATGCGACGGTGATCATCACCAACCCGACCCACTTCGCCGTCGCGCTGAAGTACGAATCAGGCAAGATGGCCGCGCCGATCTGCGTGGCCAAGGGCGTCGATGCCCTGGCGTTGCGCATCCGCGAGGTGGCCGAGAAGCATGACGTCCCCATCGTCGAGAATCCGCCGCTGGCGCGCGCCCTGCACGCTTCGGTCGAGGTCGATCAGGCCATCCCGGCCGAGCATTATAAGGCGGTGGCGCAGGTCATCGGCTACGTCATGCGGCTCAGCGGCAAGATGCGGCCCAATTAGGCGGCCACGCCTCTCTTCGGATAGTCTTGCGCGATGATGGCGGTGCGCGGGCTTTCCATCGGCAGTGTCGGACTTCCGGCCGGCGCCTGGCGCTGGGCGGCGCTGGGCTTCGTGCTGCTGGCGCTGGCGGCGGGCGGGCTGGCCGTCGCCACGCCGGATGCGGCGCGTTGGGCCGGGGTCAT
>JAATGL010000228.1 GCA_015654705.1 Alphaproteobacteria bacterium | reverse complement strand
TGTCGGTCTTCATCCGCGAGCCCGAATTCCAGGGCCAGACCAAGGACAAGCTGTCCTCGCCCGATGCGCAGCGCCTGGTCGAGACCGTGGTGAAGGACCATTTCGATCACTGGCTCGCCGAGAATCCGCAGGAAGCGGAAAAACTCCTGCTGTTCGTGATCGACCAGGCCGAGGACCGCCTGAAGAGGCGGCAGGAAAAGGAAACCGCGCGCAAATCCGCCACGCGCAAGCTGCGCCTGCCCGGCAAGCTGGCCGATTGCACGCGCGACGCGGCGCAGGGCACGGAAATCTTTCTGGTCGAAGGCGATAGCGCCGGCGGCTCGGCCAAGCAGGCACGCGACCGCGCCACCCAGGCGATCCTGCCGCTGCGCGGAAAAATCCTCAACGTCGCCAGCGCCGGCGCCGGCAAGCTGGCGCAGAACCAGGAACTCGCCGATCTGGTGCAGGCGCTGGGCTGCGGCACCGGCGCCAAATATCGCGACGAGGATCTGCGCTACCAGCGCGTCATCGTGATGACCGACGCCGATGTCGACGGCGCCCATATCGCCTCGCTGCTGCTGACCTTCTTCTATCGCGAGATGCCGAAGCTGATCGCGCAGGGGCATCTTTTCCTGGCGATGCCGCCGCTCTACCGGCTCAATCATGGCGCGACGACGATCTATGCGCGCGACGATGCCGACCGCGAACGCCTGCTGAAGAGCGCGTTCAAGGCGAACGCGAAGGTCGAGGTCTCGCGCTTCAAGGGGCTCGGCGAGATGATGCCGGCGCAATTGCGCGACACCACGATGAAGCCCGGCCATCGTACCCTGGTGCGTGTCGAAATCGCCGATGGCGAGCGCGCCGGCACCGAAAACCTCGTCGAGCGGCTGATGGGCAAGAAGCCCGAACTGCGCTTCCAGTTCATCCAGGAAAACGCGCAATTCGCCGCCAAGGACGTGGACGTCTAGGCGCTGCGGTGCGCCGCGATCCAGTTCGCCAGATCGCGCCAGTGGCGGTCGTCCCAATAGCCGACGGCCAGGCCCGACGGCGACGGCAGGACGAAAACCAAGGGAAATCCGTCATCGGCGGCGGGCTGGAGGCCGAGCCCGATCTTTCCGGACGGCACGCGCAGCCAGACGCTCGCCGCCTTTTTGCTGGTGAAGGCGATGAGTTTCGGCCGCGTCCTGCGGATCGCGCGCTCGAAACGGGCGCGGTCGAACGCGTCGTTGCCGATCGCGGCGTCGCTGCCGGCCCGCACCTTGCACATGTCGGTGAAGCCGATGCCGTGCGCCACGGCGCGATGGAATTCGGCCGGCTGGAATGTGTCCGGCAGCAATCCGACGTCCTTCAGCGTCCGCCAGAATTTGTTGCCGGGATGGGCGTAATAGACGCCCTCCGCCGCCGAACGCGCGCCCGCCGCGGTGCCCACGAAGACGACATCGAGACCGCGCCGCAGCACGTCCGGAAGAATCTGGTCCGGCTTCTTCAAGGCCGCGCTGTCGTCCCTGTCCCCGATTGCAGCCTCAGCCTCAGCAAAAGCGCGATCCCCAGATAGGCCGCCAGCGAGAGAAGAATGTGCCAGAGGAAATGCGTGCCGAAAGGGATGACGCTGCACATCAACAGGTCGATCGAACGGCACACCGCCGCCGTCACCGCGCTCAACAGCGCGAACGCGCCCAGGCGCGCGCAATCCGCTCCAAAGCGGCGGCCGGTCGCGATCACGAGCGCGATGCCCGCCAGCGCAATCGTGGCAAACGCAGGCGCAAAGGCGACCGCCGGCGGCATGCCCGTCAGATCTATGCCGGTGAGCCGCCACAGCATCATGCTGCCCGCGGCGGCCGCAAGCAGGCCCAGCGCACCGGCGAGGCCCGCCCAGCCGCCGAACAGCGCGCGAATCCAAAGGCCCGCGAAGACGAACAGGAACAGCGTTCCCGGCAGCGCATCGAAAGCCAGTGCCACGCGCGTGCGGAAGGCATGCCAGAAGAAGCTGCCGATGCCGGTGGCGAACAGCAGGAAAAGCAGCACGGCCAGCTCGGCCGGCATCCCGATGCGCGCGCGGCGCACCCGCGCCAGCGCGACGAACGCGGCGATGATGATGAACGCGTTGGTGATCGTGTTGACCGGCTCGGCCATGAACAGCCAGGGATGTCCGGTCTCGCAATAAAGAGGGCCTTGCGGCATCATGCGGGTTTCTCTTTGCTCGTGCTCAGCGCGGCGGCACGCTCAGCCTGTTTGCCAGGACCGTGATGTCGCCGTTCTGCGACGGGATCGCGTTTTGGGGCCGCGCGGCGACGAGCCTGGCGGCGAAAGGAGGCAGGCTGTAGCGCTCCTCGACGAATTGCAAGGCGAAGGCGGCGCGCGATGCCAGATCCAGCGTCACGTTTTCCGTCGCGCAATCGCGAGACACGCAGGCCAAGAGCGTATCGGTGTTGCCGGGGGCCGCGACGGCGAGATGCTGTCCGTTGATGTCGATCGTCCTGAGCCTCGCCGTTTTGGGAACGACCAGAAGCATCGCGGAGGTCTGCGGCGAGCCGTGCAGCGCGACCGCGATCCGGCGCCCCTGCGGCAGCACCACATCCGACAAGAGTTCGCCGCGCGCCGCCGCGAATTGCGCATGTCCTGCCGGCGCCACATAGGCAAGCGGGAACGGTCCGGGCAGCATGGGCTGCGGCGCTTTCGAGAAGGCGGCCGCGGCGCGAAGCCTCGCCGGCAATGGCGCGCCGGCGTCCAGCGCCCATGCGGCACGCCGCGTCGACGCGTCTTCGACGTAACGGATGCTCAGGCGCTGCGCCATCGTCCTGCTGAAGGCGGGCTGGAAGCCGGCAATGACGGTGGCGATCACGGCGCCGGCCAGGCTCACGGCGATGCTTGCGAGCCAGAGGCGCCGGCTGATCGCGCGCGCGTTCAAGAGCGGGACCAGCGTCATCGCCGCGAACGCCGCCGGCACCGTGAACAGCGGATGCAGCTTCAGACCCATCAGCGTCTCGCCCGAGGCGGCCATGCCGAGCCAGATCGACAGGGCGAGCAGGATCGCCGGAACAAACGCCGCACTGCCCGCCCAGCCTTTCATCGCGTCCGGCACGACAAGCAGCGCGAAACCGGCGAGCGCCGCCGCCAGCGCGGGATAGAGAAAATAGGGACTGATGCCGGGAAGAAAGGCCGCTGTCGCCACGCCCAGCAGCGCCAACCACAGCCACACGGCCAGCGCGGCCGGACGCGGCCCCGCCATGCGCGCGACCAGCAGCGTCGCAGCCAAGACGCCGAACGCCAGCCCCTCGCGCAAGGCGATGGGATAGGCATAGGACGGATCGGGCTGGCCGGACATCGTCTGCGCCAGGAGATGCAGAGCGAAGCCCAGAACCGCGCTCACCGCGAGCAAGGCAGGCGGCAGCAGAAATGCCAGCACCCAATCCCTCCGGCTGATGCCGGAGCCCCGCGCCCGCAAAGCCGCGCCGATCAGCAGCAGCAAGGCGGCGAGCGCCAGCGGCAGCGCCCACGACGCCGGCAACCGCGGCAGGACGGCGCCGAACAGATCGAGGTAGATGTCGTTTGCGCCAGCGAGCGCGGCATAGTCCGTCGCCTCGAGCGACGAGGCGATGCCCAGCATGTTCTCGCCCTGCTCCTGCAATGTGGCCCGGCTGAGATTTTGGCGGCGGTCGAGCACGGTGTGATAATCGGCGACGTTTTCGGAGAAGGCGAAATTGAACGCCGGGAATCCCTGGCGAATGAACAGCGTCAGGTCGGTGTCGTTGGGCAGCAGACGATAGATTTCGGCATAGAGCGAACTCGTCGCGTAGAACGGCACGCTGCCGGCATAGAGATCGATCAGCCTGCCGTCGCCGGGGCTGGTCTGGAACAGCAGACTGCGGCCGCGCGTGCCGCGCGCCTCGACATTGACGACGGCGCCGACGCGGGCCTTCAGCGCGGGGTTTCCCAGGAACGCCTGTGCGCCGAGAAGCCCGGCCTCCTCGCCGTCGGTCAGGACGGCCAGCACCGGATGCAGGCTCCTGCCGCCGCGCGCCCGCAACGCGCGCGCCGTCTCGATGACCGTCGCGACGCCGGATTCGTCGTCCGACGCGCCCGGTCCGGCTGGCACGGAATCGTAATGGGCGAGCAGGATGACGGCCCTGCCCTCGCCGGGCACGATCTCGGCCAGGATGTCCGTGACGGTCGCGCAGGGCACCACCTCGAAGCCGCGCCAGGCGTTGCAGGCAAAAGCGCGGTAGGCCTTGGTTTTCACGCCCAGCGCGGCGAATTCCGCGCGGATGCGCGCACGCACCGCCGCGTTCTCGTCGCTGGAGACGGGATGCGGAATTTCGGGACCGAGCAGGCGCCCCAATGTCGCGTAGGCGCGTTCCGCGGAGAATGCCGCAGCAGGCGCATCGGCGGGCAGGATGGCGGGCTTGCGATAATCGTATTTGGCCAGCGCCCAGATCCCGACCGCCAGCGCCGTCAGGAGAAAAATGCGCAAGGCAGCGCCGAAATCTCCCTGTCCCATCGCCCTGCCCCGTCCCACCTTTGCCCCGGCCAAAGCCTCGCCCGCGCCTGCGTTTCGGTCAACGCCCGGTCGTGGAAGGTTGACTTTGGACGTTTCATCGCCATATTGCGGCGCACATCTGACTCGGTGGCCAATTCGGGCTGACCGACTGGGCGCGTGACATGCGCCCGATTAGGAGCGCATGACGAACGTGACGCGTACCGGCGCGCAAGCCGGTGTTGGTGAAGGTAGCCTTTCGGATACTTCCACGGTTTCCCCGTCCCTCGCCGCGACGGCGGCGGTTGAATCCGACGATTCGCACCCCGCATCGGACGGCTCTGTACAGAGTGACGGTCTGGTTGCGCCGGCTGAACCCGACAAGCCGCAGGATATTCAGGGCTTCGAAACCCTGGGCTTGTCCGCCGATGTGCTGAAGGCGGTGGCCCAGAGCGGCTACACCGTTCCGACCCCCATCCAGGCGCAGGGCATTCCCCATGTGCTGCAGCGCCGCGATATCATCGGCATCGCGCAGACGGGAACCGGCAAGACGGCCAGCTTCACCCTGCCGATGATCGAGCTTCTGGCGCGCGGCCGGGCCAAGGCGCGCATGCCGCGCTCGCTGATCCTCGAGCCGACACGCGAACTGGCGGCGCAGGTCGCCGAGAGTTTCGAGCGCTACGGCAAGTACAACAAGCTCTCCATGGCGCTGCTGATCGGCGGCGTGTCGTTCGACGACCAGGACCGCAAGCTGGACCGCGGCGTCGACGTCCTGATCGCCACGCCCGGCCGCCTGCTGGACCATTTCGAGCGCGGCAAGCTGATGCTCTCCCAAGTGCAGATCCTCGTCGTCGACGAGGCCGACCGGATGCTCGACATGGGCTTCATCCCGGACGTCGAGCGCATCTGCAAGCTGATCCCGTTCACCCGGCAGACGCTGTTCTATTCCGCGACCATGCCGCCGGAGATTCAGCGCCTGACCCAGCAATTCCTGCACAATCCGGTGCGCGTGGAAGTGGCCCGGCCGGCCACCACGGCGACCAACATCACGCAGGAGATCATCCAGGTTCCCAGCAACGACTGGGCCAAGCGCGAGGCGCTGCGCCGGCTGATCCGCGAAAACAACGTCAAGAACGCCATCGTCTTCTGCAACCGCAAGACCGACGTGGACATCGTGGCCAAATCGCTGGTCAAGCACGGCTTCAACGCCGCGCCGCTGCACGGCGACCTCGACCAGTCCGTCCGTACACGGACCTTGGACGGGTTCCGCAACGGGACGCTCGATTTCCTGGTGGCCAGCGACGTGGCGGCGCGCGGCCTCGACATCCCGGCGGTCAGCCACATCTTCAATTACGACGCGCCCTATCATCCCGACGATTACGTGCACCGCATCGGCCGCACCGGCCGTGCCCAGGCCGAGGGCGATGCTTTCACCCTGATGACTG
>JAATGL010000077.1 GCA_015654705.1 Alphaproteobacteria bacterium | reverse complement strand
CGAAATATTCGTCGGATGCGCTGCGCGGCGGCACCGAGCCCGCGGCGCCTCCGCCGCCACCGCCGTCCGCCGTGTCTTCGGATCAGCTCGCGGCGGCCCAGAGCATGACGCCGTCCACGCCCCGACCTGCGCCATCCGCCGCCAGTTCCACGCCGCCACCGTCCCAGGCGGAAGCAGCACCGCCGGCTTCCGATACGACGGGCGCCGCGCCGACGCCGGCACCCGCCGCGACAAACCTGCCGCCGGCCACGCCGGCGCCGGCACAGGCCGCGTCACCGGCGCCCGCGCCCGTGACCGCATCGATGATTTCGCCGTCCGATGCGGCGCTGGGCTTCAAGCCGTCCTCGGCGCCGCCGCTCGATCCTACGATCGGCCAGTTCGTCGCTCCGCCGATCGTGGCGCGCTATGACCAGACAGCCTCGGCGGCCGGCGCCGCGGGCACGCGGGTTGCCGCGGTGACGCCGCGGCCGGCACGGGGCAAGCGCGCCGTCGGCGGTCCCGACGCGATGAGCGGCGCCGTCGTCGCCAATCTCGACGCGCTGCAGACAGCGTCCGCCGGCCGGCCGAGCACCTATGCCAACGCGCAGGGCCTGCCGCCCACCTCCGTCGTGTTCTTTCCGGGCGACGGCACGCTGCTGAATGCCGAGGGCCGCGCCCAGGTGCGCGCCGCCGTCGAGGCGTTCAAGCAGGCGGGCCAGCAGGGCTATATCCGCATCGTCGGCCATGCCTCCAGCCGCACCTCCAATATGCCGCTGGAGAAGCATTTGGTCGTCATCTTCAACAAGTCGCAGGACCGCGCCAATGCGGTGGCCAAGGAAGTCATCCGCGAGGGCGTGCCGGCCAACAAGGTGCTGGTCGAGGCGGTCGGCGACAGCCAGCCCGTCTATTACGAATCGATGCCGAAGGGCGAGGACGGCAACCGCCGTGCCGAGATCTTCCTGCAGAGTTGACGCGCCGGGCATCTTGCCGCGATGCTGTCTTTGAGCGGCGCGTCCAGGCGCCAACCCGGTTCCGACATGCAAAGCGAATTTTACCGCATCAGGCGGCTGCCGCCCTACATCTTCGAAGAGGTCAACCGCCTCAAGGCCGGGGCGCGCGCGGCGGGCGAGGACATCATCGATTTCGGCATGGGCAATCCCGACATGCCGACGCCCAAGCACATCGTCGACAAACTGGTCGAGGCGGCGCGCGATCCGCGCTCCAACCGCTATTCGGCCTCGCGCGGCATCAAGGGCCTGCGCCGCGCCATGGCGGCCTATTACAAGCGCCGCTTCGGCGTGATCCTCGATCCGGACACCGAGATCATCGCCGCGCTGGGCTCGAAGGAGGGCTTCGCCAATCTGGCGCAGGCAATCACGGCGCCGGGCGACGTGGTGCTGGTGCCCAATCCGGCCTATCCGATCCACGCCTACGGCTTCATCATGGCCGGCGCCGCGATCCGCCATGTGCCGGCCACCTCGCCGGAGGGTTATCTGAGCAGCATCGGCCATGCGACGCGCCATTCGGTGCCGTCGCCGGTGGCGCTGGTCGTGAACTATCCCTCGAATCCCACGGCGCAGACGGTCGGGCTGGACTTCTACAAGGAGGTCGTCGCCTTCGCGAAAAAGCATGAGATCCTGGTGCTCTCCGATCTCGCCTATGCCGCCATCTATTTCGGCGACGAACCGCCACCCTCGATCCTGCAGATCGACGGCGCCAAGGACATCGCCATCGAATTCCAGTCGCTCTCCAAGACCTATGCGATGCCGGGCTGGCGCATGGGCTTCGCGGCGGGCAACCGGCGGCTGATCGCGGCGCTGGCGCGGATCAAATCCTATCTCGATTACGGCGCCTATACGCCGATCCAGGTCGCGGCGGCGGCGGCATTGGGCGGGCCGCAGGATTGCGTCGACGAGATCCGTGCGATCTATCGGTCGCGCCGCGACGTCTTGGTGGAGAGCATGGCGCGCGCCGGATGGGATGTGCCGGCGCCGCCGGCCTCGATGTTCGCCTGGGCGCCGCTGCCGGAGGCCTATCGCGAACTGGGCTCGATGGAATTCGCCAAGCGTTTGCTGGTCCATGCCAAGGTCGCGGTGTCGCCCGGCATCGGCTTCGGCGAATATGGCGAGGGTTATGTGCGCATCGCGCTGGTCGAGAACGAGCACCGCATCCGCCAGGCGGCGCGCAATGTGAAGAAGTTTCTCGCGCTGCGCACCAACGAACCGGCCGAACTGGAAAGCGCGAAATGACCAAGCCCCTGCGCATCGCCATCGCCGGTCTGGGCACGGTCGGCGGCGGCGTCGTCAAGGCGCTGCAGGCGCGCGGCGACGAGCTGGCCGAGCGCGCGGGCCGCAGGCTCGACATCGTGGCGGTATCGGCGAAGAACCGCCGCAAGCCGCGCGCCTTCATCCTTCCCGCCGCCTGGTCCGAAGACCCCGTCGCGCTGGCGTCCGCCGACGCCGATGTCGTGGTCGAGTTGATCGGTGGCGAGGACGGGCCGGCGCGCGCGCTGGTCGAGGCGGCGCTTGCATCGGGCAAGCACGTCGTCACGGCCAACAAGGCGCTGCTGGCACGGCACGGCGCGCGTCTGGCGGCGCTGGCCGAGGAACGCGGACTGGCGCTGAAATTCGAGGCGGCGGTGGCGGGCGGCATCCCGATCGTCAAGGCGCTGCGCGAAAGCCTGGTCGCGCACGGCATCGCCTCGGTGCGCGGCATCCTCAACGGCACCTGCAATTTCATCCTCACCAACATGGAGCGGACCGGGCGTTCCTTCGCCGACGTGCTGAAGGAGGCGCAACAGCTGGGCTATGCCGAAGCCGATCCGACTCTCGATGTCGGCGGCGCCGACACGGCGCACAAGCTGGCGCTGCTGGCCAGCCTCGCCTTCGGCACCGCCCCCGATTTGGACCACATGCCGGTGGAGGGCATCGAGCACATCACGCCGGAGGATATCGGCTATGCGCGCGAGTTCGGCTTCCGCATCAAGCTGCTGGGCATCGCCAAGCGCATGGGCGCGGACATCGACCAGCGTGTCCAGCCGGCGATGGTGCGCGCCGGAACGCCGCTGGGCGACGTCGACGGCGCCTTCAACGCCGTCGCCGCCGATGCGGGCGAGGCGGGCCCGTTTTTCTTCGAGGGACGCGGCGCGGGCGAGGGGCCGACGGCCTCCGCCGTGATCGCCGATCTGGTCGATATCGCGCGGGGCTCGGTGGGACCGGCCTTCGGCAAGCCCGCCGGGACCCTGACGCCGCTGCGGTCCGCCCCGCCGGGGGCGGCCTCCTCGGCCTGGTATCTGCGCTTCGAGGTGCTGGACGTGCCGGGCGTCCTGGCCGAAATCGCCGGCCATCTGGCCGAATCGCGGGTGTCCATCGAGAGCATGCTGCAGCGCGGCCGCAATCCCGGCGAGCCGGTATCGATTGTCATGATCACCCATGACACTCCACAGGCGGCGGTGACGCATGTCTTGAAGGCCATCGCCACGTCGGACAAGGTCCTGGGCCGGCCGCGGTTGATTCCCATGGAAGCCGGCTGATTCGATCGTTTGGAGAGGCTATGTCGTCAGGTCATCTGGATCGTGCCTTCGCCCTGGAAGCCGTGCGCGTCACGGAAGCCGCCGCCGTCTCCGCCGCGCGCCAGATCGGCCGCGGCGACGAGCACGCCGCCGACCAGGCCGCCGTCGAGGCGATGCGCAACGCCTTCAACATCCTGCCGATCGACGGCACGGTGGTGATCGGCGAGGGCGAGCGCGACGAGGCGCCGATGCTCTATATCGGCGAGAAGGTCGGCAGCGGCGGCATCAAGGTCGATATCGCGCTCGATCCGCTGGAGGGCACCACGCTGACCGCCAAGGCGCTGCCCAACGCGCTGGCGGTGATGGCGATGGCGGAGCCCGGCACGCTGCTCAATGCGCCCGACACCTATATGGACAAGATCGCGATCGGCGGCGGCTATCCCGAAGGCACGATCGATTTGGACGACGATCCGGAGGCCAACATCCTCTCGCTGGCCAAGGCCAAGGGCGTCAAGCCGTACGACATCACGGCGCTGGTGCTCGACCGGCCGCGCCACGAGAACATCATCGCGGCGATCCGCAGGGCCGGCGCGTCGGTGCAATTGATCACCGACGGCGACGTCGCCGGGATCATCGCCACCACCGATCCCGCGACCGGCATCGACATCTATATCGGCCAGGGCGGCGCGCCGGAAGGCGTGCTGGCGGCGGCGGCTTTGCGCTGCGTCGGCGGCCAGATCCAGACGCGGCTGGTGTTCCGCAAGGACGACGAGCGGGCGCGCGCCGCCAAGCTCGGCATCACCGATTTCAACCGCAAATATTCGCTGCTCGACCTGGCCTCGGGCGACGTGGTGTTCTCGGCGACCGGGGTGACCGACGGCTCGATGCTGGAGGGCGTGAAGGTCGGCCGCGACCATGTGACGACGCACAGCATCGTGATGCGCTCGGCCACCGGCACGGTGCGCTGGATCAAGGCGCGCCATCGCCGCCGGGATGTCCGCTAGCGTTCTCGAAAGGGTGCCGGCCGCGGCGTTCGGTGTCGCGCGCTCCTTCACGGGCCGGCGGTGGATTCTGAAAGAGGCCGACGACGATGCCGTGCGCGATCTGATGCGCGCGGCCGACATCCCGCTGGTGCTGGCGCGATTGCTGGCGGCGCGCGGCGTGAACGCGGAGACGGTCGGCGACGTTCTTCATCCGACGCTGAGGCGGCTTCTGCCCGAGCCGCTGATGCTCAAGGACATGGACAAGGCCGTGGCGCGCGTCCGCGCGGCGATCGAGGCCGGCGAGCGCATCGCGGTCTTCGGCGATTACGATGTTGACGGTTCGTGCTCGGCGGCGCTGCTGCACGATGTCTTCGCTGCGTTCGGCATGCCGCCGCGCATTTATATCCCCGACCGCATGGGCGAAGGCTATGGCCCCTCCGCCCGCGCGCTCCTGCAATTGCAGTCGGAAGGCACAGGCCTCGTCATCACCGTAGATTGCGGCGCCGCCGCGACCGCTGCGCTGACGGCGGCGCGCGATGCCGGTCTCGACGTGATCGTGCTCGACCATCACGCGGTGGACCATCCGCCGCCCGCCGTCGCGCATGTCAATCCCAACCAGCCGGGCGATACGTCCGGTCTCGGCCATCTCTGCGCCGCCGGCGTGACCTTCCTGTTCGCCGTGGCCCTGAACCGGGCCCTGCGCGACGGCGGCTGGTATGCGGCGAACGGCATCGCCGAGCCGGATTTGCGCGACGAACTCGATCTCGTCGGTCTCGCGACCGTCTGCGACGTGGTCCCGCTGGTCGGGGTCAATCGCGCGTTCGTGCGTGCGGGCCTTTTGCAGCTTGCCAAGCTGCAGCGCGCAGGACTGGCCGCGCTGGCGACGGTGGCGGGTGCGGCGCCGGCCTTCACGCCCTATCATCTGGGCTTCATCTTCGGGCCGCGCATCAATGCCGGCGGGCGCGTCGGACGCTGCAGCCTCGGCGTCGATCTTCTCACCGCAAAAGAGGCCGCCGATGCAACCCAATTCGCGCAGCTCCTCGACACCCACAACCGCGAGCGCCAGGCGATCGAGAAATTCATCCTGGAGGACGCCATCGCCATCGCCGCGCTGCAGGACAATTCCCCCTTCCTGTTCGCGGCCGGCGAAGGCTGGCATGCGGGCGTCGTCGGCATCGTCGCCGGGCGGCTGAAAGACCGCTTTGCCAAGCCCGCCTTCGTCGCCGGTTTCGAGGGCGGCATGGGACGCGGCTCGGCGCGCTCGGTTGCGGGCGTCGATGTCGGCGCCATCATGCGTGCGGCCAAGGAGGCCGGGCTCATCGCCGGCGGCGGCGGCCACGCGATGGCGGCTGGCTTCTCGCTGGACGCGGAACAGAGCGACGCCTTCCAGGCCTTTCTTGCCGTCCGCTTCGCCGAAATGGGAGAGGCGCTTGCCGGCGCACACGATTTGCAGATCGACGCGCTGGTCTCGCCGGCGGGCGCCAGCGAGACGCTGGTGCGCGACATCGCCCATGCCGGGCCGTTCGGCGCCGGCAATCCCGAGCCGCTGGTCGCCGTCGCCGACGCGCGGGTCGTGTTCGCCGATGTGGTGGGCAGGGAGCATGTCCGCCTCAGGCTGGCCGGCGCCGACGGCGCCGTGCTGGACGCCATCGCCTTCCGGGCGGCCGCGACGCCGCTGGGGCAGGGGCTGCTGGCCGCGCGAGGCAAGTCAATCCACGCGGTCGGGCGGCTCCGCGCCGAGGCCTGGAACGGCCGCATGCGGGTCCAGCTTCAACTCGAAGACGCCGCGCCCGCCGGGGTCTAGGCTGCTTGCCAAGGCCCGCCGGTCTCGTTAAATCCCCCCGTCCCGCGCCCTTCGTCTATCGGTTAGGACTCAAGATTTTCAATCTTGCAAGACGGGTTCGACTCCCGTAGGGCGCGCCAATCCCGGTCAAAAGTGTGAACCGCAGATAGCGGGAAATCTTCTGACCTCCGGGCCACGTCAGCCGTTTCGGCTAACGCGGGCTCCGGACCCCTAATTACGATCTCGTCCGGCTTCACGACGATCTCGGCGATCAGAGCCCGCAGGAGACGTTTCTGGACCTCCTTCGGCGCGGCCTCCAAACGGTTCCGGAGTCGGCGCGCGGTGGTCTCGGCATCGATTTCGGAGACCGGGCGGATTTCCTCCTTGATCTGCTGTTCCTCGATGTCGATCAGCCGCTGGACGTGATCTCGCTGTTCGATGGTGGTCTGGAGTTTCTCCCGGAACAGGTCGCTGTCCCCAACCATGCCTTCGGCGACGGCACCGAGGAGGTTGTTCGCCGCCGCCTTGAGCCGAGTGAGGTTGTGTCGGAGCCGTTCCAGGGTCTTGGTGGTGTTTTCCCGTCCTTCCTGCCGCCGCGTGCAGACACGGGCAATTACGTCCTGAACCCGCGCCGCCGTCAGGAGAGATGTGGCGACCGCATGTATCACGACGGAATCCAATTCCCTTTCCCTGATAGTATTCCGGATCGCGGGGTCGCATGTCCCCCGATCCATACGAGAGGAACATTTGTAGTAACGATAGACTTCGCCGCTACTGCCTGTGCCTCCGGCGATCTTCATACTGCCACCACACACCCCGCACCTTGCGATGCCGCTGAGAATCACAGGGCTTGAGGCGATGCGGGGCGCAACACGTTTCGGTGCGCGTTCGTGGAGGGCAACTTGCGCACGCTGAAAGTCCTCGGCTGTCACGAGTTGGGGGACGGGAATTCCGATCCATTCCTCGCGCGGTCTGTGCGCCATCTCCTTCGAGTCAGTCTTGTTGTAGTAGTAAGTGCCACAATATCCGTCATTCTTGAGGACGCTTTCGATGTGGCTCGTGTAGAACGGTTTTCCCCTGTAGGTATGTCCGCGTCCATTCAGATATTGCACGATCTTCTTCAAGCCTAGCGGACCACCCGTACCGTCGCCTTCAATGCAGAGCTTGAAGATCAGGCGAACGAGGGGGCCGTTATGCGGGTGTTCCTTGAGCTTTCGTTTCTTTCGCTTGCCGATAGCCTCGACGACTTCGATCTGATAGCCGAACGGAGCCAACGCCGCTGTCCACCAACCTTCTTTGGCGCTCGCGATCATCGTGCGCCTCACGTGCTTTGAGGTCTCCTTGGCTTGCAGTTCATCGACGATACCCATGATGCGGCGCGTGAGATCGGCCATCGCACCCTCGCCAAAATCCTGAGTCACGGATATGACCTGAACGCCGTTCTTCACGAGTTTTCTACGCAGGTATTCTTGTGCGACATCGTCGCGGTAGAAGCGTGACATGCTGTGGACGATGATCGCATCGAATGGCGCGGGCTTGCTGAGTGCCCGCGCGATCAAACTCTGGAACTGAGGCCGGTGTTCGTCGCTTGTCGCGGTTCCAGTCTCGATGATTGTATCGGCGATTTCATATTCACGCCGTTCGCAATACTCTCGCATCTCCTTGATCTGATCGGGGATCGAGAGATCATGTAACTGCTGCCGCGAGGTCGAAACGCGGGCGTAAATCGCCACGCGCCTGATGACCTTTGGACCAGTCACCTCCTTATATTTTCCCTTATTCATAGTCATGTTGCGGCCTTTCGTTAGGGGTACTTCTGCATCATCAATCGGCGCACATCGGCGGCCCTCGTATTTCGCCGGGGTTCGGATCGGGGCGTTCGTTATCGTTGGTGGCGAATGCCTCGAAACTTCCGATCAATAAATCGAACACTTCGATCTCAACCGTGCATATCGGCACTCCCGGATGGAGGTTCACGATGATGCGCCGATCCGGCGCTCTATTGTTCGCCGGAGGTCCGGGCCGCTTGCGCTGTCGGCGATTGGCGGTTCTCATTTGCCTGCGTCCTTTGTGCTATCAGCGCCGCACAAAGAGTCGGCTTCGGTGACGTAGTGAAGGCTCACGCCGTGTTCATGAAGCCGTTGCTCGAACTTGATAAGGTCGATTTCGCTATGGAATAGGCGATCCAGTCGCTCCACCACGATCACGTTGAACGGCTTTGAATCACAGCATGCATGCGCCAGCATTGCTTCCAGCGCTGGCCGCTTCGACCCCACGTCGCCAACGTCCGCGTAATTCTCGCCGAGATACTTCCAGCCCTCCGCCTCGCCATACGCCTTTGCGGCAAAGTGCTGCTCGTTGAGGGCCGACATCAGGGTGTTGTCCGATTGAGACACCCTGATATAGATCGTGAACGTTTCCTCGGGATTGTCCCTGGTCATCACGCTCTCCTCCGTTTGCGTTCGAGGCGCGCGCGGTCTTTCGGGTCCATCATTGCGAAGGCGTGATGCTCGACCCGCTCGAAGACCTTGGCAGCGAGTCCGTCATCGCAGCGGCGAAGTTCTTCCGACACCGAAACGATCCGCACGCCGTTTCTCGTGAACATGCGCTTGAACTGTGAGAGCGCCGTTGTGTCGTAGAACAAGAACGAGAAGTCTTCGACGATCACGACCTGAAACGGCGGCGGATCGGTGAAAGCCGCTCTTGTCAGGGTTTTCAAGGCAGGTCGTTTTTCGCCAAACCTGCCATGATCGACATACCGATGCTCGTCCTCGAACTTCCAGCCCATGGCCTCGGCAAATGCTTGGCAGGGGATGCTCTGATCTTGCAGCGTCTCGGAACATTCGGTCGCGGAGGCGTGGATGTGAAAATAGAACGCGCAGCGCGTCGTCAAGCCGGGGAGACCGGCGGTCCCCGCGCCCGACTGTTGTTTGGGGTGCATTGTGGTGTTGGTATGAAGCGTCATTAACATCTCCTCGGCTTTCGGTCCTACGAAGTTCATGCACCAGCGCAGGAACCTCTGCCGGAAAATGAACCCGCATGCCCGAGAAGCGTCTAGAGGGCGCAGAACGCTTGCGTTGAGATGGTTAATTCGCCCGCGAGTCACATTTCTCGCGTAGTGCGACTTCAATCCTTTTTGGACAAGTCATGTCGGAATTATCGACAGGCTGGAAACGCCGGTTGCACAAAGGTTTTGGAGACGCCACGGACTATAAACGAAATCTAGAAGTCGAAAATTTTTGGACAGGTTTGGTCGCTAAATCGCTCCCAGATTCGCCCTTAGAAAATTTAACCAACCCATTTATCGGACTGGGCTTGTCGGAAAAATGGATCAAAATTCTGAGATTTTGTGCAGATTGGCGTTTATCGCTATTCGCGAAGCGGGCGATTAACACCGATGATAAGGGTGGCGCGGGCGTGCGGTTGAGCCGCTAGATAGCCTTGTTGTCCGCGAGCCACTTCATCAGGTCCGCCTCACCGGACCCCGTAAGAAAATAGATGCCCTTTTCTGTCAGGTGGACCAACCTGTCTTTTGTGAGGCCCTTGATCGACTCAGTCACCCTAGGCGCATCGCACTTCGCCATCTTTCCGAGTTGAGTGCGTGTTGCGCCTTCGCCACCTTTTCGGCCAAGGAGCAACTGAATCTCGACGCGCGGCGGCACCTTCTTTGAAACGAAGTCCTCGCCGTCGATGCTCTCCAGTAATGGGAACGTCGCGCGGGTGAGCGCGGTCATTTCCATGCGCACCGCGTTTTCGTCACTTACATGATACAGGCGGATCAACTCAGCGATGATCCAAGACGCGCCCTTTGCTGCAAGATCAACGTCGATCCCACGCGGGTCTATCTCCTTCACGTGAACTGCACCGCGCTTGCTGCGAACATCGTAGATCATTGCCAGCGCAATCCGAGGCACCAGCATACGGATCGACTCCGGCAAGTTCGTGTCGCCTTCCAACAGCTTCGCCGTCGCGGCTGGCGATTTGATTTCGGCGGGCGTGGTTCCGGTTCTGATGAACTCCAGCGCGCGGAAGATATGCTCGACGAACTTTCCCGCGCGGGTCAGTGCGGCCTCCGCATCGAGCGCGCGATGCTTTTGGATCAGCCCTTCATATGAATTCAAGATGTCCGCGACGACGCGGGGTTCGATTTTGGAGGCAAGGTTGCGTTCGAGTTCTTCGCGCACGGCCCGGCTAAGCTCCTGCGACGCAATAAGCCCAAATCTCTTTGCCACCTTCCATGATTTTCTGACGTTTCATACGACGCTGTTGCACCGCCTTGAGAAGCGGGCCGGAAACTGATGTCTGCCGCGCGATCACGCCATGTTCGTGCAGGCGGTGGTGAACCGCGTGCAGTGTGCGAGGGCTCTTGAAAAAACCATCCTTGATCCAAGCATCGATGTTGGAGGAAATCGGATTACCGGTCGAACGTCGCGCCGCTTTGCTATCACCCTTCACCTTTGGCGCCGCCGCGATGGCGATCTTCCGTCGCGCGGGCTTCTTCTCCCCGGCGATGGCGGCGGTGATGGCTTCGAGATTGCCTTCACGAACCGAGTAGCCGTCGCCACTCGGTGCGATCAGGTGAGAATCCTTGAGGCTCTTGAGTAAAGGCCGCAGCGACCCTCCGGGAATCCCGACGGCTTTTTCCAGATCGGCAGGTTTCGTCGGTATTGTGGTCGGCTCGTTCGTCACATATCGCCAGCCGAGAATGGCAACGAGATAGACCAGCACCCTTTTCTCGCCGCTCAGCGCCGCGCCGTCTGGGGTAAAACCGATTTCCAGCGTGTCGGTGTAATACCGAACGTATTTCGAGACGACCCCCTCGATCACGGACTCCGCGATCTCGGATTTCTTGGCGACTAAATCTTTCAGAGCCATTTGCGTTAGCGCCGCGAAGCAGCACCCTTTCCGTTGGAGAAATTGTTATTGATCGCCTGCGTACCCTTCGCGGTGACGTAGTAGCGATTCTTCTTTCCGTGCATCTCGGCAATCCAGCCGTTTCGCTCGGCGACTGCGAAGTCGCGGCCAAAATTTCCGGGAAGCGGCTCGCGGGCTGTGATGAAGCGTGACCTGATGTCATCGCGGCTGAAATCAGCTTGGCCTTCAACCTCGCAGACGTACTGCGCGATGGTTGTGATCTGATCCGGCTTCTTCGACGCTCCAATCTTGTCGAGATGTTCTCGAAGCGAAAGCGACACACCCTCCGGAGCCCGAGGATCGGACTTCGTGCCAGCGCTCTGCTGTACGGCGGGCGCACCGCCCATCACGACCTGCACGATCTGCAACGCCATGCGCTGCTCGATCGGCTGTTCGATGCTGATGCCGTCGCCGACAAGTCGGAGCGAAAACATTTTCGGGGCTTCTTCGGTCACAGACGATTCTCCAAGGAACTCGCAAGCTGATCTCCGTGACAGTCGTTGTCAACCGGAATACGCCAACCGGATATGTTATTCACAGAAGATTTGGTCCATAGATAGAACAAAACCTCGAAAACGTGTGCATAATCGGCGACTGTTACAGAACGTTCTGATTGCAGTACATGCGTATACTCGAATTATTCGCATATCTACCAATAACATACTGATTATAAAAGATATTATATATGCGAGAAACTTGCGTATGGCGCTGTACTGTCCGCTTGACGGGGAATTGCATTTTGGTATTCATATATAAAATAGCAATATCAATTAGTTAGTGTATGAATATGCGGCGACTGATACAGAACGATATGATGGCAGGACGTGTTGAGACGTGAAACGTTTGTCAATGAATGCGGAAAAATCGCATATTTTTGGTATAATACGTCGCTTGCAGAAACTTGAGGAAGGCGCTGTACGGTCCGCATGACGGATATTCTGTTTTGCGTATAACGAAGCAAGGTTATTTGAGTGGCGAAAAGCCGGTCGAAGCCTGATTTCGGTTTTAGTCCGTGGCTTGAATTGCCTCGCCCCGACAATTTCGCGAACGAAGCTGTCTTAGGATTCAAGGCATGGACACACCTCACAAAAACTTTGTCGAATTGGTCGAGGCGACCAAGCAAGACACGTTGCAGTCATTCTTCGTCGGGGCGGACGCATCGAACGTCGAATACCTGCTGAGCCTCAACACCAGCAATCGCCCGCTTCGCCCACATCACGTCGATTGGTTGGCGGAAATGATTTCGCGCAACGAATATCACCCGACCGGCCAAGGAATTACGGTCTTGCGAGGAGCCGTTTTGGGCGATGGTCAGCATCGTCTTGGTGGTTTCCGAAAAGTCGGATTTCGCCCCGATTTTCCCCTTCTGGTCGTGACGGGTGCTGACCCGCGCGCAGGCGCCGCTATCGACACAGGCTTAAAGCGATCCGCAGCGGACCTAATGAAGTTCGTTTTCGACCGCCCCGAAGCGACAGGTCAAACGATGGCGGCTTGCCGCTTTTACGGACTCCATGTCCTCAACAAGTCTAAGCTTCATAAGCCGACGCCGCAGCAGTTGTTGGAATGGTACGAAATCCTCGCGCCCGCGCTGAAAGAGGTGTATGCGGCTCCGTATGCCGCGCGCATTGCGGCTCCTGTTGCTTGTGCCTTGGCAGAGTCTATTTTGGCGGGAAACGACAGGCAGCGAATTCTTCTTTTCACGAGTCGCATCGCATCGGGCGCCGATTGTGCGGATGGCTCGCCAGAACTCGCGCTTCGTCGGTTCCTCGACAAGGCTCATGGATCGCTCGGTGGCTCGGATGTGCAGGTCATCCGTTACGAGAAAACAGCAGCGGCATTGGAGTATTTTCTACAGGGAAAGCCGATGGCGCGAGTGATCGGAAAAAAGACGCGCTCGTAACCCTTTCAGCCGGTGACGCAGCCCGTGGAGGTTAGGACTTCGGTTGGCGTGCCTTCTGGTTCGCCGCCGCCGTCCGACCGCCCTTGCGCCCATGGGCTTGATGCTCCGCGCCGGTCTGGTCATATTTCCATGCCTCGCGGGCATTTGCTGGACCGGGAGCCCACGGAATGCGTAGCTCCCAGTTCAAACTTTCATCCAGCCGGGCGCGCCAGGGTTTTTCAGAAGGGTAGTCACGCGTTGTCTTGAGGGTCGTCACTTTCTCGATTGGTTCGCGGCCCTCCATTCGCTCTTCTTCGTCCGCGCCCGTGACCGTTTTACGCTGCCAACCGCTGTATCATGAGCGGCATGCGCTGGAACGTTGGGATCATTGAACAAGCGAATGCACTGTGTGAGCTCACGCGGCCAATATTGACCATTGTCAAAGCGCGGCGTCCTTTAACATGCGATTTTCCGCGTGGATCGATCCACGGAATCCGAGAAGGCTCGTCATGAAATTCAGCGCAATGCCTGTCATGGCCATCCTGCTGGCCACCACAGCGATCATGTCCACCGCCTCGCTGGCGCAGGACGATGCGCCGCTGCCGCCGCCCACGACGGCGCAGGACGACGCCTCGGCGGTGCCCGCAGGGCCCGCGCTGACGCCGCAGCAACTGGACGAGCTTGTGGCCCCGGTGGCGCTTTATGACGATCCGCTGCTCGCCGATGTGTTGACGGCGTCGACCTATCCGCTCGAAGTGGTTGAGGCCCGCCGCTGGGTCGCCGATCCGGCAAACGCGGCGCTCAAGGGCGACGACCTGACCGCGGCGCTCGATAGCCAGGCCTGGGATCCCAGCGTCAAGGCGCTGGTGCCGTTTCCCCAGGTGCTGCAGATGCTGGACGGCCATATCGACTGGACGGAGAATCTGGGCGAGGCGTTTCTCGCGCAGCAGGACGATGTGATGGATGCGGTGCAGCGCCTGCGGCACCGCGCCGAAACCGCGGGCACGCTCAAATCGTCGCCGCAGGAGACGGTGGCGAGCGACGGCGACGACGTCACGATCTCCCCGCCGCCGACCGAGACGATCTATGTTCCGCAATACGATCCGTGGTGCGTGTACGGTCCGTGGTCCTCTCCGATCTACGAGCCGCTCGCGTTCGAACCGTGGCCGGGCTCCTGCGCCGCGGCGGATTACGCGATCGGCTTCGGCGTCGGCATCTTCCTGCCCTTCGCGTACTGGGACTGGGGCCATTTCGATTGGCGCCATCACTATCTGCGGATCGACCGCGATCATTTCGACCGGTTTCATTCCGGTCGCCAGCCCGGCGATGTGTGGCATCACGATCCGGGGCATCGCGTCGGCGTGCCCTATCGCAATCCGCGCAACATCCAGCAGTTCCATTCCACGCGCGGCGTCGGCCAGCCGTTCCGCGGCTATCAGGGCCGTGACGGCGAGCCGTTCCGGCCGGGCCGCACCGCGCCGCCCGCCTTCCAGAGCTTCGGTTCCGGACAGGACATCCGTATCCAGTCCCAGCGCGGACAGAGCAGCCGGCAGGGCATGCCCGGCGGCTTCTCCCATGGCGGCGGCTCGTTCGGCTTTCCCCATAACGGAAGCGGTTCGTTCGGGATGCCGCATGGTGGCGGCGGCGGTGGACATGGTGGCGGCGGCGGTCACGGGGGACATCCATGATCGTTCGGCATCGGCTTCTTACCCGGAAGGAAAATTCGGCCGTGTACAAAACCCTCGCAGTCGCCGCCAGGCGTCAGGTTCTGGTCGTCGGTCTCGCCGCCGCCTGTTGGAGCGCACCGGCCGCGCAAGCCGCGGTCCGCGCGCCGGAGACCTTCACCACGCCGGATAAGGCGGTCGTAGCCTTCGTCGCCGCGTCGCGCAAAAACGACCGCGCCGAACTGTTCCGGATCTTCGGTCCCGCCGGACGGGATCTGATCGTCTCGGGAGACAGGATCGCCGACAAGGAAGCCCGCGCCCATTTTGTCGATCGCTATGGCCAGGCCAGCAAGATCGTGCCGGACGGCGCAGACAAGGCGACGCTGGTCATCGGCACGGAAGAATGGCCCTTTCCGATCCCGATCGTTCAGAAGGGCGGCGTCTGGCACTTCGACGCCCAGGCCGGCCTGCAGGAAATTCTCAACCGGCGCATCGGGCGAAACGAGTTGAACGCCATCGAAGTCTGCCGCGGCTATGTCCAGGCGCAGCGCGATTACGCCGCCGACCTCGCGGGCCAAAACGGTTCGCCGATTTACGCGCGCAAATTCGTCAGCAGCGCCGGACAGCATGACGGTCTCTATTGGCCGGTTCGCGCCGGCGAGAAGGAAAGTCCGATCGGCCCGCAGATGGCGAGCGCCCGGGCCGAAGGCTATGACGGCGCCGCCGACAGGAAAAATCCGCATGCGCCCTATCACGGCTATTACTACAAGATTCTGACGCGCCAGGGCGCGGCGGCTCCCGGCGGCGCCCGCGATTATGTGGTCGACGGGCGCCTGACCGGCGGTTTCGCCCTGATCGCCTTTCCCGCGAAATACGGCGATTCCGGCGTGATGACGTTCATCGTCGATCAGGCCGGCATCGTTTACGAGAAGGATCTTGGTCCAAAAACCGCGGCCGTCGCCTCGGCGATCACCGCCTACGATCCCGATCTCACCTGGAAGACGCGCTGACATCGTGAGGTCGGCGGGCTGGAATTTCCTGTGGGGCAAGCGCCATAATGCCGGACACAAGCCGGTCGGGAATTTCCATGGTGCGCGTCGCTATCCTTGACGACTATGCCGACGCGGCGCTCACGCTCGCCGATTGGACGCCGGTATCGCAGAGGGCCGATATCCAGGTCTTCAACCGGCATCTCTCCGACAGCGAGGCGATCGCGGCCTTGCAGCCCTTCGACGTCATCTGCACGTTGCGGGAGCGGGCCCGCATCTCCGCCGAGATCCTGGACCAGCTTCCGAATCTGAAGGCGATCGTCGTCAGCGACGGCCATGTGCGCACGATCGACAATGAAGCGGCGACGGCGCGCAAAATCCTGGTTTGCGAGGGAAAGGCGCCGGACGACATGCCGGCCGCTCCCAGCGCGACGGCGGAATTCGCCTGGGGGCTCATGCTGGCCACATTGCGTCACATTCCGGCGGAGGCGCAGCGCCTGCGCGGCGGCGAGTGGCAGCACAGCCTGGGACAGGAATTGGCGGGCCGCACATTGGGGATCGTCGGCCTCGGCAGGATCGGCACCCGCATGGCCCATTATGCGCACGCCTTCGACATGAAGGTTCTCGCCTGGAGTCAAAGCCTGACCGACCAGGCCGCACGGAAGGCCGGCGCCACGCGGGTGGAGAAGGAGGCCCTGTTCCGCAACAGCGACATCGTCAGCGTCCATTACGTGCTGAGCGCCCGTAGCCGTGGCCTGGTGGGCCAGCCGGACATCGCCGCGATGAAGCCGACCGCGTATCTCATCAACACCTCGCGCGGGCCCCTGGTCGACGAGGCGGCGCTGCTCGACGCGCTGCGGGAGAAGCGCATCGCCGGGGCGGGGCTGGATGTGTTCGACCAGGAACCGCTGCCCAAGGATCATCCTTTCTGCACGCTCGAGAACGTGACGATGACGCCGCATTTGGGCTTCGTGACGGAGACCAGCATGCGGCGCTTTTATGCCGGAGCGGCGCTCGCCGTCGCCGCCTATCTTCGGGGCGAACCGGCAAACATCCTCAATCCGGCGGTGCTGGCGCACGAATAGGGACGCTTCCGGCTCCCTATTCGAAGGCGCGCGCGATGGCCGCGAGCGTCTCGTCCAGCTTCATCGGCTTGGTGAGCACCGCCATTGCGCCGGCGCGCCTGGCACGCTCGACCAGCTGCAGATCGATGCCGGCGGTCATGATGATGGCGGGCGTGCCTATCTGGCGGGCGCGCAGCACCTCCAGCAGTTCGATCCCCGACAATTCGGGCAGCTGGTTGTCGAACAAAAAGCAGCCGCAATCGGTGTTCGCCTGCTTCAGGAACGCGCTTGCCGACGCATAGCCCCAGACGCGCAGCCCGCGCCGCTCCAGCACCATCCGAAGCGAGTCGCGAACGGGGCCGTCATCCTCGACGATGCAGACGGTTCGCGCGGCCAAGCGAGTCTCCAACGGTTCCTTGTCGGTGGCTCAATCTGGCGCATCGCCGCGCCAAAAGAATTGACGAATGTCAGACTTCGCCGGCGGCGATCGCCGCGCGCATCAGGTCCTGCAGGCTCGCGGCCTGCATCTTGCTCATCATGCGCGCGCGGTGGATTTCGATCGTGCGGGGGGAGGCGCCGAGCTCGAAGGCGATGACCTTGCTCTGCTTGCCGGCGACGACCCGTTCGAAGACCTCGCGCTCGCGCTTGGTCAGGCGCGAAAGCCGCGCGCGCGCCTCGCCGGCGGTGATCGCGGCATCCGCGACCCGCGCGCTGCGCGCCAGCGCATCGCGCACGGCGGCCAGCACGGCCTCGCGGACGAACGGTTTTTCGAGAAAATCGACGGCGCCCGCCTTCATCGCCCGGACCGAGAGGGGCACATCGCCATGCCCGGTGATCACGATGACCTGCAAAGGCGATCCGCGCCGGACGAGTTCCTCCTGAAGCTGCAATCCGTCCATGTCCGGCATGCGGATATCGGCGATGAGGCAGCCATGGGCCGACGGCGCGTTGCCCGACAGGAAGCCGGCCGCGGATTCGAACGTCTCGACGCCATAGCCGCTCAGCCGCAGCAGCATCGCCAGCGAATCGCGCACCGCCGCGTCGTCGTCGACGATATAGACGGTCGGTTCAGCGGCCACGGGTCCCGGCCTCGTCCGGCGCCAGCGGCAGGCGGAAGTGGAACACCGTGCCCGACCCCTCGTTCGCCTGCGTCCACAAGCGGCCGCCATGGGATTCGATGATCGTGCGGCAGATCGAAAGACCGATGCCCAGCCCGTCTCCCTTCGTCGTCACGAAGGGCTGGAACAGCATGGCGGCCACCTCCGGCGCGATCCCGCTGCCGGTATCGGCGATGCTGACGCGCACGAAGGTTTCGCCGTCGCGGGCCGTCGTGACGGTCAGCGTCCGCTCGGCGCTGTCCCGCATGGCCTCCACGGCGTTGCGCAGCAGGTTGATCATCACCTGCTGGATCTGCACCTTGTCGATCAGGACCGCCGGCAGGGCGGCGGCGAATTCGGATTTGAGCCGGACGCCGCCGTCTATCGTGCCGATGAGGCTCAGCGCAATCGCCTCGCCGATCGCGTCGTTCAAGGGCTGCATCCGCCGTTCGGGCTCGCGCTTGGCGACGAAGCCGCGCAGGCGGCGGATGATCTCGCCGGCGCGCTCGGTCTGTTCGGCGACCCGCCTGACGACGTCGCGCAGCAATTCGCCGTCGGCGCCAGCGAGGTGGGCGCCGAGCTCCTGCAAGACGCCGGTGTAGTTGAGGATCGCGGTCAGCGGCTGGTTCAGCTCATGCGCCAGCGCGGCGCCGAGTTGTCCGGTCGAGGCCAGGCGCGTCGCATGCAGCAACTCGTTCTGGAGCTGGCTTACGCGATGCGCGTCCGCCTTGCGTCCGGTGATGTCGCGGGCGATTTTCGACGCACCGGTGATTTCGCCGCCGGCGTCTCGCGTCGGCGACACCGACAGCGAGATCTCGATCGGCCTTCCGTCCCGGTGCCGGCGCAGGGTCTCATAATGCTCGATGCGGTCACCGCGGCGCATGCGCTCGGCGATGTCGCTTTCCTCGTCGTGACGGTCCGGCGGGATGAGGGTCGTCACCGGCAGGCCGATGATGTCCTCGG
>JAATGL010000205.1 GCA_015654705.1 Alphaproteobacteria bacterium | reverse complement strand
TCTGCAGGAAGCTGTAGGCCATCACCGGATTGTAGACGTTGAGCTCGAAATGGCCCTGGCTGCCGGCGAAGGTGATCGTGGCGTGGTTGCCGAAGATGCGGCTGCAGACCTGGGTGACCGCCTCGCATTGGGTCGGGTTGACCTTGCCCGGCATGATCGAGGAGCCCGGCTCGTTCTCCGGCAGCGACAATTCTCCCAGACCGCTTCGCGGACCGCTGCCGAGCAAGCGGATATCGTTGGCGATCTTGAACAGCGAGGCCGCCACCGTGTTGATCGCGCCATGCGAAAAGATCATCGCGTCGTGCGCCGCGAGTGCCTCGAACTTGTTGGGCGCGGTGGTGAAGGCGAGGCCGGTGATCGCGGCGATGCGCGCGGCCACGGCCTCGGCGAAGCCGATGGGCGCGTTGAGGCCCGTGCCGACGGCGGTTCCGCCCTGCGCCAGTTCCATCAATTTCGGCAAGGTCTGCTCGATGCGCGCGATGCCGTTGGCGACCTGCACGGCGTAGCCGGAAAATTCCTGGCCCAGCGTTAAAGGCGTCGCGTCCTGGGTGTGGGTGCGGCCGATCTTGATGATGTCCTTCCAGGCCGCCGCCTTGTCGTTCAGCGCGTCGCGCAGCAGGGTCAGGGCCGGGATCAGCGCGTGGACGATCTCCTCCGCGCAGGCGATGTGCATGGCGGTCGGGTAGGTATCGTTCGACGACTGGCTCATATTGACGTGGTCGTTGGGATGGACCGGCTTCTTCGAGCCCATTTCGCCGCCCAGCATCTCGATGGCGCGGTTGGAGATCACCTCATTGGCGTTCATGTTGGACTGGGTGCCCGAACCGGTCTGCCAGACCGACAGCGGGAAGTGCGCATCGAGCCTGCCGTCGATCACCTCCTGCGCGGCGGCGACGATCGCCTCACCGATCGTCCGGTCGAGATGGCCCATCGCCATGTTGGTTTCGGCCGCGGCGCGCTTGACGACGCCCAGGGCCCGCACGATCGCGAGCGGCTGCTTCTCCCAGCCGATCTCGAAATTGCGCAGCGAACGCTGCGCCTGCGCGCCCCAATAGCGGTCGGCCGGAACCTCGACGGGTCCGAACGTATCGGTCTCGGTGCGGGTCTTGGTCATGGCACCTGCATCATAGGGAGATTCATGGACATGCTGCTGTGGTAGAACTACTTTTTCCGGAATGAATCCAAGCTGACGACTTCGCCGGGCGCTGGCTTTTCGGCCGGTTTCTCGGGCATCTCGCCGCCTTTTTCGCGGTTCTGTTCGGCGGCCGGCGCGGGTGGCAGCTTGGGTCCGTGGCCCGGCTTCGCATCGCCCTCGGCGCCGCGGAACTGCAGGCCGAACTGCACGCCGGGATCGAAGAAGGCAGTCAGCGCCTCATAGGGGATTACCAAAGTCGCCGGCAATTTGCGGAAGGTCAGCGTCACTTCGAAATGATGCTCCTTCGCCTTCAGCCCCGAGAACTGATGCTGCAGGATGATCGTCATCTCCTCCGGATATTGCTCGCGCAGGAAATCGGGAATCTCCAGGCCGGGGAAATGCGTCTTGAAGGTAAGGAAGAAATGATGGGCGCCGATCAGGCCCTGCTTCTCGATGCGGCGCAGCGCCTCGCGCACCACGCTGCGCAGCGCGGCGTCGGTCAATGCCTGATAGCCGATGAAATCCTTGGCCATGCCTTGCCTGCCCGGAAAGGATGAAGACTAAGCGCCGCCGCTTTCGAGTCAATGCATTCCGCGCGCCCGTGCGCTATATGGCAATATGGAACCGCAAGGAATCGCGCCGCGCCTGCGCCCCGCGGCGCCCGTGCCGCACAACCGCAATCTTTCCACGCTCCAGATGCTGCGCGAACTCGGCCGCAACCCCGTCGCCGCGTTCGGCGTCTACGGCTATACAGAGCCCTATATCTACAGCCGCACCTTCGTTCAGGATTTCCTGATGGTGGGCGACCCCGAGGGGGTCAAGCATGTCCTTCTCGACAACGCCGCCAATTATGTGAAGAGCATCCAGGCGCAGCGCCTGACCAAGCCCGCGCTCGGCAACGGGCTGGTGACCTCGGAGGGTGCGCGCTGGCGCTTCCAGCGCCGCGTCGCCGCGCCGATGTTTTCGCTGCGCCACATCGCGGATTTCGCGCCGGTGATGGAGGACGCCGCTGCAAGGATGATCGTGCGCTGGGCGGCGCTGCCCGAGGGCGCCGAGATCGATGCCGCCGACGAGATGATGCGCCTGACCTATGAGATCATCTCGCGCACGCTGTTCTCCAACGACGTGACGATGCAGTTCGGCAGGATGTCGGAGGCGCTCGCCGTCTATCTGGAGACGCAGGGCCGGGTGGATATCCTGCGTACGATGGGGCTGCCGAACTGGGTTCCGACGCCCGGCAATCTGCGCGCCCGCGGTCCGCTCAGGTTTTTCCGCAAGGAGCTGAAAGGTCTGATCGCCCAGCGCCGCGCCCAGCTTGCCGCCGATCCCTCCGGCGTCGCCCATGATTTCCTGACCATGCTGCTGACCACGCGCGATCCGGAAGGCGGCGCGCTGTTCGGCGACGCCGAGGTCTTCGACAATGTGATGACGTTCATCTTCGCCGGGCATGAGACGACGGCCAATGCGCTGGCGTGGACGTTTTATCTCCTCTCCGAATTCCCGGAATGGGACGCGCGC
>JAATGL010000020.1 GCA_015654705.1 Alphaproteobacteria bacterium | reverse complement strand
CTGATGCAGCGTGTTGTAGACCGTGGCAAGCGAGACCTTGATGCCCGTTTCCTGCGCGGCGGCGTGAAGCGTCTCCGCCGTCAGATGCCGGTCGCCGCCCTGGAACAGCAATCCGGCCAGCTCCAGGCGCTGGCGCGTCGGGCGCAGTCCCGCCTTGCGCAGCCGCAGCGATGCATCCTTGCCGATATCTTCACGGAACTTCTTGCGCATCACAGAGCTATCTTGGAACCTCTTGCGCGGCTGACACTCACGCCGCATCTTTGCTAGGATGTCATATGCTTTGTTAGAATGCTTCTAACAAACAGAGATTGGCTCAAGTCCGGTGCTTGTCAAGAGGCCGGCGGAAGGAAGCGGAAATTGGACACCCCCAACCCGGCACGCAAATCGAGTTTCGACCTTCAGGGGCTGCTGGCGGTGGCCCGCGGGGAGGTGTTCGGTCCCGGCAATGCACGGCTTCCCCTGCCGCCGATGCTGATGTTCGACCGCATCACACGGATTTCGGAGGCCGGCGGCGCGGCGGGCAAGGGCGTGGTCGAGGCGGAACTCGACGTCAATCCGAACCTGTGGTTCTTCAAATGCCATTTCCAGGACGATCCGGTGATGCCGGGTTGCCTGGGCCTGGACGCGCTGTGGCAGATGGTGGGCTTCTTCCTGGTCTGGATGGGCGGGCTGGGCAAGGGCCGCGCGCTCGGCGTCGGCGAAGTGAAATTCACCGGCATGGTCCTGCCCAGCGCCAAGACCGTCTCCTACTGCATCGAGCTCAAGCGGGTCATCATGCGCCGGCTGGTGTTGGGCATCGCCGACGGCATCATGAAGGTGGACGGCAAGATCATCTACGAAGCCAAGGACCTGCGCGTCGGACTGTTCAGCGATGCCGCCGCGGCGCTGGGCAATCCCGCCGTCCAGCCGGCCTGAGGCGCCAGCGCGCATGAGACGGGTCGTCGTCACCGGGATGGGCATCGTCTCTTCCATCGGCAATAACAGCGAGGAGGTCGTGGCTTCCCTGCGCTTGGCCAAATCCGGCATCGTGGCGGCGGAGGATTATGCCAGGCTGGGGTTCCGGTCGCGGGTCCATGGCAGCCTCAAGATCGATCTCGATTCCCTCATCGACCGCCGCGCCCGCCGCTTCCAGGGCGACGGCGCGGCCTATTGCTGGGTCGCGATGACCCAAGCGATCCGGGATTCCGGCCTAGAGCCGGGCGACATCTCCCATCCGCGCACCGGATTGATCGTGGGCTCCGGCGGCCCCTCGACCAAAACCCTCGTCGCCGCGGCCGACATCACCCGCCAGTCCGGGCCCAAGCGCATCGGCCCCTTCGCGGTGCCTAAGTCGATGTCGTCGACCTGCTCAGCCAACCTCTCGACTTGGTTCAAGACCAAGGGCGTGAACTATTCGATCTCCAGCGCCTGCTCCACCTCGGCCAACTGCATCGGCAACGCCTATGAGATGATCCAGTGGGGCAAGCAGGACGTGATGTTCGCGGGTGGCGGCGAGGAGCTGGACTGGACGCTCTCTGAACTATTCGACGCGATGGGCGCCATGTCGTCCAAGTACAACGCGACGCCGGAGAAGGCCTCGCGCGCCTATGACAAGAATCGCGATGGTTTCGTGATTTCCGGCGGCGGCGGCATCCTGGTGCTCGAAGAGCTGGAACATGCCAGGGCGCGCGGCGCCAAGATCCACGCGGAGTTGGTCGGCTACGGCGCGACGGCGGACGGCGCCGACATGGTGGCGCCTTCGGGCGAAGGCGCGGTGCGCTGCATGCGCCAGGCGCTGGAAAACGTAAAGACGCCGGTCGACTACATCAATCCGCACGCCACCTCGACGCCGGTCGGCGATATTCCCGAGATCGACGCCATCCGCGAGGTCTTCGGCGCCGGCAGGATGCCGCCGATCAGCGCGACCAAGTCGCTGACCGGCCACAGCCAGGGCGCGGCCGGCGTGCATGAGGCGATCTATACGCTGCTGATGATGCGCGACGGCTTCATCGCCGAAAGCGCCAATATCGAGGAGCTGGATCCCGCCGTCGGCGACGCGCCGATCGTGCGCGCCCGCATCGACGATGCGAAGATCGAGACCGCCATGTCGAACAGTTTCGGCTTCGGCGGCACCAATGCCTCGCTGGTGTTCCGGCGCCATGACGCGTAGACCCCGCAAGTCCCAATGCAGCGCCAAGGACGGCATCGCACGTCCCAAATCGAAACAGGCAAGGTAGATGGCTGAAAACGGCGCGCTGATGAAGGGCCGACGCGGGCTGGTGATGGGGGTCGCGAACGACCATTCCATCGCCTGGGGCATCG
>JAATGL010000139.1 GCA_015654705.1 Alphaproteobacteria bacterium | reverse complement strand
GTCTTGCCGGTCTGGCGGTCGCCGATGATCAGTTCGCGCTGGCCGCGGCCGATCGGGATCAGCGTGTCGATCGCCTTCAGGCCGGTCTGCACCGGTTCGTGCACCGATTTGCGCGGGATGATGCCCGGCGCCTTCACGTCGACGCGGCGGCGTTCGGCGACATTGGTCAGATCGCCCAGCCCGTCGATCGGATTGCCCAGCGGGTCGACGACGCGGCCGAGCAGGCCCTGGCCGACCGGCACGTCCACGATGGCGCCGGTGCGCTTGACGGTGTCGCCTTCCTTGATCGTCGAATCGTTGCCGAAGATCACGACGCCGACATTGTCGACTTCGAGGTTCAGCGCCATGCCGCGGATGCCGCCGGGAAACTCGACCATCTCGCCGGCCTGCACCTTGTCGAGGCCGTAGACGCGGGCGATGCCGTCGCCGACGCTGAGCACCTGGCCGACTTCGCTGACCTCGGCCTCGGCGCCGAAATTCTGGATCTCGCGTTTCAGGATCGCGGAAATTTCGGCTGGTTGAATATCCATGTTCTCGTTCCTTTTCGTCTCGTCCGCATCATCCTTCGAGGCTCGCCTTCGGGCTCGCACCTCAGGATGACGTTCTCATTCCATTCCGTCATGCCGAGGCGCGCTGCGAAGCCGCGCCTCGGCATGACGGCAGTTTAGGTTCCCCGCATCGCCAGGCGCATGCCGTTCAGCTTGGTGCGCAGCGACGAATCGATCATGCGCGAGCCCACCTTCACGATCAGCCCGCCCAGCAGCGTCGGATCGACATGGGTCTCCAGCAGCGGCTCGCGTTCGAGCCGGGATTTGAGGACGCGCTTGAGCTCCGCAATCTCGCCGTCGCTCAGTGCGCGCGCCGAGGTGACCTCCGCCCTGATCTCGCCGCGCTGGCTGGCGAGCAGGGCCTCGAAGGCCGCGATGATGTGGGTCAGGGCGAACAGGCGGCGCTTGGACGCCAGCAGCAGGATGAACTGCACGGTCAGCGGCGCGGCGCCCATCGCGTCCAGCAGCGCGGCCATGCCCTTCTTCTGCTCGTCGCGGCTGTAGACCGGCGCGGCGACCAGGCGGGCGAGGTCGCGGCTGACGGCGATCATGGTCTTCAGCGCCGCGAAGTCGGCGGCAACCGCATCCACGGATTTGGTCTCCATGGCCAGATCGAAAATCGCGGTCGCATAGCGCCCGGCGATGCCCGAATTTTGTCCCTGATCAGCCACCCGCGTTCCGTTCCTTGGGGCGCGCGATTTCCGGCTCGGCGGCCCGCTCTAACTCTTTGATGGAGCAAAGAAATTCACTCGCGCGGCGAATCCGGACACGGCGCGCGCAGGGCACTTAGCATGGGGGCCGGGGCGGCGCAATAATCTAACACGAGGGCAGGGTGTCGCGGGGTTTGCGGACGGTCAGGCCTTGCGCCGCCGCTTCACGGTCTTTTTCAGCTCGGCATTGATGCGGCCCTGCCAGCCCGGCCCGTCTTCCTTGAAGGCGCCGACGATGTCTTGGTCGAGACGCAGCGTCACCTGGACCTTGGGATGGTCGAGTCTGGGCCTGCCGCGCGCGTGTTTTTGGGCGCGCAGTTTCTCGGACGCTTCCAACAGCCCTTTGAGCATTTCGGGAAAATCGCTGAGTGGGCGTGCCCGACGGAACATTTCCTCCGTCCATTCGGGGCTGTCGGGATCGTCGATCTCGACGTCCTCATAGTCCATGGGGTCATGCTTTTTCTTTTTCATAGCGTTTCAACTCCCGACGGTTGGCCTTCCGGAAACTGATGATGCGATAGATGCCGCCGCGTATCGTGAAACTGGCGTTGTGGACGCGCCCTCGAAATTCCCCCAACGCGCTGAAGCGCTGTTCGCCGTAATCATTCCTGTCGTCGAGCCATCTGATGGCACCTTTCCAGTCGAATTCTCCGACATCCTCGAAATCCAAACCGTGTTTGGCGAGGTTTGCTTTCCGCTTGGCCTCGTCCCATTCGAATTCCATGATTAAATGTAGTGCTGAAATTATCGAGGATCAAGGATAAGTGCACTACAATATTATAACAAGCGATACGCGCGCTCTGAAATCATCGAGCACGGTCCATATATGTTGTGAAAATCATGAAACGTTGTGTACGGCGTTTGCCTAAAACATGCGGCGGAATGGACATACCTGAATTTGCGCATTTGAAATTCTTTGGCGCGCCGCGATGGTGTAGGGTGCCGCGCGAAATCGAATAGGAGAGCGACATGAAGCGGATTTTTGCCGGCGTGGCATTGCTTGTGAGCGTTGCGGCGGTGCCGGCCCATGCGACGCTTGCGGTCGGCGCGACCGTGGCGGATTTCACGGCGCAGGCGTCGCTCGGCGGCAAGGAGTTCACCTTCTCGCTGGCCGACGCGCTGAAGAAGGGCCCGGTGGTGCTCTATTTCTATCCCGCCGCCTTCACCAAAGGCTGCACCATCGAGGCGCATGATTTCGCCGAGGCGACCGACAAGTTCGCCGCCCTGGGCGCCACCGTGATCGGCGTCAGCCATGACAATGTCGCCACGCTGGACAAGTTCTCGGTCAGCGAATGCCGCAGCAAATTCGCCGTCGCCGCCGATCCGGACCAGAAGGTCATCAAGGCCTATGACGCGGTGCTGGCGCCGCATCCCGAATACGCCAACCGCACCTCCTATGTGATTGCGCCAGATCACAAGATCCTGCTCAGCTACACCGATCTCAACCCCGACAAGCATGTCGATCTGACGCTGGACGCGGTGAAGACGTGGCGCGCGACGCATCCGTGAAGGGCAGGCTCACCCAGCTCGGCCATTCGGTTTCGCTTGCCGCATCGCCCGACCGGGCGGTGCTGGAGGCCGTCGCCAATCCGCACGCGGACAGCAATTACGTCGTGCGCTTCACGGCGCCGGAATTCACCTGCCTCTGCCCCGTGACCGGCCAGCCGGACTTTGCGCATTTCGTCATCGACTACTGCCCGGCGAAGTCGCTGGTCGAATCCAAATCGCTGAAACTGTTCCTGGGCAGCTTCCGCAACCACGCGGCGTTTCACGAAGGCACCACGCTGCAGATCGGCAAGCGTGTCGCCGCGGCGATCCGGCCCCGGTATCTGCGCATCGCCGGCTACTGGTTCCCGCGCGGCGGCATGCCGATCGACGTCTTCTGGCAGACGGGAAAACTCCCCGCCGGCATATGGCTCCCCGACACCGGCGTTGCGCCCTATCGCGGACGGGGATGAACGGTCACGCGTGACAGCGTGAAAACGTCAGGGCGAGGCGGCCGTCCGCGCCGGACGAAGGCCCAGTTTCGCGCACGCGGCATGCCGGTGGCATGGGACGACATGGTCGTTGACCATGCCGACGGCCTGGGCGAAGGCGTAGACGATCACCGGGCCGCAGAAATTGAAGCCGCGCTGTTTCAAATCCTTCGCCAGGCCCTCGCTCATCGCCGTCTTGGCGGGCACCTGCTGCGTGCTCTTGAAGCGGTTGACCAGGGGCTTGCCGCCGACATGTTTCCAGATCGCCTCGGTGAAGCCACCCGGTTCCTTTTCCTCGATGTCGAGCCAGAGCTGTGCGCCCGTGATCGCGGCCTTGATCTTGGCGTTGGAGCGGATGATGCCCTCGTTCTGCATCAGCCGCTCGAAATCGCGCTTGCCGTAGCGCGCGATCTTTTCGGGATCGAAATTGTGGAAGGCTTTGCGGAAATTCTCCCGCTTGCGCAGGATGGTGATCCAGGAAAGCCCCGCCTGGAATCCGTCCAGCACCAGCTTCTCGTAGAGCGCGCGCGAATCGAATTCCGGCACGCCCCATTCCGTGTCGTGATAGGCAACATAGAGCGGGTCCGCGCCGGCCCAGGCGCAGCGGACGAGGCCGTCGCTCACCGCCGCGCGGCTTTCTTCTTCGCCTTCTTTTTCACCGGCTTTTTCACCGGCGCTTTCTTCACGGCTTTCTTGGCCGGCCGTTTCGCGGCTTTGGGCCTGGCTTGCGTCACGGGCCGGAACGTCGCCTCGATCCGGTTGCCGTCGATGTCGAGCACGAAGGCGCCGTAATACTCCGGACCGTAATTAGGGCGCGGACCGGGCGCGCCATTGTCCTTGCCGCCATGCGCCAGCGCCGCTTCGTGGAATTTGTGCACCGACGCCTTGGTCGGCGCGCTGAAGCCGATATGCGTGCCGTTGCCGGCGCTCGGCACCTTCTGGTCGTGCGGCAGGCCGACCCAGAAGGCGGGCGTGTCCTCGCCATAGGCCAGTGCGTGCGGCAGATATTCCGCCACGCGCCTGTAGCCCAGCGCGCCCAGCACGGCGTCATAGAACAGCGCGGCGCGCTCGACATCGGTGGCGCCGACCGAAACATGATGAAGCATGGAAATTCCTCCCTCGAAACGCCCCGACTCTTATCCGTTGCGCGCCGAGGTCAAGCGAAAAGCCATGCCGGCCTGGACAGGCGCACCGCTTTTTCGCCGGCGGTGAGCGGCGCATCGCCAGCTTCCTCCAGACGGTCGAGGCGGATCAGGGCGAAGCCGCGCGGGCCGTGGGCCGAGGCGATCTCGCCCAGCGCACGGCCCTCGGCCGTCACGGCGGTGTCGCGATCGGGCAGGGCGCCGCCATCGGCGGTGGCGATGGGCAGCAGGCGCTTGCGCGCGGTGCCGCGATGCTTCATCCGCGCCGTCAATTCCTGGCCGACATAGCAGCCCTTGGTGAAATCGACGCCATGCAGTTCGTCCAGGTCGGCGTCGAGCGCGAACATCCGGTCGCTGCCGAAATCGCCGGCCTCCGGGATGCCGAGATCGAGGCGATGGCTGTGATAGGCGTCGGCATTGGCGACGGTGACCGGCATTTCCGCCTCGGCGCCGATGGTGCGGTGGCCGAGCGCCGCCAGCCTCGGATCCTCGAACGTCACCCCGCGCTGCGCCGGCCGGCCGCTCAGACCCGCCAGCACGGCAAGCTGGTCGCGCGCCTCGATCTGCACCTTGGCGCGCAGGCGGTACATCGTCAGGCGCCTGAGCAGCGCGTCGCGGCCGGCGCGCGGGCAATCGAGCAGCAGCGCTCCATCGCCCTCGACGATCAGGAAATCGAATAGCATCTTGCCCTGCGGCGTCAGCAGCGCCGCATAGATCGCGCGGCCTGGCCCGACCTTCTCGATGTCGTTGGTGATCAGCCCCTGCAGGAAGGGCCGCGCGTCGGGGCCCGACAGGGCGATGATGCTGCGGTCTTCGAGGCGGGCGACGAGGCTCATGGGCCCGAAGTAAGCCTTAAGCGGGCAATTGCCAAGGCGCCGGCGCCGCCTTACTCCTTCGCCATGGTGGAACGCTTCGATCTCCTGATTCAGGGCGGCATTGCCGCGACGCCGAACGGCATCGCGCCGGCCGATATCGGCGTGCGGGGCGGCCGCATCGCCGCCATCGGGTCGCTGGGCAGCGCCGGGGCGGCGGAGGTCTTCGATGCCCGGGGACTGCATGTCCTGCCCGGGGTGATCGATACCCAGGTCCATTTCCGCGAGCCCGGTAACGCGCACAAGGAAGATTTGGAGAGCGGCAGCCGCGCTGCGGTGCTGGGCGGCGTTACCGGCGTCTTCGAAATGCCCAACACCACGCCGCCGACCACGACACGCGCCGCCATCGAGGACAAGCTGGTGCGCGCCCGCAACCGGATGCATTGCGACTATGCTTTCTATGTCGGCGCCACGCCCGCCAATGTCGGCGCGCTGGGCGAGTTGGAGCGCATGCCGGGCGTGTGCGGCGTCAAGGCGTTTCTGGGTTCGTCCACCGGATCGCTGTTGCTCAATCATCCCGACGACATATTGGCCGCCCTGAAAAGCGGCCGGCGCCGCGTCGCGGTGCATTCCGAGGACGAGGACCGGCTGAACGCCCGCAAGGATCTTCGCGTGACCGGCGATCCGCGCTCGCATCCCTTGTGGCGCGATGTCGAGACGGCGCGGGCCTCGACCGAACGGGTGCTGCGGCTGGCGCGCCAGGCGGGACGGCGGCTGCACGTGCTGCATGTGACGACGGCGGAGGAACTGCCGCTGCTGGCCGCCGCGCGCGATGTGGCGACGGTGGAGACGACTCCGCAGCATCTGACGCTGGCGGCGCCGGAATGCTACGAGCGGCTCGGCGCCTATGCGCAGATGAACCCGCCGATCCGCGAGTCGCGCCATCGCGATGCGCTGTGGCAGGCGGTGCGCGACGGGCTGATCGACGTGATCGGCTCCGACCACGCGCCGCATACCCGCGCGGAAAAGGACCAGACCTATCCCGACACGCCGTCCGGCATGCCCGGCGTGCAGACGCTGGTGACGATCCTGCTCGACCATGTGAATGCCGGGCGGCTGACGCTGGAAAGATTCGTCGACCTGACCAGCGCCGGCGCGGCGCGCATCTTCGGGCTGGCCGGCAAGGGCCGTATCGCGCTGGGCTACGACGCCGATTTCACCATTGTCGACCTGAAGGCGAAAAAGACGATCGAGAATGGCTGGATCGCATCGACCTGCGGCTGGACCCCGTTCGATGGCATGGCGACCACCGGCTGGGCGCTCGCCACGATCATCCGTGGACGGACGGTCATGCGCGACCGCGCGCTGACGCTGGGCGCCCAGGGCCGACCGATCCGCTTCGTGGAAACCCTCCAGCCTTCCCCTTGAGGGGCGGAAATCCTTCGCCGGATCGGCCCGGCGTGTCAGGCCGTGCCGTGGTGGCGGAACGCGAATGTCCAATGGACGCCCGCGGGCGCAAAATCCAGCTTGCCGCGACCGTTCAGGGCGCGCGGGACGATCTGCTCGATCACCACGTGCCCGAACCCCCGGCGCTGCGGCGCCCGGACGGACGGCCCGCCCTGCTCGCGCCAGTGAAAATGGACCTGGCCCGTTTCATCGATATGCCACCGGATCGACACCGCGCCCTCCGTACCGGAGAGCGCGCCATGCTTTGACGCGTTGGTCGCCAGCTCGTGCAGGGCGAGGCCCAGATGCTGCACGGCATCCGGCTTCAGGACGATATGGGGGCCGTCCGCGTCGATCCTGTTGGCGCTCGTCTCGTCGAACGGGCGCATCTGGGCCGCCACGAGATCGCGCACCGACGCGCCGTGCCAATTGTCCTTGACCAGCAGGTCGTGGCAATGCGCCAGGGCCCGCAATCGCTGCAGAAGGTGCGCCTGATATTGCTTCACGTCGCCGGCGTGGTGCGCGGTCTGGTTGGCGATCGCGATGACGACCGCCAGCAGATTCTTGGTGCGATGCGAAAGCTCGTCGACGATGAAGCGGATATGCTCCTCGCGGCGCCTCTGTTCGCTGATGTCGATATGCGTCCCGATCCAGCGGTAGACGGTCGATGTCGCATCGCGCAGCGGAATGGCGCGGGTCAGGAAGGGGCGATATTGCCCATCGCCGCCCAGCAGCGGCACCTCCATCTCCAGCGCCGTTCCGGCTTTCAGGGAGCCGGTCCAGCAACGCCGGGCGGCATGGCCCGAATCGGGCGCCAGAAATGTCTGCCAGTCCCGGGCTTCGCGGTCCCCGGACCGCATCCCCGTGTAATCGTACCAGTGGCGGTTGAACCAGAAGATGCGGCCGTCGGCCTCGGCCATCCAGACCAGTTGCGGGATCGAAGCGGCCATCGTGTGAAACTGCCGCTCGCTCGCCTGCAGCGCGGCTTCGATGCGCTTGCGTTCGGTGATCTCCTCGGCCGCGACATTGATGCCGACGATCTCGCCGGACGGGCCCGGAAGCGGATGCCAATAGGTGATCCATGCGCGGTCTTCGCTCTGGCCGCTGCGCTGCCCGGCGACCTCGATTCCCGTGACCGCCTGTCCGGTCGCCATGATCGAGCGGACGATCGCCTCGATCGAATCGGCCAGCGCCGGCACGCATTCGCGCACCGTCCGTCCCAGATGGCCTTCGATGGAAATCCCGCATATTTCGGTGAGGCGTTGATTGATGTGCAGATAGCGGCAATCGGGCGACAGGAATGCCAGCCCGATCGGCGCGGTCTCATAGATGAGCTGCAATGCGGATTGCTGGGCAAAAGCCAGGCTCGCAAGGGACGCCGAAAGATCCGCCCTGGATTGGGTCATGTGTTTCGCCGGTGCCGCCAACGAACGCCCCTCTGGCTATTGCACGCGCATCATGACTCGGAGGAGATTTACAATCTATAGCTTCATTCAGGAAAGTTCGCGCTTAATGTGCCATTACGGGATGCGCGGCCGATCCGCGGCACCGGCGCCGAAGCGAACGATCTTGCTGCCGTCATCGTGGCCCGCATCCGCGAGCTGCGACAAATGCGTGCATGTCCGTTCAAACCGAAACGGCTTCAATGTCCCGTCGCGCGGATCAATGCAGCGTGAATTCGTGGCCCAGATGTTTCAGCTCCGCCGGCGAGATCAGGCCGCGCGCGGCAACGCGCACGGAGTGCAGCTTGCCTTCGATGCTGGTTTCCCAGAAGCGCAGGAATTTGGCGAGCACCGGATATTTCGGCGCGATGTCCAGCTCCTGCCAGATGAAGGTTTGCAGCACCGCCGGATGATCCGGCATGTGATAGAGAATTTCCGCCGTCGTCAGACGATAGCCCTGCAGTGTCAGTTCGAATTTGCTCATCGTACCCCTCTTACGATTCGACAACACGCTTCCTGTCCTGCCGGTTCCTTCTCCCCGATGTGTCTTTTGCAAAAGTCTGCGTCCGAAGAGGGCGCCTGTCGAGGCTTGACTTGAACGCTTTGGCGAATTCCTCTGCCTTCGCGTAAGCTTGCCGTCCGCTGTCAGCAATCTCCCATCGGTAGTGCCAAGATGAAGAGCCGTTTCAAGGCCATCCTGATCCGCAAGGACGACAATGTTCAGACCGTGCAGGACGTCGAACTGACGCCGGCCGACCTGATGGACGGCGACGTGACCGTTGCGGTGTCGCATTCGACGCTGAACTACAAGGACGGTCTGGCGCTGACCGCACGTTCGCCGGTGGTGCGGCGCTTCCCGATGATCCCGGGCGTCGATCTGGTCGGCATCGTCGCGGACTCGACGCAACCGGATTTCAAGCCGGGCGACAGGGTCGTGCTGAACGGCTACGGCCTCGGCGAAACCCATTACGGCGGTTATGCCGAATTGGCGCGCGTCAAGGGCGACTGGCTGGTGCCCGTGCCGGATGCCTTCACGCTGGCCGACACGATGGCGATCGGCACGGCGGGGTTTACCGCGATGCTGGCGGTAATGGCGCTCGAGGATGCGGGTGTGACGCCGGCTTGCGGCGCGGTCATCGTCACCGGCGCGGCGGGCGGCGTGGGTTCGGTCGCGGTGGCGCTGCTGGCGAAGCTCGGCTACCGCGTCGTTGCCTCGACCGGACGTCCGGAAGAAGAGAGCTATCTGAAAAGCCTGGGCGCGGCGGAGGTCATCGCGCGCGCCGAACTCGCCGGCGAGCCGCGTCTGCTGGGCAAGGAGCGCTGGGCCGGCGCGGTCGACAATGTCGGCTCCAGGACGCTGGCCAATGTGATCGCCGCGACATCCTATGGCGGTGCGGTGGCGGCGTGCGGCATGGCGGGCGGCCTGGATCTGCCGACCAGCGTGGCACCTTTCATCCTGCGCGGCGTTTCCCTTCTGGGAATCGATTCGGTGCAGATGCCGATGCCGCGGCGCCGAAAAGCCTGGGAGCGTCTGGCGCGCGATCTCGACATGACGAAGCTCGCCGCGATGACGCGCACGATCGGGCTGGGCGAGGTGCGCCAGGCGGCCGAGGAGATTCTGGCGGGCAAGATCCGCGGCCGTCTGGTCGTGGAAATTCGATGACGGTTGTCCGTGACGTCCTCCTGATCATTCCCGGCATCGGGATCGGCCTGGTGGTCGCCGCGCCGATCGGGCCGGTCAATCTCATCTGCATCCGCCGCACGCTGCAGTTCGGCTCGCTCAACGGCTTCGTTTCGGGGCTGGGCGCGGCGCTGGGCGACGGCGTGTTCGCGATCATCACCGCGTTCGGCCTGACCGCGATCGCGCAGCTGATCGAGGGCCTCTCGACGGCGTTGCAATTGGCCGGCGGCACGCTGCTGCTGTGCTTCGGCCTCTACACCTATTTCTCCAAGCCGCTGCCGTCCTGCGACAGCAAGGAGGACGGGGCCTCGACGCTGATCGGCGCGATGGCGTCGACCTTCGCGCTCACCATCACCAATCCGGCGACGCTGTTCGGCTTCACCGCGCTGTTCACCGGCCTGAGCGGATTGGCCGGCGACGATGCGAGCTTTTTCAGCGCGGCCTTCGAGGTCGGCGGCGTGATCCTGGGCTCGACGCTGTGGTGGCTGGTTCTGACCGTGGTCGTGGGCCTGCTGCATGCGCGCATCGACGACCGGGTCGTGCGCATCATCAACCACGGCACCGGACTTCTGGTTGCCGGCTTCGGCGTCGCGGTTCTGGGCCGCGTCGCGTTCAAGCTGCTCTAGAAACGCCACGCGAAAACGGCGGGGGCGCGCACCAACGAGGGGGACAGGGTGATGCGCGCCCTTCCGATGCCGGACACTTTCGGCCAAGAGGTTCAATCCCTCCAAGCGCCCGGCCATTTCCACTACGCCTGTTGAACGAAAGGAAAAATATAAATCCGGCGGTCCGCAACGTGAATTTTCGGCCATGCCGCCGGACCGTCTCTCACCGATACCGGGTCCCCGCCTCCTGCGTCAGGCCCAGCGCCACCGAGAGAAAGTCGGAGCCGGCGGCGATGCGCGCTTCGGGCGCGGCGGCGGCGATGGCGGCGCGCACGGCGGGCACGCGGCTCGATCCGCCGGTGAAGAAGAGGGTGGAAATCGCGTCCGGCTTGAGCCCCGCATCGGCGATGCAGCGCGCCGCGATAGAGGTGAGGCGCCGGGTCTTTTCGCCGATCGCGCGGTCGAAGCCGGCGCGCGACGCCGGCGCGGCAAGTCCCCGTTCCAGGAAATCCAGCGCGATCCGCGTAGCCTCATTGTCGCTGAGCGCGATCTTCGCGTCTTCCACGGCGAAGGCGATGCGATGGCCGAGACGGTTCTGGATCGTCTTCAGCAGGCGCGCGATCTTTTCCGGCGCGCGCGAATCCGCGGCCAGCTCGGCGACCTCGCGCGCGTTCCTCAGCGTGTAGGCGAAGTTGATCGTCGACCAGGTCGCCAGTTCGAAATAAAGGCTCTTGGGCATCGGCAGGTTCTTGGCGACCAGTTGGGTACCGAGACCCAGCAGCGGCATCACCGCGTCGAGGCTGAGCATCGCGTCGAAATCCGTACCGCCGATGCGCGCCCCGGCGCTGGCCAGGATATCGTCCGCCCGCCCGGCTCGCGCGCGGCGTCCGGGCCCGATGCGGACGATGCTGAAATCCGAGGTGCCGCCGCCGATATCGGCGATCAGCACGACCTCCTCAGCCGGCGCGGTCTCTTCGTAATGATAGGCGGCAGCGATCGGTTCGTAGACGAAGCTCACCTCGCGAAAGCCCGCGCGATGGGCGATGGCCTCCAGCACCGATTGCGCCTTGGCGTCGGCCGCATCGTCGTCGTCGACGAAGCGCACCGGCCGGCCATGCACGACGCAGTCGATTTCATGCCCGGCGAACGCCTCGGCCTTGGCCTTGAGATGGCGGATGAAAATCTCGACCACCTCGGTCAGCGCGATCTGGCGGTAGCCGAGCGCGGTCTTCTCGTCGATCAGGGGCGAGCCGAGGATCGATTTGAGCGCCCGCATCAGCCGGCCTTCGGTCTGGCCGATATAGGTGTCGATGGCCTCGGCGCCGAACAGCACCCGGCCGCGCGTCTCATAGTCGAAGAACACGGCGCTCGGCACCAGCGTCGCCGTGCCCTCGACGGGCGCCAGCAGCGCCGCGCCGTCGCGCACGATCCCGATGGCCGAGTTGGAGGTTCCGAAATCCAGTCCGCAGGCGCGCATGGTCATCCCCGTTTCACATGGAAGGGGATGTCATCTATTACGATAAAAGCCGCCTTGCCAGACTGTTTCTTTGGCCCTAAGCTCACGCCACATCGTGGGATGCCCGAAAAACCGGGTGTCCCATTTTCGTTTGTATGCGGATCAAGCGATCCGGCCACGGAGCATCAGAATTTCGTGTAGCCGCCGTCGATCACGAACGTCTCGCCGGTGTGGTAGGAGGAGGCGTCGCTGGCGAGGTAGACCGCGATGCCGCCGAAATCTTTCGGTTCGCCCCAGCGCCGCGCCGGAATGCGCGGAATGACCTTCTCGCTGAAGACGGCGCTTTCCTGCGCCGCCGCCGTCATGTCGGTCGCGATCCAGCCGGGTGCGACGGAGTTGACGCGGATGCCGTGGCGCGCGAGTTCGACCGCCAAAGCGCGCGCCATCGACATCACCGCGCCCTTGGAGGCGCCGTAGGCCGCATTGCGCGCGGCGCCCTCGATCCCGGCGGTGCTGGCGACCACCACCAGCGAGCCCGTCGCGTCGTCCGCCTTGGCACGGTCGATCATGTGCCGGGCGGCCTCGCGGAAGGTCCAGAACACGCCGTCCTCGTTGACGGCGTGGACCTTGCGGAACAGGTCGGTGGTCATTTCGGTGAGCGGCGCGCCGCCGCTGACGCCGGCATTGGCGACCACGCAGTCGATGCGCCCCATCCGGGCGACCGCGTCGCGCATCCCGGCGATCACCTCGTCCTCCTCGGCGACGTTCACCTTGTGGCTCGCGACGCGCCCGCCATGCGTCGCCAGCATCTTCTCGGCGGCCGCATTCTTCTGCGCATTCGTGCCCCAGATGACGATGTCGGCGCCGGCCTGGGCCAATGCCTCGGCCATACCCAGCCCGATTCCGCCATTGCCGCCGGTGACGAGCGCCACCTTGCCGGTCAGGTCGAAAGGTTTGTACATGGCGCGCCTCCTGATATAGCGATGACCGTCACGGTAGACGCGGTTGAAAAGGCCGGCAAATGCCGGTCCCGGCGGCGCTTGCAGCTTCCCAATTCGGCCGGGGCTGTGACATGCTGGGAAGCGCGGCGGGACGCTTCGCCATCGCGACATTCGGCTTTGCGACGGCTGGCCGCATTATTGCATCGACGAGAGCAGGGAGCAGAGATCATGAAAGCTATCGGGGGCCTTGTGGCCGCGCTTGCGATGGTCGCGGCGGTTTGCGCCCACGCGGCGGTCAGTTCGCTGAGCGCCCAGGCCAACGCGGCCTATCTGGCGGACAACGCCAAGAAGCCCGGCGTCATCACCCGTCCGAGCGGCCTTCAGTACCGTATCCTGCAGAACGGTTTCGGCAAGCGTCCGGGGCCGAACGACATGGTTACCGTGTACTACACCGGCGCACTGATCAACGGCACGGTGTTCGACGGCACGGAGCCCGGCCTGCCGGCCCAGTTCAAGCCCAGCGCGCTGGTTCCGGGATGGACCGAGGCGCTGCAATTGATGCGCGAAGGCGACCACTGGCAGGTCGTCATCCCGGCGCAGCTCGCCTATGGCGCGCGCGGCGCGGGCGACGGGGCGATCCCCCCCAACCAGTCGCTGGTGTTCGACCTGCAGCTGGTCAGCGTGTCGCCGGCGCGGGACGAGCCCAAGGATCCCAGCGAAGAGGGAAAATCGCCCGGCAACGGCGCGGAGTAACCACGCTGGGCGTCTCGGCAAAGCTGCTTGCGGGAATCCGCCGCGTCCTGCCTGGCCGTTTCGACGGCGGAACGCTGCGCATCATGGTCGCGCTCTGCCTGGTGGTCGGCGCCAGCGTGCTGTTCTGGGCGAGCCGCGACTATGGCGTGATCGCGCCCGAATGGGACGGGCAGGTGCGCGGCATCGCCTACAGCCCCAGCCACATCTTCAACAAACGCGACAGCGAGGAGATCAGTCCGGAACAGATCGACCGCGACATGGCGCAGCTGGCCCGGATCACCGGGCATGTGCGCACCTATACGGTCGCCAAGGGCATGGACAAGGTGCCCGAGATCGCCGCGCGCTACGGGCTGACCGTATCGCTCGGAATCTGGATCGGACCCGATCTCGACCTCAATGAGAAGGAGATCGAAACCGGGATCGCCGTGGCGCGCGCCAATCGCCGCGTGATCGACCGCGTGTTCGTGGGCAATGAATCCATTCTGTTCGGCGTCGTCACCCCCGACCAGCTCAACGCCTATATAAGCCGCGTGCGCGCCGCCTTGCCCGCCCGTATCAAGATCACCACCGCCGAGCCCTGGTCCACCTGGCTGCTGACGCCGGAGATCGGAAAGAACGTCGACATCGTATCCGTTCACCTGCTGCCCTATTGGGAAGGGGCGAACGTGCACACTTCGCTCGATTTTCTGCAGCGCGCCTATGGCGATGTGCAGCAGGAATTCCCCGACAAGCCGATCATCATCGGCGAGGCGGGCTGGCCCTCGGAAGGACCCACCAAGCACGGCGCCGAAGCCTCGCTCGCCAACGAAGCCTATTTCATGCGCGGCTTCGTCCAGCTCGCGATGGAGAAGGGCTACGACTATTACCTGATGGAAGCCTACGATCAGCCCTGGAAGGCCGGCAACGAAGGCCCGGTCGGCGCCTATTGGGGACTGTTCGACGCCGAGGGCAACGCCAAATTCACCTTCACCGGCATGCTGCGGTCCTTCCCCGAATGGCGCACCTATGCGCTGGTCGCGGCGATCCTGACGCTCGTTCTGGGCCTGCTGATTCTGGGGCGGATGCCGCGCGTGCGCCAGCCCGGCTATCTGGTGATGGGCGGGCTGGTGGCGCTGGTCTCCACCGGGCTGCTCGCCGTGATCGACGCCACGACGCTCGAATATATCGACCAGGGCGATCTGCTGATGATCTTCGCCATGGCGCCGCTGGTGCTGCTGGCCTGCGCGGTGATCCTGACCGAAGGCGTCGAACTGGCCGCCAGCCTGTGGCGGGTGGAGCGGCGCACGATGCTCTGCGCCATACCGGAAAAAAGCCCGCGCGTTTCCGTCCACGTGCCGTGCTTCAACGAGCCGCCGGCCATGGTGATCGATACGCTCGACCATCTGGCGCGCCTCGACTATGACGATTTCGAAGTCATCGTGCTGGACAACAACACGGCCGACGAGGCGATCTGGAAGCCGGTCGAAGCGCATTGCGCGCTGCTGGGCGAACGCTTCCGCTTCTTTCACCTCGAAGGGCTCAAGGGCTTCAAGGCCGGCGCGCTCAACGAGGCGCTGGCGCGGACCGATCCCAAGGCGCTCTATGTCGCGGTGATCGACAGCGACTACCAGGTCGAGCCGCACTGGCTGCGCCGCACCCTGCCGCTGTTCGCCGCGCCCGACACCGCGCTGGTGCAGGGGCCGCAGGATTATCGCGACGCGCATGCCAGCCTGTTCAAGGCGATGGCCTATGAGGAATATCGCGGCTTCTTCCACATCGGCATGATCGAGCGCAACGAGCACAACGCGATCATCCAGCACGGCACCATGACCATCGTGCGCAAGAGCGCGCTGGAGGAGGTCGGCGGCTGGAGCACCTGGTGCATCACCGAGGACACCGAACTGGGCCTCAAGCTGTTCGAGGCCGGCTACAGCGCCGCCTACATCCCGCAGAGCATGGGCAGCGGGCTGATCCCCGACACGCTGGAGGCCTTCCAGAGCCAGCGCTACCGCTGGGTCTACGGCGCCATGCAGATCATGAAGCGCCATGCCGGCGCGATGTTTCTGGGCCGCACGCAACTCTCCTGGGCGCAGCGCTACCAGTTCCTTTCCGGCTGGCTGCCCTGGATCTCCGACGCGCTGGGCCTGTTCGTGACTTTCCTGGCGCTCGGCTGGACGGCGGCGATGTGGGCGGCCCCCGAACACGTCTATCCGCCGATGCCGGCGCTGTCGGCGGCGGCGCTGGCGCTGTTCCTGGCCAAGACGCTGAAGACGTTCCTGCTCTATCCGCCCAAGGTGCGCTCGGGGCTGAAGGGCGCGACGATGGCCTGCGTCGCGGGTCTCGCGCTCACCCATTCGGTCGCCAAGGCGGTGATCGCGGGACTGTTCACCTCGGGCAAGCCGTTCCTGCGCACGCCCAAATGCGAGAACCCGGCGCTGCTGTCGCAGGCCCTGCGCGTGGTGTGGCAGGAGACGACGCTCCTGGTGGCCTGCGTGCTGGCGGTCGTCTCCGTGGTCGCCGTCCACGGCGTCGAGGGGCCGGACGCGCTGTTGTGGATGGTGATGCTCGGCGTGCAGAGCGTGCCCTATCTGGCGACGGTGGTCACCGCGTGCCTGAGCGCCGTGTCGAACGCCAGTCGCGCCCGCACCACCGGAACGCCCACCCCCATGATGCCGCAGGAAGCCAAGCTGCGCGAGGCGGCGTAGACATCGGGGGCCCCTCGCGGAGTCCGCAATTTAAGCGCCGCCGATCAGGGCACGTAGGAGAACACGGTACCGCATCCGAAACCGCCGCAGTTCGCGCTGCCGGCGGTATAGGCGACCCCGTAGAGAATGCCCTTGTGCGCGATCAGTCCGGCATTCGGAAAAATGCCGTCCGACCCGGCCAGGGATCGCTCGACGACTTCTTTGCCGGACGGCGCGATCGAGAAAATGGTGCCGCCGCTGTTTGCGCCGCCCGAATTGGTCGTGCCGTAGAACTTGCCGTTCAGAGGCGTCAGGGAGCCTTCCGGCTGAGCGCCGTCCGTGCCGGATCCGAATGAGTGCAGCACGGTCTGCGTGCCGGACGCGGTGAGCGAAAACGCGACGCCTTCTCCATAGGCGCCGCCGGATCGCGTGGTGCCGTAGAACGTGTCCTTCACCCGCGTCAGGCTGGCCACCGGCGCCCCGCCATCCGCACCGCCGCTGAAGGAATAGAGCACTTTCAGCTTGCCCTTCGGTGTGAGGGAGAAGACGGTCCCGGCGCCGTTTGCGCCGCCATTCGGCGCCGTGCCGTAAAGCCTGCCGCTGACCGCCAGCAGGTTGGCGCTCACATACCACCCGGAATCGTTGGACAGCCGGCAAACCGTGTTGAACGTGCCGTCCGGCGTGATGGAAAACACCACGCCGCATCCGCTGCCGCCGTTGCACGAGGAATCCCCGCCCGCCGCGGTCGCCCCGTACAGCACACCGTCCATCGCGACGAGGCCCGAGAGCGGAAAGCGCCCGTCCGCCGGCCCCGTGAAGGAATACAGAACCGTCTCCTTGCCGTCCGGCGTCAGGGAAAAAATCGTCCCCTGGGAATTGGCGCCGCCGGAGGAGGTGGTGCCGTAAAGCACGCCGTCCATCTCGGTCAGGGTGGAAAACGGATCGGCCCCGTCCGTCACTCCGCCAAACGCATAGAGCGCTTTTTCCTTGCCCTTCTTGTTGGCCAGATAGGCGGTGCCGTCGCCGCCGCTGCCACCATAGAGCGTGGTGGCATACAGCTTGCCCCTTATCAGCGTCAGCGGCGCTGCAGGATTGGCACCATCCGGCCCACCCTGAAAGGCGTGCAGCACCTTGAAAGTGCCGGCGAGGGCAGAGACGCTTCCCAGCGGAGCGAGGATCGCGGCCAGGCAAAAAAGGGCGCATCGGCGGAGATGTGACAAGGTCAACTCCTGGCTAACGATGATTGCCCACTATCGCGGCGGCCCGCAAAATTGGCAAGCCGCTGCTTCGGCGGAGTGCTTCGCGGAATGACGACGGTGTTCGTTGGCAACACTCTACGGCGACGCCAGGATCTTGCCCGGATTGAGGATGTTCTTCGGATCGAGCGTGTGCTTGAGGGCGCGCATCAGGTCGATCTCGGTGGCGCTCTTGTAGCGCAGCAGCTCGTCGCGCTTCATTATGCCGATGCCGTGCTCGGCGCTCATCGAGCCGGCGAAGTCCCTCACGATATCGTGGACGATGCGCGCGACGTCGCCGCGGCGCGCGGCGAAGGCCCTGCCGTCCGCGCCCTTGGGAGCGCTGAAATTGAAATGGATGTTGCCGTCGCCCAGATGGCCGAACGGGACCGGCCGTGCATCCGGCACGATTTTCAGCACGGCGGTAATCGCGCGCGCGAGGAAATCGGGGATCGCGGTGACCGGGACCGAGACGTCGTGTTTCAGCGAGGCGCCTTCCTTCTTCTGCGCCTCCGACAGGCTTTCGCGCAGGCGCCAGAGCGCGGCGCGCTGGGCCTGGCTTTCGGCGATCACCGCGTCGCCGACCAGAGCGTCCGTCATCGCCTCGCCCAGCGCTTCTTCGACGACCTGCTTCAAGGGGAATTTGGCGCCGCCGGTCGCCTCGACCAGCACATACCAGGGCGCCGGCGCGGCGAGTGGGTCGGCGGTGTCCGGGATATGGGCGAGCACCAGGTCGAGCCCGGAACGCGCGATCAGTTCATAGGCCGCGATCAGGCCGCCGGTCTCTGCCTGCAGCCGCGTCAGCAGCGCCACGGCGGCGGCGGGATCGCGCACCGTGGCGAACGCCGTCACCACCTCGGCCGGCCTGGGAAACAGCTTCAGCGCCGCGGCGGTGATCACGCCCAGCGTGCCTTCGGCGCCGACGAAAAGCTGTTTCAGGTCGTAGCCGGTGTTGTCCTTGTGCAGGGTGCGCAGCAGGTCGAGCACGCGCCCGTCCGCCAGCACGACCTCCAGCCCCAGCACCAGCGCGCGCGCCATGCCGTAGCGCAGCACGTTCACGCCGCCGGCGTTGGTCGAGAGATTGCCGCCGATGGTGCAGGAGCCCTCGGACGCCAGGCTCAAGGGAAACATCAAGCCGACAGCGTCGGCGGCGGCATGGACGGCGGCGAGCACGACGCCCGCCTCGGCGATCAGATGGGCGCCGGGGCCGTCGACGGCGCGGACGCGGTTGAGGCGCGCGAGACTCAGCAGCACCTCGTTGCCCAACGGAATCTGGCCGCCGACCAGTCCGGTGTTGCCGCCCTGCGGCACGATCGGCGTCGACGTCTCGTGGCAGATCGCCAGGATGCGGGAAACCTCCTCGGTCATCGCCGGTTTCAGCAGAAGCGGCGTGCGGCCCTGATAGGTGCCGCGCCATTCCTCGACATGCGGCGCGATCTCCAGCGGATCCTCGCTGAAGCCCTTCGGTCCGGCCGCGTCTTTCAGGCGTGCGAGAACATCACCCGTCATGGGGCACGCGGCGCGGCGGCGCGTGTCAGCCGGTCATTGATCGCCTCGCCAAGGCCGCGATGCGGTATCGGCATCACCGCGATGGCCGATGCCGTCGCATCCAGTGCTCGCAGCATGGCGAAAAGATTGGACGCCGCTTCGCCGAGATCGCCTGTCGCGCTGAGATTCAGGGTCGAACGCGCGCCGGCCAAAGCGCCGGAACCGAAGGCGAGCAGGGCTTCGCCTGGTTCAACATGTCTCGCATTCAGCCGCAGCCTTGCGCGCGGCGCATAATGGCTGGCCAATTGGCCGGGCGACGTGATGCCCGAACGCGACGGCAGGCCGAGTGGGCCGGCGACAGCCTCGATGGCATCGCGCGTGATGGCGCCGGGGCGCAACAGAACGGGCCTGCCGTGCGCGAAGCCGATCACCGTGGATTCGATGCCCAGCGGCGCCGCGCCGCCGTCGACGATCATGTCGACCCTGTCGCCCAGTTCCCCGGCGACATGGGCGGCGGTCGTGGCGCTGACGCGGCCCGATGCGTTGGCGCTGGGCGCGGCGATGGGACGGCCGGCCTCGGCGATCAGCCGCCGCGCGAGCGGATGGGACGGCACGCGCAGCGCGACGGTATCAAGCCCGGCACTGACCAGCAGCGAAAGCGGGCAATCGCTGCGGCGCGGCAGCACCAGCGTCAGGGCGCCCGGCCAGAACGCCTCGGCCAGCGCCAGCGCGGCCGGCGAAAATTCCGCCAGGGCTTCGGCGGCGGCGCGCTCCGTCACATGCACGATCAGCGGATTGAAGCGCGGCCGTCCCTTGGCGGCGAAGACGGCGGCGACCGCGCGCCCGTTGGTCGCGTCGGCGCCGAGGCCGTACACCGTTTCGGTCGGGAAGGCGACCAGCCCGCCGCCGCGCAGGATGGCGCCCGCCTCGGCGAGGGCGCGTGCGTCGGCGATGGGGGAGAGGGTCGCGGATTCCATAGCGGCAATGTAGCGCGCGCCGCCGCCCGCCGCTAATGCGTCTTGGCGGCCGTCAGGTCGACGATGATCGCCACATGATGGGCGACCGGCGTTTCGCCGGCCCATTCGCCCTGGCCGAGACCGAAATCGGTGCGCGCCACATCCGCGCGGCCTTTCATATGCGCCTTGTCGCTGGTCAGCAGCAATTGGAACGGCAGCGTCACCGGCTTCGAAATGCCCTTGATCGCCAGCTTGCCCGTCGCGACATAATCGCTGCCGCTCGCATGCGCGAAGCCGGTGGTTTCGAAGCGCGCGGTCGGGAATTGCGAGACGACGAAGCCCTGCGCACCCTTGACCCCGTCGTCATTGTCCGGCGAATCGGACACCTCGCTGGCCAGGTCGATGGTCACCACGGCGTGCGCGTGTGCCAGGTCGGCCGGATCAAAATCGATATCGGCCTTCCACGATTTGAAGATCGCGGCGAAAGGCTGCCCGTTCCATTGCACGGCGAAGCCGAGCTTGCTTTTGGCATAATCCACATCCCAATGCGCGGCGAAAGCCGGCGACGATGCGAAGCCGAGCGCGGCCATCGCAAGAGCAAGAACGCGCCTCATGACGTCCGCCCTTCGACCCTGGCGCCGGGCCACATGCGCTTCAGCACTTCGTCGCGGCGCTGGTAGTGATGGTAGAGCGCGGCGCCGACATGCAGGACCAGCAGCACCGCCGTGGAGTAGGCCAGATAGACATGATAGCCGTGGAACATGTGCGAATTTGCGATCTTCGCGCCATGCGGCAGGTCGGCCAGGAAAGGAATGTTCGGCCACTGGAACAGGCCGAAATAGAATGTCGGGATGCCGGTCGTCGACGACGAGGCCCAGGCCCAGCCGGACAGCGGAATCGCGATGATCAGGAAATAGAACAGGTAATGCGTGCCGCGCGCGGCGATGCGCAGCGGCAGGCTCATGCCCGGCGGCAGCGGCGGAACCGGATTGACCAGCCGCCAGAGAAGGCGCAGCACGCTGAGCATCAGCACCGTCAGGCCGATCGATTTGTGCATCTGGATGAAGGTGAAATGCAGCGGGTTGTCGTCATCCATGATGTTGGCGAGGAAGATGCCGCTGCACAGATTGCCGATGATCAGCAGCGCGATCAGCCAGTGCAGCGTCATCGCGACGGTGCCGTAGCGCACGGCCGTGTTCTTGGCGGACATGCTATTTTTCCTTCTGGTGCTGGAACATCGCCTCGATGGTCAGCGTCACGGCGTCGCCGACGATCTGGTCCCAGACCATGCCGGTGAGGCCGAAATCGCTGCGCTTGACCGTCGCGGTGGCGTGAAAGCCGATATCATCGGCGCCGGAGAACGGATCGGCGGCATGGCCGCCATACACCACGTCGAGCGTGACCGGCTTTGTCACGCCATGCAGCGTCAGGTCGCCGGTGATCGTGCCGCTGTTGGGGCCGATGCGCGCGACGGCGGTGGATTTGAACGTCGCGGTCGGGAACGACGCCGTGTTGAAGACGCCCGGCGCGATCAATTCGCCCATCAGCTCATGGCTCGGCGTATCGATGCTGGCGATGTCGATGGTGACGGAGACCGAGCTTTTCTCCGGCTCGCCCGCGTTGAAATTGAGGCTGCCGGACAATTTGTCGAAGCGGCCATGATAATCGGTGATGCCTAGGTGCGGAATCGCGAACAGCAGCTGGCTGTGGCGCGTCTCCATCGTATAGACGCCGGTCGGCGCCTGCCTGGGATCGGACTGTGCCCGGGCCGCGGCGACGAGCGCCAGGAGCGCGAATGATGCGGCGAGAGCTGAACGCATAAATCCTCCGCAAGCGACGCGCCCTGACGCGGTCACGGCATAGCGCCATCCCGCGACGGGATTGTGGCGGCAAACCACGCCGCGCGCAAACCTTGACGTTGTAAGCGCCGCGTTCCCATAGTCGGCCGCTGATATCCCGCAAGAGGCCGGCGTGAGCGACGCGGAAGCCCCGGCACGGCCGGGCCGCAATCTGGATTATCCGTTCGCGGCGCGGCCCGAGACGGGGCGGGCGGTCGAGGTCGCGCCGGGCGTGCATTGGGTGCGCATGCCGCTGCCGATGCAGCTCAACCACATCAATCTGTGGCTGCTGGAAGACGGCGACGGCTGGACCGTCGTCGATAGCGGCGTCAGGACGGCGGAGACCCTTGCGGCCTGGGAACAGCTTTTCACCGGACCGATGCAGGGCCGCCCGGTCAAACGCGTGATCGTGACCCATATGCATCCCGACCACATCGGCCTGGCCGGCTGGCTGGTGCGCAAATTCGATGTCGAACTGTGGATCACGCGCACCGAATTCCTGACGTGCCGCAATCTGGTCTCCGACACCGGGCAGGAAGCGCCGCAGGAGGGGATGCGCTTCTACCGCGCCGCCGGCTTCAGCGACGAATTGCTGGAGAACTACAAGGCGCGCTTCGGTCGCTTCGGCCATGGCGTCTACAGGCTTCCCAGCGCCTATCGCCGCATCGTCGACGGCGGCGAGATCGCGATCGGCGGACGGCGCTGGCGCGTCGTCGTCGGCAACGGCCATTCGCCCGAGCACGCCTGCCTGTGGTGCCCCGAGCTTAACGTGGCGATCACCGGCGACCAGCTTCTGCCGCGCATCTCCTCCAACGTCTCGGTGCATCCCACCGAGCCGGAAGCCGATCCGCTAAAGGACTGGCTGGACTCCTGCGCCAAGCTGAAAGCGATCTTGCCCGGGGACGTGCTGGTGCTGCCGTCGCACAACGAGCCGTTTCGCGGTGCCCATCTCCGCCTGGACGAACTGATCGCGGGCCATGAGAGCGCCATGGCCGCGCTGCACGCGCTCTGCGCCGAACCGCGGCGCGCGGTCGATTGTTTTCCGGCCCTGTTCCGCGCCAGGATCACTGGCGGCAATTACGGCATGGCGACCGGCGAGAGCCTCGCACACCTGAATTGCCTGCGCGCCCGCGGCCGGATGACGCGCACCGCCGATGCGGACGGTGTAGACTGGTACGAAAGCGAATAGGGCATGGCGAACAGCGGATAGAATCCATTCGCTCCTCGCTATTCGCATGAAAAAGGAAAAAGGCGATGTCTTTGAAAGACAAGACCCTCTTCATCACCGGCGCCTCGCGCGGCATCGGGCTCGCCATCGCGCTTCGGGCCGCGAAGGACGGCGCCAATATCGCCATCGCCGCCAAGACGGCCGAGCCGCATCCCAAGCTGCCCGGCACGATCTATTCCGCGGCCGAGGAGATCGAGGCGGCGGGCGGCAAGGCGCTGCCCATCGTCTGCGACATCCGCGACGAGGCGCAGGTCGCGGCCGCGGTCGAGGCCTGCGCGGCGCACTTCGGCGGCATCGACATCTGCGTCAACAACGCCAGCGCCATAGCGCTGACCGGCACGCTGGCGACCGACATGAAGCGCTACGACCTGATGAACGGCATCAATGCGCGGGGCACCTATATGGTCTCCAAATACTGCGTCGCGCATCTGAAGCGCGCCGCCAACCCGCATGTGCTGATGCTGTCGCCGCCGCTCGACATGCAGGCCAAATGGTTCCGCAACCACACCGCCTACACGATGGCCAAGTTCGGCATGAGCATGTGCGTGCTGGGCATGGCGGCCGAGTTCGAGGGCGACGGCATCGCCTTCAACGCGCTGTGGCCGCGCACCGGCATCGCGACGGCGGCGATCCGCAATGCGCTGGCGGGCGACGAGGGCATGCGGCATTGCCGCACGACGGACATCCTCTCCGATGCCGCCTGGCTGATCTTCAACAAGACGGCGCGGGATTTCACCGGAAATTTCCTGATCGACGACACGTTCCTGGCGTCGGAAGGCGTGACCGATTTCGACCGCTACCGGGTCGATCCGACCAAGGCGCTGATGCCGGATTTCTTCGTCCCCGATTCGGTGCCGCCGCCGCCGGGCGTGAGTCTGGACGCGCTGCAAAGCGGCTGAGGCGCCGGTGGAATGGGGGACGGGCATGCGCCGCGCTTTGCCGATCGCGATGATGGGACTTCTGGCGGGCGGGGTGGCTTCGGCTTCGCCCGCCGATTGTGCCGGACCGGTCGAAATCGCCAATGCTCCGATCGTGCGTGTCGAGCCCACCAACGACGTGCTGGTGCTGCGCGACGGGCGCGCAATCCATCTGGAGGGCATCCGCCTGCCGCATGCCGCGCAGGATCGCGCGCCGCGGTTTCTCAGCGATCAGGCCTATGACGCACTGGACGGCATGGCGCGCGGGCACACGCTCACGATCGCGGCCGTACCGCCCAAGGAAGACCGCTACGACCGCGTGCGCGGCCAGGTCTTCAGCGACGACCGTCCGCGGACCTGGCTGCAGCGCGCCTTGCTGAAGGCGGGGCTGGCGCGGGTGGACATCGCACCCGACCGCAGCGAATGCGCCGCCGCGCTCTATGCCGCCGAGGCCGAGGGGCGCGCCGCCCGCGCCGGGCTGTGGTCATCCTCCGCCTATGCGATCCGCGCGCCGGACGGCTTGGCGCGCGACATTGGCACGTTCCAGATTGTGCAAGGCGCGGTCGTCACCGCCGAGGTGAAGGACGGCCGCGCCTATCTCGATTTCGGCGCCGACTGGCGCAGCGATTTCACCGTCACCATCGCGCCGGAGGACATGGCGAATTTCCGCCACGACGGCGTCGACCCGCGCGACTATGCCGGCAAGGTCGTGCGCGTGCGCGGCATCGTCCAGCAGTTCCACGGCCCCGAAATCGAAATCGCCAATCCCCAGCAGATCGAGGTGCTGCCTTGAACCCGATCCGTGCGTGCTTCGAAGCATGCACGGAAACAGCGCACAAACGAAAAGGCCCGGAATTTCTTCCGGGCCTTTTGCGTTCGATGATGGAGAAAGTCAGGCCGCCTTCTTCAGCAGCATGCCTTCGACGCGCTTGACCGCGGTCTGTTCGTCGGTGCGCTCGACGACGGCCACTTCGCGCGCCATGCGGGCGAGCGCGGCTTCGTAGAGTTGGCGTTCCGAATAGGACTGCTCGGGCTGTCCGCTGGCGCGGTGCAGGTCGCGCACGACCTCCGCGATCGAGACCAGATCGCCCGAATTGATCTTCGCTTCGTATTCCTGCGCCCGGCGCGACCACATGGTGCGCTTGATGCGCGCGCGGCCCTTCAGCGTGTTGAGCGCCGTCGCCACCGTGTCCGGCGAGGAGAGCTTGCGCATCCCCACCGCCTTGGCCTTCAGCGTCGGCACGCGCAGCGTCATCTTGTCCTTCTCGAAGGTGATGACGAAGAGTTCGAGCTTGGTGCCCGCCACTTCCTGTTCTTCCACGCGCATGATCTTGCCCACGCCATGGGTGGGATAGACCACATGATCGTTGGTCTTGAATTCATGTTTCCGGTTGGAGTTCGCCGGAACCTTCTTTGCCGCGACCGGTACTGCCGTTTTTGCTGCCGTCATTTCCATATCCGTTCCACGCGCCCAAACCCGTGCTTGCCGGGGAGGCAGCCGCATCAGCAAGACTGCAAAAGAATGCGGCGCCGGCCGGATCGAACATCAATCCGGGTGGGGGAGCGCCTTTCCGAGCCAGTTAAGATCGTCACACATATAACATGGAAAGTGTTAAAAAGGAAGGGTCGAATCATCAAGTTATTGAATTAACGAAACTTATTTTAAATTCCGGACAGAAAAACCGCCAAACCGGCGCTCGAAAACCGCGCAGCACGACATTCCACACTGGGATTTTGTATGAAACGCGGATTTACGAGCCGGTTCCGGGTTTGTCGCTGAAAAACTTCTCGAACTTGTTCTCCACGCCCTCGAACTCTTTGCCGTCGGCCGGCGGGGTGCCCTTGACCGTGATGTTGGGCCATTTCTTGGCGTATTCGGCGTTGATCTCCAGCCACTTCTCGAGCCCCGGCTCGGTGTCGGCCTTGATGGCCTCGGCCGGGCATTCCGGCTCGCAGACGCCGCAATCGATGCATTCGTCGGGATGGATGACCAGCATGTTCTCGCCCTCGTAGAAGCAATCCACCGGGCAGACCTCCACGCAGTCGAGGTATTTGCACTTGATGCAGGCTTCGACGACGACGTAGGTCATGCGGGGCTCCGGCGGCTGAGGGTTTGACTTAGTGCGAGCCCGCGCCCGGATCAAGCACACTGTCATCGAGGATTTCGTAGAGCGCCTGCGCCTCCTTGGCGGCGCCGCGGCGGATTCCACACCCCGCGATGCGGACAACCCGGACCTCGCGGCCCCAGGAATCGTCAGCACGTCGCCGGGCTTCACCTCGACGCCGGCTTTCTCGACGCGGTTGTCGTTCAGCCTGATCCGCCCCGACCGCGCGGCGCCATGCGCCAGCACCCGGGTGCGGTAGAAGCGGGCGTGCCAGAGCCATTTGTCGATGCGGATGCGCTCGGTCATCGCCGGGCGAAGCGCGACGCCAGATCGGCGAGGGCGGAGGCCGACGGCACGGCGCGCTCCGCGGGCTGCTTGCGCGGGGCGGGACGCGCGC
>JAATGL010000184.1 GCA_015654705.1 Alphaproteobacteria bacterium | reverse complement strand
CGGCTCGCTCTCCAACGTTTCGCCCAGGCTCTATGGCGGGCCGGAGCCGCGCCCGGGCGTGCTACAGGACGAGACCCGCGACGCGACCACCATCGCGCTGCTGAAGGACGCGGTGGCGGCCGGCAAGCCGGTGCTCTGCATCTGCCGCGGCTTCCAGGAGCTGAACGTCGCTTTCGGCGGCACGCTGCACCAGCATCTCCAGGAGATCGAGGGCCGCGCCGATCACCGCGAGGACCACGACGCCGACCTCGACCAGCAATACGGCCCCGCCCATCCGGTGACGATCCTGCCCGGCTGCCTCCTGGCCGACATCGCGGGCGCCGGAATCTTCCAGGTGAACTCGCTGCATACGCAGGGCATCGATCGCCTGGCGCCGGCGCTGCACGCCGACGCGGTGGCGCCGGACGGCACGATCGAGGCCGTGTCGATGCCGGCAGCGAAGGGCTATCTGCTGGGCCTGCAATGGCATCCCGAATGGCGCTGGGCGGAGGACGAGGTTTCGCGCGCCGTCTTCGAATCCTTCGGCGACGCCCTGAAAGAGCAAATCCGATGAACCGCGAGGACTACGAACAGATCGCCGAATGGCTGAAGGAGCGCCGCGTCGGCGAGGTCGAGTGCCTGGTCGCCGACATGGGCGGCATCGCGCGCGGCAAGATCCTTCCCGCCAACAAATTCCTGAGCGGCGTGCGCGGCGGAACGCTGCGCCTGCCGGAATCGATCTTCGGCCAGATGGTGACCGGCGCCGATGCCGAGACCGAGATGCTGACCTACCAGGCGCCGGACATGCAACTGGTGCCCGATTTCGACACGCTGCGCATCGTGCCCTGGTACAACGACGCGACTGCGCAGGTGATCTGCGGCTGCTACAAGCAGAACGGCGAGGTGATCTCCTATTCGCCGCGCGCCGTGCTCCAGCGCGTGCTGGCGCTCTACGAGGACAAGGGCTGGCGGCCGGTGGTGGCGCCCGAGCTCGAATTCTTCCTCGCTGCCAAGAACCTCGATCCGGATTATCCGCTGCAGCCGCCCGCCGGCAAGAACGGCCGCCCGCAATCCGGCCGCCAGGCCTACGGCATCGACGCGGTCAACGAATTCGATCCGCTGTTCGAGGACGTCTACGCGTTCTGCGAGGCGCAGGAGATCGGCATCGACAGCCTGATCCATGAGGAGGGCGTGGCGCAGGTCGAGATGAACTTCAACCACGGCGATCCGCTGGCGCTCGCCGACCAGACCTTCATGTTCAAGCGCACGGTGCGCCAGTCGGCGCTGCGCCACGACATCTATGCCACCTTCATGGCCAAGCCCTATGAGCAGGAGCCCGGCTCGGCGATGCACATCCACCAGAGCGTGGTCGACAGCCGCGGCAAGAGCCTGTTCGCCAGCAAGAACGGCAAGGACACGCGCCTGTTCCTCGCCCATATCGCGGGCTTGCAGAAATACCTGCCGGCGGCGATGCCGATGATCGCGCCGTTCGTCAATTCCTATCGCCGGCTGGTGCGCTTCCTCTCCGCCCCGATCAACACCCATTGGGGACACGAGAACCGCACCGTGGGCCTGCGCGTGCCGGTGTCCGACGCCAAGAACCGCCGCGTCGAGAACCGCGTGCCGGGCGCCGACGCCAATCCCTATCTGGCGATCGCCGCGTCGCTGGCCTGCGGCTATCTCGGCATGGTCGAGAACCTGACGCCGACCAGGGCGATGGAAGGCAACGCCTATGAATCCTCGCGCTATCAATTGCCGCGCCATATCCTGGACGCGGTGGTGCGCTTCCGCGCCTCTTCCGATCTGAAGGAGGTGCTGGGCGAGGAATTCGTCTCGCTGTTCAGCGACGTGAAGGCGTCGGAGCACGATGCCTACCAGCAGGTGATCTCGCCCTGGGAACGCCAGCACCTGCTGCTGAACGTGTGAGCGCTTGACAATACGTAAGTTATAGCTTACGGTAAGTTATGGCTTATGAATCAGCCCTGATTGCCTTGGCCGATCCCACCCGCCGCCGCGTGTTCGAGCGGCTGCGCGACGGCGCCCAGCCGGTGGGCCGCATCGCGCAGGGTTTGCCGGTCAGCCGGCCGGCGGTGTCGCAGCACCTCAAAGTGCTCAAGGAGGCAGGTCTGGTGACGGATCGCGCCGAAGGGACGCGCCGCGTCTACAGCATCGATCCGCACGGGCTCGCGGCCGTGCGGCGCTATTTCGACCAGTTCTGGGACCAGGCCCTGGAGGCGTTCGCCGCCGAGGTCGAGGCCGAGATAAAACCGAAAGGGGAAGACTAGATCATGACACGCACGCTCGTCATCGCGCCGGTGCGCAAATCGCTTCGCGTCAACGCGCCGCAAGCCCGCGCCTTCGAGGTCTTCACCGCCGGCATCGACCGCTGGTGGCCCAAGACGCACGGCATCGGCACCTCGCCGCTGCTACAGGCGGTCATCGAGCCGTTTCAGGGCGGCCGCTGGTACGGCAGGCATGAGGACGGCTCCGAAGTCACCAGCGGGCATGTGCTGGCCTGGGAGCCGCCGGCACGCGTGATGTTCAGCTGGGAAATCAACGCGCAATGGAAGCCCGACAGCGCCGTGGCGTCCGAGATCGAAATCCATTTCATCGCGGAAGGGCCGTCGGTAACCCGCGTCGAGCTGGAGCATCGCGGGTTCGAGGCGCTGGGCGAGGAGGGCGGCGAGAAGATGCGCAAGGATGTCGACGGCGGCTGGCCGGGACTGCTGGAGCTGTTCCGCCAGGCGGCCGAGGCGGGAGGCTGACATGCGCGCGACATTCCTCAAACCGCTGCTGGGCGGCGCCGCGCTGGCGCTGGTCCTGATCGCGCTGACGCTGGCCTCGGCGCATGCCGGCGTGGCGGACCAGTCGGCGACCGGATTTTCGCTGGAGGAAACGGCGCGGATCGCCGCGCCGCCCGACAAGGTCTATGCTGCGCTGATCGAACCGGCGCGCTGGTGGAGCCCGGAGCACACATTTTCCGGCAGCGCCGCCAACCTGACGCTCGACGCCAGGGCCGGCGGCTGCTGGTGCGAGACACTTGCCGGCGGCGGCAGCGTGCTGCATCTGATGGTGGTGTTCGCCGATCCCGGCAAGATGCTGCGGCTGCGCGGCGCGCTCGGGCCGCTTCAGGGCACCGGCATGGACGGCGCGATGAGCATCGCGCTGAAAGCCGACGGCGCCGCCACCGACCTGACCCTGACCTACAATCTCGGCGGCTACATGAAGGGCGGCTTCGACGGCCTGCCGCAGGGCGCCGACGGCGTGCTGGCCGATCAGGTCCTGCGCCTGAAGCGCTTCGTCGAAACCGGCTCGCCCGAGGCCGCGCCGTCCCACTGACAGACGATGGGATGGGACAAATGCGCCGCCCTAATCGAGCGTCTGCGTCACCGGATTGGCGGGCGGCGTCGGATCGATGTGGAAGCGCACGCGGCCCAGGAGATGCCCGTCGGCGGTGGCGATGTCGACGCGCCATTCGCCGGCGCCTGGATTGCGCTTGATCGTGTAGCCGCGATAGCCGCCGTCGCGCCCGCCATTGATCGCATAGGAGACGACCGAGACCGGCACCCAGCGCCGCCGCGCCGGATTGTAATGCTGCCAGCTATGCACGATGCGGATGGTGAAGCGGGTGGGCGCGAACACCGCGCTGTAGAGATAGAGCGCTCCGCCCGGCGCGACATGCACGTCCTGCGGCGCCACCAGCGTCGCCAGCCAGGACGGCGTCTCGCCGACGCCGAGATAATCGTTGCCGACATGCTTGACCGAATTGTAGACGCCGGCGCGGGCCAGCGCGATCGGCAGCGGCGGCAGGAGGTTGGTGAACCAGAACAGGTTGATCAGCGCATAGACCAGCACCGCGCCCAGCACGATCCCCCACTTGGCCTCGACGAAGGAGCGCCGGCCGAACAGGAACAGCACATAGAGGAAAAGCGCGAAAAGCCCGGCCGCCACCGCACCGCTGAACAGGAAGGTGACGGCGCCGATCGTGTGGGTGTAGATCGCCACGGTGACGATGGCGTAGGAGAACAGCGCGAAGAAGAACAGCGTCGCGGTGAACACCAGCCGCGAATAGTAATGCTTGAACACCTCGTTGCCGATGAAGATCGCGACCAGCACCAGGAGGAACGGCCACGACGCCAGCAGCACCGCGCTGCGGGTGTAGAAGATCAGGAAGCCGCTCCACAGCCCGCCCAGCGCGAACTGGGTCGCGACCGGCAGGAAGGTCTGCCAGCGCGGGCGCGGCGCGTCGGGCGCGGCATGGGCGTTCAGCGTATGCAGGATCAGGATCGAGACCGCCGCCACCGCCAGATAGACGATGAAGATGAGCTGCGTGTTGGGCAGGTCGACGCGGCGGAACATGAAATTGTCGGTGATGAACCCCGCCAGCATCCCGGCGGCGGAGAGCTGGCGCTCGTAGCGCGGAATCCAGGCGAGCCAGGGATGCATCGTCCTAGCTTTGCCCCGGAACCGGTCCATGGATCAAGCCGGGGGTGGCGGCGCGGTGCCGGCTTCGGCTAGGTTCCGGCATGGCAAACCGCGAACACAATCTGACCCGGCATTGGCAGGCGCTCGACGCCGCCCATCACATCCATCCGTTCTCCGATACCGCCGCCCTCAACAAGGAAGGCGTGCGCATCATCACGCGGGGCGAGGGCGTCTATCTCTGGGATTCGGAAGGCCACAAGATCATCGACGCCATGTCGGGGCTATGGTGTGTGCAGCTGGGCTACGGCAATGCCGAACTGGCCGAGGCCGGCTACGAGGCGCTGAAGACGCTTCCCTATTACAACCATTTCTTCAAGACCTCGAACCCCTGGACCATCGAACTGGCCGCCAAGCTGGCGACGCTGCTGCCGCAGGGCCATGCGCGCGTGCTGTTCGCCAATTCGGGATCGGAGGCCAATGATTCGGCACTGAAGCTGATCCGCTATTACTGGAACCTGAAGGGGCGGCCGGAGAAGAAGATCCACCTGTCGCGCGACTATGCCTATCACGGCGTGACGATGGCGGCGGCGTCGCTGTCGGGCCTGACGCCGATGCATCCGCAATGGGACCTGCCGCTGCCCGGCTTCGAGAAGGTGCCGG
>JAATGL010000043.1 GCA_015654705.1 Alphaproteobacteria bacterium | reverse complement strand
ATCGAGCCGATCAACGCGTGGCTGGAGCTGTTCGGGATGCCGAGCGCCCAGGTCGCGAGGTTCCAGGTGATCGCCGCGATCAGCAGAGCGAAGATCATCGCATAGCCGGCGCTGCTGCCGACCTGCAGGATCAGTTCCACCGGCAGCAGGGTGATGATGCCGTAGGCGACCGCGCCGGTCGAAACCATCACGCCGAAGAAGTTGAACAGGCCTGACCAGACGACGGCGACGACCGGCGCCATCGAATGGGTGTAGATCACCGTCGCCACGGCGTTGGCGGTGTCGTGGAAGCCGTTGACGAATTCGAAGCCGAGCGCGATCAGCAGGGCGACGCCGAGCAGCGCGAACACCCCCAGCGCCAGCGTTTCATGCACGCTCTGGATATCGTCGACCAGGCCGTGCACGCCGTAGCCGATCCCGGCCGCCAGCAGGGCCAGGAAGACGATGGCGGTCACCGGACCGGTCTTGTGGTCGAGCTTGGGCGCGCCGTGCGCGCGGTACGAATCCTGGGATGCAGTGATGTCTGTCATGATGGCCCCGGCCCAAAATACGCCGGAAATCTAGCGATGGAGCGGCGACAGTTTAATGACTGTCGCTACGGCAAAAATAGTCAGGCGGCAGGCCCGTTTTTCCCCGGCTTCGGCTCCCTGGGGCCGATCTCGCCCGCCGCCACCAGCTTCACCACCGCGTCGAGCACATCGACCGTCAACGCGAAAAATTCCGCGTCGTCCAAGGTCCAGAGCGCCGGCGGCTCGGTCGGGACCATCTCCGGGAACAGGGGCACGCCGGCATGGAACTCGTCGCTCAGGATGCGATTGCCGTCGGCATAGCCGCGCATCAGCTCGACACGCTGCTCATAGGTCAGAAGATCGGTCGAACGGATATAGCTCTTGTTCCGCTTGATGACCGAATAGAAGAACTTGTCGTGGTTGACGTCGAGATCGAGCTGGTTCAGCGCGCGGATGAAATGGAGAAGCTCGCGCCGCGGCGACGGGTTCTGCGTGCCGACGTTTTTCTGCCCGACCAGGGCCGCAAGGTCGACGCCCAGAAACCGGGAAAAATCCGCGACCAGGTCGATCGGCCGTCCATCGCGCTCGTAGGGAAGGACGGTGACTGCATCGGCGCCGAACTGCGCCGCCCAGTTGCGCACGACGGAGAGATAATCGCCGCGCACATGCATCTCCGCCAGCCAGGCGGCGAAGTCGGGCTTGCGGCCGCTGGCCACGGTCTGCTTGTAGAGGGACTGCAGATATTTGTCCTGGCGGCGGACATAGAGGACGATCCGCACGTCCTGCGTATCGCCCAATTGCCGCTTCACCTCGGCCGGGTCTTCCAGCCAGAAGGCTTCCGAGCTCAGCAGATTGGTCGGGCTTTTGCTGGCGGCCAGCTCGGCGCGCAGGCGGTCCCAGACCGACATGTCGGTGTTGCGCCGGCCGCGCAGCGCCCATGCCAGCTTGTGATGGGCGAAGCCGTCGCCCCGCCCGCGCTGCAGATAGCGGATGCCGTGGGGAAGCAGCGCCTCGGCGCCCCGCGCCAGGACCGACTGCAGCGAGGTCGTGCCCGTCTTGTGCGTTCCGATATGGATGATGAGCACAGCCGCACCTGATCGTTCGAATTCACGCGCACACCCGGCGCGCGGCGCTGTTTACAATTCCCGCAGGAACAGCGCCACGCCCCGGAACCGGCCGGGGATGGGTGCCGCCATGCGGCTCATCCCAGGCGGTCCTTCAGGGCGGAGAGCACCGCCGGCATCTGCTCCGGCAGGTCCTCCGCGATCAGTCCGGGTCCGAACCGCGCCGCCGCCTCCCCATGCAGCCAGACCGCCGCCTCGGCCGCCCTATAGGAGTTGAGCCCCTGCGCCATCAGGCCGCCGATCAGCCCGGACAGGACATCGCCCGACCCGGCAGTCGCCAGGGCCGGCGGCGCATCGGTGTTGACAGTGACAAGACCGTCGGGCGCCGCGATGACCGTGTCCGGGCCTTTCAGCAGAACGGCGCATTTGGCGAGGGCCGCAGCGGCGCGCACCGCTTCAATCCGGTTCTGAGATTTCGCCAGTAAGCCGTGGAAAACTCTCTCGAATTCGCCCTCATGCGGCGTCAGCACCGCCGGCTCGCGCAACTGGCCGAAAAGCGCGCCCGGATCGTCCTTGAACGACGTCAGCGCATCGGCGTCGAGCACCGCCGCCGCCGTGCTCGCCAGCACCGCGGCCACGAGGTCGCGCGTCGCCGGGCCGACGCCGCAGCCCGGCCCGATGACGACGGCGTTGAACCGCCTGTCCTGCAGCAGGTGGGAAAGCCCCGCCGCGTCCGAAAACGGCTTGACCATGATCGCAGTCAGGGCGGCAGCGTTGACCGCCAGCGCGTCGGGCGGGCTCGCCACGCTCACCAGGCCTGCGCCCACGCGCAACGCCGCCCGCGCCGCGAGCCTCGCCGCGCCGGTCGCATGGGCGGGACCGCTGACCACGACGCAGTGTCCCCGCGCATATTTGTGCGCCAGCGCCCTGGGCCAGGGATAATCCGCGCCCCAGAGCTCCGGCCCGTTCTCGAAAATCTGCGGGCGGATGGTGTCGAGCGCCGCGTCCGCGATCCCGATATCGGCGACGACGACCGCGCCGCAGGCGATCCGCCCCGGCATCAGCACATGGCCCGGCTTCTTGCGGAAGAAGGTGACTGTCAGGTCCGCCTCGACGCAGAGATCGTCCAGCGGCCGGCCCAAATCGCCATGCAGCCCGCTCGGAACGTCGATGGCGACCACCGGGACGGAAGAGGCGTTGAGCGCCACGACCGCGTCCCGCGCCGCACCGTCCAGCGGCCGCGCCAGGCCGGCGCCGAACAGCGCATCGATCACTAGTTCCGCGCCCGGCAGCAGATCGGCGGAAAGCGGCAGCGTTCCGCCGTCCCAGCGCGCGGCCATCGCGGCGGCGTCGCCCTTGAGCGCCTCTCTCGCGCCCAACAAGGCAAGGCGGACCTCCCAGCCCCGGGCTTTCAGGAGACGCGCGACGACGAACCCGTCGCCGCCATTGTTGCCAGGTCCGCAGAGCACCAGGGCCGGACGCGGCGACCAGCGCTTGCCGATCTCCGCCGCCACCGCCCGGCCGGCATTCTCCATCAGCGTCAAAGACGCCACGCCATGCGCCGCCGCATAGCGGTCGGCCTCGTAGGACTGCGCGACGGTGAGGATTTCGGCGCTCATGCCGCCAGACTAGAACCCCTTCGGCGCCTTGTCGAAGTGCGGATCGGCTGCCTCATAGGCCGCGCTGGCCGCCAGCACGCCCGCATCGTCGAACATGCGGCCCACGATCTGCAGCCCCACCGGCAGGCCGTCCGGCGTGAACCCGCAATTGATGCTGGCGGCCGGCTGCTGCGTCAGGTTGAAGGGGAAGCTGAACGGCGTCCATTGCAGCCAGGCGCGGCCGTCATCGTCCAGCGGCGACAGCATCCCCACATCGAACGCGGGGGTGGCGACGGCGGGCGTCAGCAGGAAATCATAGCCTTCCATGAACTGGCGCAGCCGGCTGCCATAGGCGCCGCGCGCCGCATTCGCGGACAGATATGTCTTCAGCGGTATCGCGGTCCCCTCCTCCGCCATGCGGCGCAGGCCGGGATCGAGCAGCCGCTGCTTTTCCTCCGGCAGATCCCCCAGCAGGAAGCCGGCGCCGGCCCACCACAGCGTCTGGAAAATCTCGGACGGATCGTCCGTGGACGGATCGACCTGCTCGACCTGGGCGCCCATCGCTTCGAAGCGCCGCGCCGCCGCGGCGACCAGCGTCTCGACCTCCGGCACCACTTTCCTGGCGAAACCGAGGCGCGGGCTGAAGGCGATGCGCCGGCCCTTCAGGCTTTCGCCCAGCCGCGCGGTGTAATCCGCGCCGGAATGGGGACCGGCGAACCAGTCGCGCGCGTCGGGCCGGGAGATCACGTTCGTCAGCATCGCGCTATCGCGCACCGTGCGGCTCATCGGGCCGACATGCGCCACGGTGCCGAAGGGCGACAGCGGATAGGCCGGCACGCGGCCGAAGCTGGGTTTCAGGCCGTAGACGCCGGCGAAGCTCGCCGGAATGCGGATCGAGCCGCCGCCATCGGTGCCCAGCGCCAGCGGTGCGAACCGCGCCGCCAGCGCCGCCGCCGAGCCGCCCGACGAGCCGCCGGGCGTCCTGGCCCTGTTCCAGGGATTGCGCGTGAGGCCGGTCAGCGGGCTGTCGGTCGAACCCTTCCAGCCGAATTCCGGCGTCGTCGTCTTGCCGATCAGAACGGCGCCCGCCTCGCGCAGCCGCGCCACCGCCGGTGCATCCTCCGTCCACGGACCGTTCGGATCGACGGTCAGCGAGCCGCGCCGCGTCGCCCAGCCTTTGGTCAGCAGAAGGTCCTTCACCGCCACCGGCACGCCGTCCAGCAGCGAGAGCGGCGCGCCCGCCATCCAGCGCGCTTCCGAGGCTTCGGCCTGGGCCAGCGATGTCGCCGCGTCGATCAGGCAGAACGCATTGATCTCCGCATCCAGCGCCGCGATGCGGCCGATGCAGGCCTGCGCGACATCGACCGGCGAAAGTTCTTTCGACGCATAGGCCGCCGACAATTCGGCCGCGCTCATCTCATGCGGTTCCGGCATCAGTTCACCTTTGTCAGCGATGCGTCCCGGCCCTTTTCGATCAGGCGCAGTGTCGCGCCGTCGGTCTCGAACAGCGTGACGGAACAATTGTCCGGCGAGAAGACGACCACGCGATCGTCATTCGTGGCCGCGCCGGCGATCACATTGATGGCGATGTAATGCGAGAAGATCACCGCATCGTGCGGCATCGCCAAGACCGTTGCGATGCAGTGCTCGCGCCATTCGGCGAGCGCGCGCGGCACATCGCGCCACGAGCCGGCCATCAGCGTGCGCAGCCAGGTCGCGCGCGCCTCCAGCGTCATGCCTTCAGGAGACGGAATCTCCGCGACCGCCGGTTCCACCAGCGGCGCGCGCTTCCACAAAGCCGCCAGCGGCTGCGCGGTTTCGCGCGCGCGGGCCAGCGGGCTCGTCAGGATCGCCAGCGGTCCCAGCGGCGCCAGACGCTGCGCGACTGCCATCGCCTGCTCACGGCCCAATGCGTCGAGACCCGGATCCGCGGACTCGCCGAACCCCGCCGCGGCGCGGCCGTGGCGCACGATGTAGAGACGTCTCATCGATGCGTCTTTTCGTTCCCGAAAAATTTTTCCAGCCGCGTCACCGCCTCCGCGATCACCGCGCGCTTCTTGCAGAAGGCGAAGCGCACGAGATTGTCCGGCGTGCCTTCGGCGAAGAAGACGCTGAGCGGGATCAGCGCCACGCCGACCTCGCGCACCAGGCGCTCGCAGAAGGCGCGGTCGCTTTCATTGGTCAGCCCGCGGATATCGGCGGTCAGGAAGTAAGACCCCTCGCACGCCAGAAGACGGAAGCCCAACTTCGCAATGCCGTTCGCCAGCATGTCGCGCTTGGCCTGGAGTTCCTTCGTCAGGCCGAGCGTGAAATCCATTTCGTGGGTCAGGCCATGCGCGATGCCGAGCTGCAGCGCAGGCGACGTGGTGAAGGTGATGAACTGATGCGCATTGGCGACGACGCGGATCAGATCGGCCGGCCCCGCGACCCAGCCGACCTTCCAGCCCGTCAGCGAGAACATCTTGCCGGAGGAGCCGATGCGCAGCGCACGCGGCGCCATTCCCGGCAGCGCAGCCAGCGGAATATGCGGGCGGCCATCGAAGACCAGATGCTCATAGACCTCGTCGCAGATCGCCACCGCGTGCGAACCCGCCAGCACGCGCGCCAGCGCCTCCAGCTCGGCGCGGTCGAACACGCGGCCGATCGGATTGAGCGGCGTGTTGATCACGATGGCGCTTGTCTTCGCCGTGAATGCGGCGCGCAACGCCTCCTCCGTCAGCCGCCAGTCGGGCGCGGCGAGCTTCACCGTCCGCACGACCGCGCCCACCGCCTCCACGATGGGGCGATAGGAATCGTAGGACGGTTCGATCAGCACGACCTCGTCGCCCGGCCCGGCCGTCGCCATGATCGAGGCGGTCAGCGCCTCGGTCGCGCCCGAGGTCACCACCACGTCGGTGTCGGGGTCGTAATCGAAGCCGTAGAACCGCCTGGCATGCGCGGCGATGGCCTTGCGCAATTCGATGCGGCCGCGCATCGGCGGATACTGGTTGGGCCCGTCGCGCAAGGCCGCCGCCGCAGCCTCGCGGATCGCCGGCGGCCCGTCCTCGTCGGGAAAGCCCTGCCCAAGATTGACGGCGCCATGCTCCACCGCCAGCGCCGACATCTGGGTGAAGATGGTCGTGCCGAGGCCGGCGAAGACGGGGTTGAAACGGAATGTGCTCATGTACTCACCTTAACCCGCCTTATCGATCCAGGAGAAACTGCCCAATTGTTGGGCGAAAAGATCAAAGAACGTGCAACCGCCGCCCAAACGAATTTTCGATACCCCATAACCCTTTGATCGGAAAAGTGATTAAATCGCCGGGAAGCGGCACAAGTCCTGCTATTTCGTTAACGGGGCGGTGTATCAACAACCGCCAAGGAGAGGATTCATGAAAAAGATCGAAGCCATCATCAAGCCGTTCAAGCTGGATGAGGTGAAGGAGGCCTTGCAGGTCGTCGGCGTGCAGGGCATCACGGTCACCGAGGCCAAGGGCTTCGGCCGCCAGAAGGGCCACACTGAGCTTTACCGCGGCGCCGAATATGTCGTGGACTTCCTGCCCAAGGTGAAGATCGAGATCGTCGTCTCCGAAGACCGGCTCGAAGCCTCGGTCGACGCGATCCAGAAGGCTGCGCGCACGGGCCGCATCGGCGACGGCAAGATTTTCGTCCTCAATATCGAGGAGGCGATCCGCATCCGCACCGGCGAGACCGGCGCCGACGCCATCTGAACAGACCGACGCATTGCGTTCCAACACCTGAAGGGGAAGACCGAAGACCATGGCAAACAGTCCGGCAAGCATTCTGGCGATGATCAAGGCCAAGGAGGTCAAGTTCGTCGATGTGCGGTTCACCGATCCGCGCGGCAAGTGGCAGCACGTCACGTTCGACCTCTCGATGGTCGACGAGGACTTCCTGACCAACGGCACGATGTTCGACGGCTCGTCGATCGCCGGCT